>NZ_CP035501.1:3619583-3920000 GCF_004135585.1 Sphingosinicella sp. BN140058 | reverse complement strand
TCGTGCTCACGCTCGCCCTTCTTGTCTCGTTGTTCAGCGCCCGCACGAGATCTGCCATCGCGGCCAGTGAACGCGAGTTCCGGGTGCTTGTTCAGGGCATCAGCGATCATGCGCTCTACATGCTCGATGACGTCGGCAACGTGGTGAGCTGGAATGCCGGCGCCGAACGGCTGAAAGGCTACACCGTGGGCGAGGCGTGCCGGCTCAACCTTGCCGATTTCTATTCGTCCGACGATCGTGCAGCAGGTCTCCCCACGGCGTCCCTCGCTGCGGCGCGCGGGTCGGGGAAATTCAACGGCGAAGGCTGGCGTTACCGCAAGGACGGCTCCCGCTTCTGGGCGCATGTCACGATCGAGGCGGTGCACGATGAACGGGGAGCATTCCGGGGTTTCGCCAAAATCACCCGGGACATGACCAGGTTCAAGGAAGACCAGGACCATCTGCGCGCGCTGACCCAGAACCTGGATGCCGCGCTCTCCAACATGCACCAGGGCCTCTGCCTGTTCGGCGCGGACGAGAAACTGGTGATCGCGAACGCACGCGCAGGTCATCTGTTCGGCGTCACCAAGGAGGATTGTCCGGCTGGCACGCCATTCGCGCTGCTCCTGCGCGCCGGCCTTGAGAAGAGATGCGGCGGTGCCGTCACCGACACCAGAATGGCCGAGGTCCTCTCGCGTCATCGTGAGTGCATCGCGCAGCCGGGGGGAGGAACCCTCGTCGTCCAACTCGCCGAAGATTGCATCCTCTCCATCGCACACCGACCGATGGAGGAAGGCGGCTGGGTTACCACGTTCGACGACATCACCGAACGCCGGCTCGCGGAGATGCGCATCGAGCACATGGCTCTGCACGACAACCTTACCGGTCTCCCTAACCGCGTGCACTTTGTCGAGAAACTGGATGCGGCGGTTCTAAGAGCGGCGAGCGAAGGCGGTCAGGTGGCCGTGATCGGGATCGATCTGGACCGCTTCAAGGAGGTGAACGACGCTCATGGTCACGCCACCGGCGACCGCGTGCTGCGCATCCTCGCCGATCGCTTTGGCAGGGCGATATCCGGTGAAGAAATGGTCGCGCGCTTCGGCGGCGATGAATTCGCGGCCATGAAACCTTTCGCCGACGACGTCGCGCTGGCCGACTTCCTCGAGCGCCTCGAACAGGCCCTCGGCGAACCGATCGCACTCGATGCGGTGGTGGTGAACCCGGGTGCAAGTCTCGGCGTCGCTATCTATCCGCAGGATGGCAGCACGTGCGAGCAGATCGTCAACAATGCGGATCTCGCCATGTACCGGGCGAAAGTAACGCTTGGCGCCCAGGTCTGCTATTACGAGCCGGGGATGGACGAAGCCGCCCGAGCACGGCGTGTTCTCGCCAATGACTTGCGCGAAGCGATCGCGCGCAACGAGCTCAGCCTTGCCTTCCAGGTGCAAAAGGACGTGCCGACCGAGAGGGTGACCGGCTATGAGGCGCTGCTGCGATGGAAGCATCCTCGCCAAGGCTCGATATCGCCGGCCGAGTTCATCCCGATTGCCGAGGAAAGCGGCGAGATCGTCAAGATCGGCGCCTGGACGCTTCGGGAGGCCTGCAAGCAGGCGGCCCGCTGGCCGGAGCCCTGGCGGGTTGCCGTCAACCTTTCTCCAATCCAGCTCATGCACGTCGATCTCGTCACCACCGTCACCGAGGCGCTGGTGGAGTCCCGCCTGCCTGCACGAAGGCTCGAGCTTGAGATCACAGAAACTGCGATCGTGTCCGACAAGGCGCGTGCGCTCCACATCCTGCGTCAGATCAAGGCGCTCGGGGTCACCATCGCGATCGATGATTTCGGAACCGGCTATTCGTCGCTCGACACGCTCAACTCGTTCCCGTTCGACAAGATCAAGATCGACAAATCCTTCCTGATCGAATCCGAGGGGAGCGAACAGGCGCGGGCGATCATAAGGGCCGTGCTGGCGCTCGGGCGAAGCCTCGCCGTGCCCGTGCTCGCAGAGGGATTGGAAAGCGCCGAGCAGTTGCGCCTGCTGCGGGCGGAAGGATGCGATGAGGCACAAGGCTTTTACTGGGGGCGGCCGCATTCCGGGCCGGGCGATCTGCGCAGTCTTCCGCGCGGGGCGGAGGAAGCGGCATGACGCTGAAGCGAATCCATCCGTCTCAGGCACGAATGGGCATGTTCGTCGTATCGTTCGAGGGGTCTTGGTTCGATCATCCCTTCTGGAAGAGGCGGGTGCTTATCTCGACCGAGGTTGACTTGAAGGCAGTGCTCGACAGCAAGGTTCCGGCGCTGATGATCGACACCGGGCGCGGGGTGGACGTCGCGCCGGTTTTGCCTGAAGGTCGCGTAGCACGCTTTGAGCCGCCGAACACCGTGGGCAGATCGCCGTCGGAAGCACCGGCATCGGGAACGCCCGATGGGATGCCGAGGGAGGATCTGGCACGCGCAGAGGCCAGCCTGGTCGTCAATCGATCCAAGGAGGTCATGCGCGGCGTGTTCGATGGGGCGCGGCTGGGCAAGGCGATCGAGTCTGAGGCTGTGGTGGCGGTCGTCGCGGACATCTCAGCGGCGATCCAGAACAATCGCGCCGCCTTCCTGCGGGTAATCCGCCTCAAGTCCAAGGACGAATATACCTACCTCCACTCGATCGCCGTGTGCGCCTTGATGGTCAACCTGGCGGGTCACCTCGGCCTCGACCCTCCTGCCATCGCCGACCTTGGCACCGCCGGACTGCTGCACGACATCGGAAAGGCGAAGATCGCCGCCGAAGTGCTGAACAAGCCGGCGCGGCTTAGCAAGGAGGAGTTCGCGGCAATCCAGGCGCACGCCGAACAGGGTTATCGTCTGCTCCTCGGCGCGAGCGGCGTGCCCGATGTGGCGCTCGATGTCTGCCGGCACCATCACGAGAAAGTCGACGGAACCGGATATCCGCACCGGCTGCGAGGCGACAAGATCAGTCTGGGCGCGCGCATGGGCGCGATCTGCGACGTCTACGACGCGCTGACCTCGAACCGGCCCTATAAGAATGCCTGGTCGCCGGCGGAAGCGATGGCGGCAATGCACGGCTGGGCGGGGACATTCGACCCCACGCTCCTGTCGGTTTTCATGCAGAGTATCGGTGTCTTCCCGCCAGGCATCGTGGTGCGGCTGAGTTCGGACCGCCTCGGCATCGTGCTCGAGCAGAGGCGACCGGCGACCCGTGCCCAGATCCTGATATTCTACTGCATCGCCACCAGGAAATGGATACCGCCCGAAACCGTGATCATCGGGGACGGCGCGCCCGGCATCGCCGAACCTGTCGAGCCGTCGCTCTGGGGCATCGCCGAGGAGGAGCTGACCGCATTCCAGCTTCGCTTCGGCGTCTCTTCGAAGATGTCGGCGGCTGCAAGGCGCTGGCCGAGGGTCGGGCCCGAACATCCTGCGGCAGGGCCGCTGAACCTTCACAGTTGAGCGCGCGGCGTCCACCAGCCATTTCCGTAAGGCGTAAAGCCGGAACGGCAACGGCCGGTACCCGAACAGGCATGTGCCGCGTCACTGGTACGATCATGGTCGGGCTGCCGACCCCGCGGAAGTCGCGAGTGGAGGCACTGGACAACGAGACCGCGTATCCCGCTGGCGCTTTGTACGCCACCTGCCCCGCCACCGTTCAGTCGATTGCCGATAACGGAAGAGGTGCCGCCGTTCCGACCAACGGGACCGGAAGGAGCAGCGAGGCGGGGCAGCCGGGATCGTCCGGTTATCTACGCTCCCGGGCGCCGGTCGAGCCGACAGAAACTGCGAAGCAAAATGGGCGATCGAGCGTTCTTCGTCGGAACAGGCCGAGAGCAGCTTATGCCGAGATTTTTCTTCGATGTCGTGAGCGACAAGCGGGATGACGATGTCGGCGGCTTGAACCTGCCTGACCTGGCCTCCGCCAGACGCGAGGCCGCGCGAAGCGCAGAGATCCTCGCCCGCGAGGACCTGGCGCAGGGCATCCTCGCCTCCGAACGCCATATCGAAATTCGGGACGAGACCGGGCTCATGGTCGAGGTGGTGACCATCCCGCAGCCGGCGAAGGAGGTCCCCTGAGCCTGGCCCGTCTCCTCCCGGGCACTGATGCGGCCATGCTCAGCTCCGCGCTAGCCCAGCGCTGACGACACTCCAACATGGGGACCCTGGTCGCGCAGCCAGAATGCCATTTGCTGTGAAAAGTGCACCGCGGGCCATCCCGCGCCCATTCTCGCCGATCAAATCGCCTCGAACGGCGCTCATTGCGAATCTGTAACGAGCGTGGGCGTGACCAGACCGGAGGTCGACAGTCGCGTGCCGGCTCCCGAGCGTGCAGATGGGCCCCCGCATCGAGCCTTCATCGCACCGGCCGGGGGATCCCGCCGCAAGCTACAGCGAATGCCGAGGCGCAAGCTTGCAGTATCGGAATCCGGCATGTCCAGGTCGGCCCGGAAATGCAGTGGCTGTCGCACGGCCATCGTCTCACCAGGAACACTCGCAGCGACACCTGAACCGGGAGCAATGATCAACCCCGCCCTTGCCTGCCTCAGAAACCGCTGGCGCTTCCGAAGGCAAGTGGTGCCGCAGACACACTCGACCGCGCCGACGTGCAGAAGGCGATCAGCTGGTCGAGGTCGAGCGCTGGCGCGAACACGAACCCCTGCACGAGATCGCAGCCCATCACCCGGAGCAATGCAAGGGCGGATTCGGTTTCGACCCCCTCGGCAGTGACTTTAAGCCCGAGCCCGTGCGCGAGGTCGATGGTCGAGCGTACGATCAAGGGATCGCGATGGCTCTCCGCGAGGTGCGTGATGAATTGCCGGTCGATCTTGAGCTCCTGCACCGGAAGCTGTTTAAGGTAGATGAGCGACGACATGCCGGCGCCATAATCGTCGATCGACAGCGGGACACCGGCATCGGCAAGCATCTGCAGATTGGCCAGGGCATTCTGCGGATCGTCGATGACCGCAGTCTCCGTGATCTCGAGGCCGATCCTGCCTTCCGCGCTTGCGATCAGGTCGAGCATGCGCCGCATGAACACTTCGTCTCCGACGAGTCGTGCCGAGACGTTCACGTAGACCGGCAATTGCAAGCCTGCCTGCCCGAGAAACGCCTGGTCGGCGATCGCGCGGTGCAGCACCCATTCGGTCATGTCGCGAATGTCCCCCGTCTCCTCCGCGATGCGGACGAAGTCGTCTGGACTAATCGAACCCCGAACAGAGTTCGTCCATCGAATGAGCGCCTCGACGCCGTCCACCAGATTGTCCGAAACACGGATCTTGGGCTGGTAGGCGAGCGTGATGTCCCCGTTCGCGAGCGCTTCGCGCATGTCACGCATGAGCGCGAGACGGTCCGACGGATCACCATAATCGGTCTTGCTGAACAAGGCCCGTCGGTGTCGGGACGTTCTCGCCTGTTCAAGGGCGATCTGGGCCTGCTCGATCAGGACACGCAGATCGTCGATACCGGCAGGTCCGGAATAGCCGATCGTCACGGTCACGTCGATGACGTGGTCCCCGACGCTGATCGGGCCTTCCGCCACCGCATGGATCTGCTCGACGAGCGTCAACGCCTCGTCCGGACTTGCTGCTTCGAAAGCGAGGCCGATCATATCGGGTGCGATGCGGTCGATGACGATCTCGGGACCGACGTCGGCGAGACGCTCGACCAGTTCGCGCATCAATTGGCTTCCAGCGGCATGCCCGATGGTCGCCCGCATGGCCGCGAACCGATCGATGCTGAGCGCCACGGCATAGGCGGCTCCCGCCTTGCCGCCGAACGGGCGCGCGGATGCTTTCTCCACCAGACGCCGGCGCCATGTTCGCAACGGCTCGTCGCCACGTTGCGCATTGCGGGGGTTGGCGTCGCCTTCCTGCCGCTTGGCGGTGTACATCGCTGCGTCGGCCGCGCTCAGGGTGTCGTCGATCGACGTTCCGGGAACCAGCCTGGCCGAGCCGACGGAGGCGCTGAGGGCGACCAGTTCGTGATCGCCAATGGCGATGGGGCGGCGGGCGGCATCCTGGATACGCCGTCCGATGCGTTCGGCAAGATCGCTGTCGCGGCAATGGCGCACCACACATGCGAACTCGTCGCCGCCGAGCCTGACGATCAGGACACCGTCATGATCGGTCTGTATTGCCCGCAGCCGGGCACCGATCTCCCGGAGAACGACATCACCCGCACGGTGGCCGTAGGTGTCGTTGACTTCCTTGAAGTTGTCGAGGTCGCTGATCAGGACGGTAAGGGCGCCGACCGCCGCCGACTCATCTTCATCGTGAGAGATGAAGTCGGTGAGCGCGCGCCGGTTGGGCAGCCCGGTGAGGGGATCGAGCCGGGCAGCCGCGACAGCCTGCTCCTGGAGACACCGCACCTCCGCCAACGCACAAGTCAGCTTGCGGCTCGTCCGCCAGGCGAGCCATGCGCCGGCGACCGAGAAGGTCAGCGCGCCGATCAGCAGCTCATCCAGCTGCAATCGCTCATATTCGGCGGAGAAGCGGCAGAAGATCTCGAAGAAATTGAGCCGCGCGAGAATGGTAGCGGCGACGACTGCTCCGCAGAGCACCACCGCCCGCTCGGTTCTCATATCCCCTGCAGCTGAACCGACCCCGCGAGACGTCACGATTACTCCTGTGCGGCCTCGCCCGGCCTGTTAGAACCCCATCCTGAAGCGGCCGCCGACCACGAGGTCACTCTCGAGCGCATCCTGCCGGTCGCCCTGGAGCTGCAACCGGCCGAATGCACTCATCTCACCGCCACCGTTAAATATCGGTGCACCATAGAGAAATTCGGTGAAGATCGGGCGTTTTCCCGCGGTGACCCCGATCCGCTCCGTGACCGGTCCGATCTCCCCGGTATTCCGGTCGACGACCCTGATCATCGTGAGGTCGACGCTGCCGCTTTCCACATGCATGGCCTGGGAGACCGAGAGGCGGGCACGATCGGACTTGCCGAGCAGGCCGACCTTGGCCACGGCGACCTCGGACGCCGTGCTCAGCAGGCCCCCGTCGGAAACAGCGATATTCTGACGGCGGCTGTCGCCGGCACGGGTGCGCCCGATCGTGGCGGAGGTCGCGAGGCTCACACCGCTGCCGAAGTCGTAATCGAACCCGACGGTCAGGCCGTCCGTGGTAGAACCTTCTCCGAGATCGTTGCGATCGAGCGACTGGACACCGAGGAGCGAGTTGCGCTCCCCCACCTGCGTGTAGCTGGCGGTCAGCATCAAGGCGTCGCTCACTTTGTGGCTGAGCCCGAAATTGAGGCCGTGCGCCTTGTAGTCGCGAAGCGTGCGATAGAGCTCATATTGCTCCAGCGGCTGATCGTCGCGGCGCAGGTGGAGATCCTTCTCGCTGGCACCGACGGTCAATGTCGTCCTCGTGCCGAGCGCCACGTCGGCGCCCGCATAGGCGCCGCCGGAAGCCATGCCGAGGACCGGGTTCACGCCGCCGGTCCGGGAATCGTAGCTCGAGAACAGGCCAAAGCTCTCGCGGCCGCCCAGCAGCACCGCGCCGTCGCCATAGCCGACCCGGATGCCGAAGCTGTCGGACAAAGTCGCGAGACGGACGGAGGATTGATAAGTGACTCCGTGCCGGGAGAAGCCGAAGGCGGCGCTCCTCGGCGCGAACGACATGGACAGGTTCATGCCGAGCTTGTTCGGCAGCGGTGCGCCACTGCTGATGAAGTTGGTGAACTTGCCCTTCTTCGTGGTGCCGCTCGCGTTCACCCAATCGACCATGCGGTCGTAGAGATAGGCCTGGAACTGCTCGTTCGCGCCGTTGACGTAGATGGTCTGGTCGACCAGCTTCGACGATAACGGGATTGCGAAATCGCGCTGGGAGCCTCCGGCGAGCTTCTCGAACGTGTAGAAGAACATGTCCTTGGAGTCCCATTTGGACGTGTCCGCCTGGGTCACCGTCTTCTGAACCGAGTCGACGCTCTTTTCAGCGGGTTTCTTGCCGTCCCACTGGTACCAGACGAGCTGGTCGAAGCTCTTCGGCGACTGCGCCGCTTCGACATCGATCAGTCCGGCGCCATAGACGCCGTCGACGCCGGGGGCGCCAAGATCCTTGGCAGTGCTGGTGATGATGTCGACGGTCGCCTGAGGATTGCTGGCAAGCCAGGGCCAGCGATCGAGCAGGAGCGCGACGGTGCCGGCGACGATCGGCGCCGAGAAGGAGGTGCCCGTCTGCCGCGTGACGCCGCCCTGGTCGTCGGAGACCAGGATCAACTCGCCCGGGGCGACCACGAACCGGTATTTCAGCTTATTCTGCTCGCTGCAGGCGCCGGTGGCGTTGAGCAGGCAGGCCTCGCCGGGCCGATTGGAAAATTCCGAGATCTTGCCGGTCGGGTCGACGGAGCCGACAACCAGGAGCGCGGGGTTGTTCGCCCAGTCCCACTTGATGTTCTGGGTCTGGGTGATGCCATCATTGCCGGCGGCCTTCACGAACACGGTCGACTTGAGGTTTGGTGCGACGCTCGCATGCGAGAATACCTGAGACCAGTCCCCCTCGAGGGTCCAGCCGGGGGTGCCGAGCGACATGTTGACGACACCGGCCTTCCCGCTGAGCATGGCGACCCCGCGTGTGATGTCCTCCCATCCTGCCGTTCCGCTGTCGTCGAACGGATTGAAGGCGACGACGGAAGCCTCGGGCGCGATGCCCATGATCCCCTTCCCGTCGTGCGCGGCCACCATCAGACTCGCCACACCGGCACCGTGACCATTGGTGAAGCTCGACACGCCGTCATAAGCGACGACGTTGTTGCGGATATCCTGGTCGCCGGCGACGACGAAATCGAGCAGGCCGATGACCGCGTCCTTGCCCTCGCCCTGGACCTGGGTGAGCGAGGGAGTCCAGTTCACCGTCTTCATCCAGTGGTCGGCGTGATCGGTGCCCGAATAGTTCATCAGGCCGTCATACCAGTCGATGAAGAAGTGGGACTGCTCGGCCGGGCTGAGCGCCGCAAGAGTGGAAGGATCGTTCAGGTCGATCTTGAAGCGGGCAAGCACGTCTTCGGCAAAGCCTTTAGAAAATGACGCTCCCGTACTCGCCTTCACCGCCGGACCCCACATGGTCTCGGACTTCGTGATGATAGCCTTCAACTGGCCCGCGATCGCCGCATAGCCGGTCGGGTTTGCGGAATAGGTCCCGGCCTTTTCCCAATTCGTGCTCAGCACGGTCCAATCACTGCCGAGATCCTCCCAGAAGACCCCGATCTTGTCATATTGCGGCGCACCCACGGCCTGAGCCGACACGATCGGGTCGATCTCACCCCAGAAGGCGCGGATGTTGCGGTAAAAAGGATCCACGTCGCCCCAGAAGGCGCGGATGTTGCGGTAGAACGGGTTCACGTCGCCCCAGAAAGGACGGATGTTCCGGTAAAAAGGGCGAATGGTTCGGTAGTAGGGTGTCACCGGCCTGGCAGCCTTCGTGCTGGCTGCCTGGGCCACGGATGTCGAACCGCCCTGCCCGCTGGTCTGCGCGACGGCGGGTCCGGCAACGGCCGAGGCGCCGCACAGGATCGATCCCGTCAAGAGAAGTGCGCGCTTGGTGCCCATCGATTCGCCCCTTTGATTTCAAGGGACAAATTGGGGCCGGACTCCTTACGGCCGCCCGAATCAACGCGCTTAATTTCGCGCTAAGGATGATTAGAGGTACCGGGCCGAGTGTACGTCCTCGCCTTCGTGAGCCTGATGCTAGGCCGCGGCGCGCTTGGCATGGCGAACGATCATCTTCCCCATCGCGTCGAACAGAGCCTTCATCGCCACCGGCTTCAAGATAACTTCGTCGGCGCCGTTCTCCATGCAGTCCTCGCGGATCCGGGCACCGGTGTCCGCGGTCACCACGATCACGGGGAGGCCCGCTTTGTCGTCCTCCCGCTCCCTGATCCGCTTGATCGCGGTCATGCCGTCCATCCCCGGCATCCGAAGATCCATCAGGATGACGTTGAAGCTCTCCTCCTCGATCATCCGCAGCCCGGACTCCGCATCCTCCGCTTCGGCCATCTGGGCGCCTGCGACGCTAAGCATGTCCTTGACCACCCGGCGATTCATTGGGTCATCTTCGACGAAGAGCACGCGCATCGGGGAAGAACCTTTCGTTACGTACGCACCTTAGCGGGGCACGGTTAATAAAGGCTTGATGTCAGGCTGCGGCCTTCTCCGGAATGGAGCAATCGTCATCCGATCGAAGAACTGCCTCCAGAGCGCTGGCGAGGCCGACGGGAGGAAATGCCTTCGCAACGACGGCGTCGATGTCCGGCGACAAGCCGGCGGCCGGTTGCCCGTCACCTTCGTCCCGTTGCATCATCACGATGCGCACGGTGCCGCACATGTCCCGAATGTCTCGCGGGTTCATTTCCCCGGACGCGACCGCGTCTGCGTCGAGGATCACGAAATCGAAGGCTCTTGCAGCAAGGCTCTCCTTCACACCCGCAGCATCTTCGACGAAAACGATCTCGCCTAGTGCCCCATCCAGTGCTGCCCCCGTGATGCTCTGGAGAAGCGGATTGGGCTCGACGAAAAGTGCGGAGCACCGGGCGAGCGAAACAGGCCGAGGTTCGTCTTCCGGTCGGGCGTCCCCTTCGGAAGCCGGCAGGGCCAGCGGAAGGCGAACGATGAACGTCGAGCCGGATCCGGGCTCGCTTCGCACCTTGATCGTGCCTCCCATCGCCTCGACGAGGCTGCGGGAGATGGCCAGGCCAAGTCCCGTTCCGGAAAACTTGCGGGTGGTGCGGCCATCGACCTGATGGAAGGCTTCAAAAATCGCGTCATGCTGATGGTCCGGGATGCCGATGCCCTGGTCCACGACCCGGATTTCCAGGGCATGCGACCCTTCGCCGGCGACCTGCTCAGCGTGAATTCCGATCGTACCATTGTCCGAAAATTTGACGGCATTGGAGACGAGGTTGAACACGATCTGCTTCAGTCGGCGGCCATCCTCGATGATGGACCCCGGGGCGGATTCGACATCGATCTCGATCGCGATGCCCTTGGTCTCCGCCTGCTCGACCCACAAGCGCGCGACGTCGCGGACGAGCTTCCTGACCGAAATCGTCTCCGGCAGGATTTCGATGCGACCGGATTCGATGCGGGCCATGTCGAGGATGTCGTCCACCACCGTCTTCATCATCTCGCCGGCATTGTGAACGACCTCCACCCGTTCCCTGGTCTCGCTCGAGACAGAGCGGTCGGAAAGCAGAACCTGGGTCATCCCCAATATGCCGTTCAACGGCGTGCGGATCTCGTGGCTCGTGGTTGCCAGGAATTCCGATTTGGCGCGAAGGGCCTTCTCGAGCGCCAGATTCGACTGGTTGAGATCCCGGTTGGCGGCCCGAACCCTGTTCCGGCTGCGCCGGATTGAGAAATAGGCCGCGAGGGCAAGGGCAAGCGCCACGCCCACGCTGACGAGCAAGATGACGTGGAGCCGCGCCCGCGATCTGGCGAGCAGCACGTCCCGCTCGAGCTGACCGGTCTTCAGCCGGCTGATCTTCAGTTCCTGGTTGGAGAAGTCGAACTGTGCTGCCATCAGCGCGGCATTCGTCGAGGTCCGGATTTCTCGCGTCTCGTCGTCGATCCTCTTCAGCGCTTTCAAGTGGGCGAGCGCGAGTCCTTCGTTGCCCAGCTGCGCGTAGATGCGTTGCGCGGTGTCATGGAAATCGCGGAAGAAGGGACTGGTTGCCTCGAGGTTCAGCCCCGAGAATGTCCGCTGAAGCAGGCGTTCGGCCGCCACCCCGTCGCCGCGTTTGTCCGCCACTTGTGCCTTGACGCCCCACAGAAAGGGTGCCCACTCAGCAGCGGCTGCGCTTCGTGCCACCGTCAGGCCGAGGTCCGCGGTGTCGTCGGCGGCCTGCAGGCGTCCCTGCAGCAATTGCGTCGAAGCGATATTGGTCAGGATGCGCGCCTCGAGAAGCTGGCTCTCCATCTTCCGGCTGATCGCCAGGGCTGTGCGAAATTCCCGCTCGGCCTTGTCGAGCTTGCCCATGTCCTTGAGGGCTGTCGCAATATTGTTGTGGGCCGCGAGAACGACAGAGGGGTCACCCTGATAGATTTCGGCGGACTGCTCGTAATATTTGAGCACGCGCTCATGATCGCCGGCATCGCTGTAGAGAGATCCGATATTCTGGAGCGCCATTGCCTGGCTCCGCTCTTCGCCGAGCTTCTGGAAGATCTTGAAGGCTGCCTGGTAGCTTTCGAGCGCAGGCCGGACCTGCCCAAGATCTGCCGATGTGGCGGCGCGCGACATTAGCAGGTCGCCGTGCAGCTTGCCTGAAGGGGCAAGCTTCACCACCACAGCGATTGCCCCGTCGAGGATCGCGGCCGCTTCGTCGGACTTGCCGATCCGACCGAGCGCCTCGCCTTCCAGCCACCTTCCCTTTGCCTCCGCCAGTCGTCGCGGCGCCCCTTGTGGCAATGTCTCCAGGAGCGCAAAGGCGCTTCTTGCCAGCTGCAGCGCCCGTTCCGGATCAGCCATCATGGCAAGTTTCGCGGCGTCGAGGCGCGCCTCGAAGCCGGCGTCGGCCAGCGCACCAGCGCTTTGCATCGAGGCAGGGTCGGCCCGACCCGTGGACGGGAGACAAGCCACCGCGATCACGAACGTTGCTGCGAGACCGAACTTGCGCATGCGACTCTCCAGAGTGGGTCGCCCCTCCTAGGAGAGATGGCTTAAGAGAAGGTGTCCGTTGGTCCATGCCGACGCCACAGGTCGCGGCGAAGGAGCTCTTTCGTGGTGCCAATACGATTGCCGCTCTTCACCTGAGGCACTGCCGCAGTTGCGGGCGTGATGGAGGCGGGCGACGACACGCAAGCGTTTCATCGGGATTGCGGGCCTGCGATCCTCACTCGAGATAATCCGGCCGTGTCCGGCTCTCCCGCCAGTATTCCTCAAGCCCAAGATCGCGGGCGAGAAGGGCGAATCGTCCGTCGGCTCGCAACGCCCCCGTCGAAGGCAGGAAGAGGATGTGCAGCCGTCGGTTTTTGCGCTGGGAGTAAGCCCTCTGGTCAGCCGCAAAGCGAACGTCGGCAATCTCGAATCCCCGTCCAAAATAATAAGCCTGCGCCAGTCCGAAGGCTTCGTCGATCCCTCCGAGCGCCGACGCGAACTGGATCGCGTTTTCGCAATAGCCGGTCCCCTCACGCGCCGCAGCGTTGTTGGCCCTGATCGCCCGGTCGATGTCGTCCGTCCGTCGGGATAGCATCGCCCTCGCTACCTGTTCGATGAGGGCGATGTTGGGACGGTCGATGCCGGATGGCCAGTTCTCCACGTCCGCGCTCTGCGAAAGGGCGTCGGCGGGCCGACCGCTGTACATCAGCAGATAGAAACGGGTGAACCAAATCGCATAATGGCTGGTGAAAAGGGATGAGGCCGTCTCCAGCGCCTGCTCGGCTTCCTCAAGCCGGCCGGCAGCCCAGAGCATCGTGATCTGCGCGAAAAACTTGTTCGGTGAGGGTCTGCCTTGTTCAACCACCGGCCCGATCATGTCGGCGGCTTCCCGGCAGCGGCCGACGTTCAACATCGTCCAGGCGAGATGATGAAGCAGGATGGGGCTGCCAGGATTGTGCGACAGACCCCGCCGCAGCACGCGCTCGAGCTGGAGTTCCGCGCCCATGCGCGGCAACAGCATGGCCTCAGCCGCAAAGGCAAAGCCGTTCTCGGGTTCGATCTCGCGGGCGCGACTCATCGCCGCCTCTGCGCGAAGGCGCATCTGCCGCTCCAGCTTGGGAGACCAATGCTGGGCCGCCACCGCGTAATTGTTGGCGAGCATGCCCCAGGCCTCAGCGCTCCCGGGTGCGATCTCCACGACTTTGCGCAGAATTCCGATCGCCTGGCTTGTACCGTCTACTGTGGTCTGCTGCGCGAGCACGCTCGCCTGGTCGAGCATCGCCTGCGTCTCCGGCGATAACGGGGCTGGAGGCTTTCGGCCGGTCCAGAAGGCATAGCCGGCGCACGCCATAGCGGCGGCGATGAGGCCGCCGCCGAGAAACTGCCGCCGTGGCAGCTGGCGGTCGGCCTCGACGTGGGAATCGTCTCCGGCGGGAGGCTCCGCCTCGCCGTCCTTATCGCGCAAAAGTCGGTAGCCCACCCGCGCCACCGTATCGATCCTGAACGCCCCTTCCCCGATCTCCGCGGCGGCGCGGCGCAACAACAGGATTGCGCGGTTCACCGCGCTGTCGCCGACGACACGGCCTTCCCAGCAGCTCTGCACGAGCGTATCGCGACCCACCACGGCGCCGTTCGCCTGCGCCAGCGCCACCAGAACCTGCATCACCCTCGGCTCGAGCAGCTGGCGTGCGCCGTCGTCCCTGAGCAGCTCGCGCGACGGTGGGTCGACGCGGAGCCTTCCAAGTTGGAACGGACCGACCTTCGCCAGATTGAGGACAACGCCGTCCGCCGGTGCAGTGCGCCCGGAGCTACCGTTCATCGCAACTTTGCCTTGATCGAAAGCAGGTCCGTTCCACGGGCGCCTCCAACATCTGCGCACCGTCCGAACGTCGCGCCAGAGCCTCCTCGCTCTTAGCGTAGGCGTCGCCGGAAAGCAGCCGGTTTGGGCCGACATCAGCAAAGCATCACCGATCCTCAACGGAAACATCACAGCGCCCTTGTCAACGTCGCGATCGCCCAGCGCTACCCACGAGCCGAGCACAGGCTCGAACAGATATCCCGACAAGGAGACAGGAGATGACCGGACGTGCGCGTGCAGTTCTTTGCGCGCTTTTGCTGACGATCTGTTCAGTGGCGGCAGCGGAGACGAGCACCAGGGTGCCCCTCGGAGGCATCCGCCCGGAGGGTCCTGGCGATCTGGCGCGCCTGAAACGCCGGCTCGCGGCAGCGATTGAAACGGTGTGCGGCTCCTATGCGGGCGCCTCGACGTCGGAGGAATATGAAATCAAGGCCTGCCGGCGCGCGGCGATAATGGAGATAGATCGGCAGCTCGCCGAGAAGCTCCCCGGCGTCTCTGCCCGGCTCGCGCGGCGCTGAATTGTCGAGCACGCACTGCGCGGGAATGATGAAGCTGCCCGGCATCGAGTCGGCAGGCGATATGCCGCGACCGTCGGATCGTGCTACCAAGGATGGTGCAGAATGGTGCCAAGGATGCGCCTGGAACCCGGAGGAAAAAGCATGAGAAGGGCCGGCAAATGCTTGGCCTTTGCAGCCGCGCTGCTCGTTCAGGCGGCGGCTTTGCCACCCTCCAACGCCAAGGACCAAGGCGATCGCCACACCGGAGCGCCGCATGCCAGCCGCTCTCCCGTGCTCGGGCGCAACGGAATGGCGGCAACGAGCCAGCCCCTGGCGACACAGGTCGCGCTCGACATTCTCAAGCGCGGCGGCAGCGCGGCCGATGCGGCCATTGCCGCAAATGCAATGCTGGGCCTGCTCGAGCCCAACATGTGCGGCGTCGGCGGCGATCTATTCGCAATCCTGTGGGATCCCGCGACGCACCGCTTGTACGGTCTCGAAGCTGCCGGCCGTTCGCCGCACGGCCTGTCGCGCGACAGGCTCTTGCGCCTGGCCGGCAAGAGCGGACAAATTCCATCTGTGGGCTGGCCCGCCGTCACCGTACCCGGCGCGGTGGACGGCTGGTTCGCCCTCCATCGAAAGTTCGGCCGGTTGCCAATGGCCGAGCTGCTGGCGCCCGCAATCGGCTATGCCGAAGCCGGAATTCCGATCACCCAGGAGACCGCCCGCTTTCTCGGCGAGGACGCGGCATATTTCGGGAAGAAGGCCCGGGACGGTGCGCTGCCGCAATTTGCCAGCTACCGGCGGCTGTACATGCCGGGCGGCAAGCCACTCGTGGAGGCGCAAGTCTTCCAAAATCCGGATCTCGCCCGGACCTATCGCCTGCTCGCAGCCGAAGGGCGCGACGGCTTCTATCAAGGCCGCGTTGGACGGGCCCTCGACGCCTGGTTTCACCGCATCGGCGCGCCGCACCGTCTGGAGGATCTGCGGCAACAGGCGAGCCGCTGGATCGAGCCGGTCAGCATCCGTTACCACGGCTACGATGTTTTCGAGCTCCCGCCGCCCGGGCAAGGGATGGCCGCGCTGGAGATGCTGAAGCTGCTGGAGACGCGCGATCTGAAAGCCAAGGGTCGCGCCAGCCCCGATTACTGGCACGCTTTGATCGAGGCGAAGAAGCTTGCCTATGCCGATCGGGCGGCAATCTACGGTGACGATCCGGCTCTGCCTGTGTCGATGCTGCTTTCCGACGCCTATGCCGCGCGGCGTACCGCCTTGATCGACGATGCACGCGCCAGCGTGCGGACGGAGGCCGGCCTGCCGCCCTCGAAGGATACGACCTATCTGGCGGTGGGCGACAAGGACGGCATGATGGTGAGCCTGATCCAGTCGAACGCGAGTTCAGGTGGCTCGGGACTGGTGCCCGAGGACGAAGACGGCCGCACCCTCGGTTTCGTGCTGCAGGACCGGGGCGCAGCCTTCACCCTCGTTCCTGGCCTTCCCAACAGCTATGCGCCGGGCAAGCGGCCGTTTCACACGATCATGCCTGGTTTCGTGATGAAAGCAGGCAAGCCATTTCTGAGCTTCGGCGTGATGGGCGGCGACATGCAGCCGCAGGGCCAGGTGCAGGTTCTCCTCAACATCCTCGATCTGGGCATGAACGTGCAGGCCGCAGGAGATGCCGCCAGGTTCCTGCACCAGGGCTCGGCGGACCCGGACGGCACGCCGGCGGATCCCGAGGGGGGCACGGTGCTGCTCGAAAGCGGTGTTCCCGGTGCTATCGCGGACGAACTCGCGCGGCGCGGGCACGTCGTTGTTCGCGGCCGAGAGGCGTTCTTCGGCGGCTACCAAGCCGTCCTCCGAGACGAGAACGGCGTATATTGGGGTGCCTCGGAGTTCCGAACTGACGGGCAGGCTGCCGGCTATTAGCGGCACAGGAGCTTGCACGTCCTGCGGACGGCTCGCCTGCCGGTCCGGCCGAGCAGATGGAGAACGGAAATGCAGAGGCAGCTGGCGATCCTGGCATTGCTGTTGGCCGGACCACTTGTCCCGTCCGCGAGCATGGCGGCGGATGTGGCGAGTGTGTCTGCCGCTCGCCTTTCAAGTCGCGAAACGGAGGCGCACGAGGCGAAAGAGCTGTTTGGATCTCTCATTGCCTACCGCGGCACCACAGGGCGTGACCAGGTCCATGCCAGTAAAATTTCATCTCGACATCCCTGAAGACGGAAGGCGTTTCAGCCAGTGACATTGCGGCGCTATGCGTTGGCGACGTCGAGGCGCTGATCGTCCGCTTGCCGGGATCGACAAGTGGGTCGCAGCCCATTCTGTTCGCCGCAATATGGATGTCGCCGACGCCGATGCGCGGACTGGGGCCGGAATCCGTTCTGATTGACTGGGAAGGATGGCTTCTTCCAGAACGCGGCGCGACCGACAACAAGCCGGCCCGCCGAACGGACGGAGCCCCGGCATCTTCAGTCACCGAGCCGCGCGCCGACGCCGATCGCGCGATCTCTCACTGGTCGCCAGGCATAACCCCAACGTTCCGGTGGTTCCCTAGATGGAGTCGGGTCCACGAATGGCTTGGTCTATCGTGCGGCGGGGATCCCGACCTTCGGCTCGTCGGGCATATCCCGCAAGAATAGCCACAATTCGAACATGGCACAAACGAGCGTATTCTTGTTCGAAGCTTTGTCGAGATCCTTGACCATCCCTACAGCCTGCCGGTGGAGCTTGGCGAAGCAAGAGAGCGCTGACCGGATATGCTTCACCGGCGGTTCGAGGGTGCCTCCTTGCCGCTCATTATGAACAGTCCGGGCCCCGAATCATGGTTGCCCGTCAGCTTACGGCCAGCTCCGGACAGTGGAAGATCAGTCAACGAACAGCCGCTTGTGACGTAAGCAGTCGTTTGAGGCTCCCCAATGGTCAGCCCTGCAAATCCGGGTCTCAGGTAGAACACTGTAGTGCGCAAGAAACTGCGGGCCAAGATGGGTTCGACACGTCCGGACAACGCGGCCGCGGCAAGCGCCCGCCAGTGGCGCGCGGGCGAAGCAGAAGATTATTGTAAACGGGACATTCTGTTCGATGGAGAAACTGACGTGCCGTCCACCAGCGCTTCGCGAAGGATGAAGGGCCCTATCAGAAGCGCCAGGAGGCCACCATAGACGATCTTGTACGCGAGTAGCGGCAATAAAGGCCAGAAAGGTCCGGCAAGGCGTGGCAGCAGCAGCACGTGCGCGCCACCAGTCAAGAACGCGGCTGTCATGGCCACGAGCGCGGCGCGAACCAGCAGTGCACGCGGAAGCATCGGCACGGCCGCAAGCGGTGCAACCGCGCCCGCGCGCAACCGGCGGTGCGTCAGAAGCGTCGGCACGACCGTCGTCATCAGCGCGATCATGAAGCTCTGCGGAAAAGCGTCTCGGGCGACTGCCTCCACCGGCGCGGGCGTGGTCCCGGCAAAAACCAGCCAGGCGAACAAGGCGCTGAGCGCTCCATTAATGGCGACGCCGATCGCCGCCTCGCGCGCGATGTAGCGACGTTGGTCCCAAGTCATCGCGTCGACTCCATCGAGAGGGTGACGGGACCGATCAAACCCGACGGGCGCAAGGGTGCATCGGCCTGATAGGTCGGCAGGGTGGTGAAGGTGATTTTCCGTACGCCGGGCTGGGCGTCCCCGATCAGTCGATTGGCCCAGAGGTTTGCGACCCGGACCTCGAGCCGGTTGGTACCTTTCCTGACCGACCTGCCAATGTCGAGCCGGTAGGGCGCGTGCCAAAGGGCTCCGACGAGATCGCCATTGACCCGAACCTCGGCGAGATCGCCGACTGCGCCAAGATCGAGCAGCAGAGGCGCTCCGGGCGTGACGCCCTTCGGAAGTGCGAAGTCCTTGCCGTACGTCGCAATCCCAGAGAAATAGCGGATGCCGGGATCGGATTGTGCGCTCAGCGATGCGAGCGCGGCCAGCGTCGTGCCGGCGGGGGCGCCGCGACCGGGCTGGAAGGCGATCGTCCATGGGCCGTCAAGCGCCAGCGGCGGCGCAAACGTCGGTCGGGGAATGCTGCGCGCGGACTGGGCCGCCGCGTGGCGGAAAACGATGAAGAAGGACTCATCGGCGGCAAAATCGAGCGGCACGATCGTTTCGCCGTCTTCCATTCGGTACGATAGCGGCTCGGCGGTGCCGGTGTCGGCCCGCCACAGCTCCGGAGCCTTGCCGGCGACCCGGAAGCGCGCCTCGACCTGCTCCGCCCGATCACCGCGGTTGGCGACGAAATAGAGGTCCCCTTCCGCAAGGCGGCGGTGGACGTAAAGGATCTGGCCACGATTTGCCTGGAAATCCGGACGGACACCAGCGCCGGCGAGCGCAGCTTCGGGATCCGCGCCGACCTGTTTTTGCCGCAGTCGATTGAGCAAAGTGCGATATTCGGCAGGATCCTCGCCAAGAGCCGGCGTTCCTTCCGGTGCGGCCCCGACGACCCTCGCTCCGGCGTCGGCGAGGGCGACGATGCGGCGGAGCACCGGCAAGGTCATCATGCGGCTGGAGCCGCCCAGATAGAGTATCTTGTAGCGCGCGCCGCTCTTCGCGACGAGTTCGCCGCCCTCGACGGAAAGCTGGTTGAGCAGCACGTCGGGATTGACGAAATCATAGGCGTAGCGCGTCGGCAGGTCGGCCGGGGGCCCTTGCGCGAACAAAGCGGTGAGAGGTGCCTCCTCGCCGTAGAAATAAGCGATGTCGGCAACGTTGCGGCCCTGCTGGAGCAGATAGGAGGAGCGGGCGATATAATCGACCCAGGGCCGCGCCATCTCGGCCCAGGTCTCGTGCCGGTTGAAATATTGACCGAAGATCGCGAGCGAAAGGCCGGGGAGCTTGTCGTCTACGGGCTGGTGCACCGACGTATGAATGATCGGGCGGTTGATCCCGTGCGCGAATTCTAGATCGACGACGCGGCGGAGATCCGCAGGCGCGTGGGCCCAGGGCGATAAGGCCGAAGTCAGCGATTCCGCCGCCACGACATTCTGGCCGTAGACGTGGGCGACCGAAGAGGCGCCCTTCATGTCCCCGAGCAGGGTCGGGCGCGGGGACTCTCCTCGTCCGTAAGTCCACATCGCCGCCATCGGCACGTCTGCATATCGGCGCATGGCCATGTCGTCACCCAACGCGGGGCGCCCGTCCTCGAGCGCCTCGCCATAGACTTTGAGGCCGTTCGCGTGGGCGAACTCGGCGATCGTTCGATAATGACCGGTCGCGTGGAGATCGGCGAGCGTGCGACGAAAGTCGAAGAGGAAAGCATCGCTCCGGGCGCGCGATCCGACGATCGCGCCGGTCAGCGCGGGAAGATAGGGCCTCGGGTCATAGCCGCGGAGGCGCTGGAACTCTGCCAGCAGCTTCGGGGTCCAGTTGGAGGCGCCGACCTCGGTGCTGTCGGTAAGCAGGGCGCGCAGGCCGCGGGCGCCGATCAGGTCGGCACCGGCCGCGTTCCGATACATGCCGAGATAGGTCTCCAGATAGCGGCGGACGGCGCCGGCATCATATTTGTCGACCTCCAGGCCAGTTGCTTCGGGCGGTGCAGGGTGATTGGTCTTGCCGGTAAGCGAGGCGCCGAGGCGCAGCACGCGCCAGCGGCCCGCGGGCGGGGTCCAGTCGAGGCTGCCGTCGTGCTTCATCCGGGCCGTCAGATCGATCACGGCATCGGCATCGACGACCGCCGGCTCCGGATCCGATACCGCGCCCAGCGCGTGATAATCGCGCGCGATCGCGAAACCGGCCTTGGCCTCGAAGCGATCGACTTTTGCTTCGCTGGAAAGCTTCAGCATTCCGATCCGGACCGGCGCGTCCTTGGACACGGAGGGCAGGAAACTGGGAAAGGCGACGCCGGCGACCGGCGCGCCGAGGCCGGCCCGCTTCTCGCCGGCAAAAGGACCGAGGACGATCCGGAAGGTGTCGGCACGCACGGGTGCGAAGCTCACCGTAGTCGCGACGCCGCTTAGCGGCAGATCGGCGACCTTGCGCCAGCCGTTGCCGTCTCTGACTTCGAGCAGCGGGGTAAAGGCCGGGTCCCCGAACGGCGGCAGCGCTCCATGGATGAAGATCGTTGCCGATCGGATCGTCTGCGACTCGGTATATGTCAGGACCAGCGAGGAAGGCGCCCCGGCGGAGCCGGGGGCAAGGTCGATCGAGGTGGCGAGGCTGTCGTCGGACAGTTTGGCGGCGTCGATCGGCGCGCCCGCTCCGGCCCGGATCGACGGCACGGCCAAGACGACCGCCTGAACCGGGTAAGCGAGCACCGCGACGTCCTGATAATGGACCGGCTTGTCGACGTGCTTGCCGCCTTCGAACGCTGCGAGCGGATCGTCGAACGCGATATCCTGGTACGGGCCGGTGACGGAAGGCGGCGGCGCCAGCCTGCCGTTGAAGCGCCTGGCGCCGGAAATCAGCGTCTCGCTCCACACCAATTTCTTCATCGCGTCCTCGGGCGCGACCCAGGGGCCGCCGGTCTCGCTCCAGCCGGGGGACGCCGCGATTGCGAGCTCGAGGTCCAGCGCATCAGCCTCGCGCGCCGCGAAGCGGAACGCGTCCTGCCAACCCGCATCCATGTAGACGAGACGCTTTTCAACGACCTGGGGCGTCGCGAGATTGGCGTCGAAAGTCTGCACTCCGCCGATGCCGACCCGCTTCATCCAGGCGAGATCCTTGGCGATCCCGTCCTTGGAGATATTGCCGTTCATCCAGTGCCACCAGACACGCGGCCGCGCCTCCATCGGCGGATCGGCGAACCCGGCGGCGAGCGGGTCGCCGTCCTCGTGACGCGTGTCCTGCGCGAAGAGCGGCACCGCGACCGCAGACAGCAGCAGTGCGGCAAAGGTGGCGGACACCCGGCATCGGCCTAACGGTGCGGTCGTTCTTTTGTCATTGCTCATCGGGCGGTCCTCGCAATCCGGCAGATCATGGACGTGCTGCAACGATGACGCGCCGATACCGGGTCAGGGCCGGCACGCCGTTGTCGGTGACCTCTAGGATCACGTGAATGTCGGTCGGTGCGTCGACCTTCGGAATGATGAAATCGGCCTTTGCACTGGCGCTGCCATGGAGAGCGATCGTCGGAGGGCGAAAGCCGCCGCTCGGCTCCGCATAATGCCACCAGCGGTAGGCCAGGACATTGCCGTCCGGGTCGCTGCTGCCGGCGGCATCGAGGAGGATACGGTCACCGGATCGGCCCGCGATCGTGAGCGGTCTCTGCCCTGCCTGAGCGTTCACGACGAGGTTCGGCGCATGGTTGGCGTCTTCGACCTTCGCCGTGATCGACCATTGCACCCGCGCCGCGAAATCGCGTTGGAAGGCATCGCGCCAGCGGAAGATCGTCGCCTGGTTGCTTGCGTAACGCGTGCCGTCGGCCGCGGTGAACGTGTCGACCGCATCGCCATAATGGCCGGCAGCAAGGTCCGACCTGACGTAGCGGCCGCCCCACCCGCCATGGTCCGGACGCTCGGGGTTGTTGAGCCCGTTGGGGATCAGGGACAGGAAGGAGGGCGTGTCGCCTTCCATGATGAACTGGTGGGGCGGATAAAGGCTGCCGAGCGGTCCCTTCCGAATATGCGCGGCAAGCCACCCATTGGTGACCGTCTCCGCCGCGGGCCATTTGTCGGGCAGCATGACGTCCCGCGAGATGCCCGTCCAGGCGGCCATGTCATATTGGTTCCAGCCGTGTACGCTTGCGATCCAGAAGATTTGCGGGAACGTGCGGCGGATCCACGGCCCGGCGTCGTCCTGGTCGGAGATCGAATAGACGCGCAGCCTGGACACGAAGGTCGCGAGATCCTCGGCCGAGCGGGTCTCGCGAACCGTCCAAAGTGCCTGGGCGAGGTCGGCGGCACCGCCCCATGTCGGTATCCAGACGGGGCGATCGTCGGCGCGGTCGACCGCGGCGACGATGAGCCGAGACGCAGCGCTGTCCTTGCCGGGCCCGACGCCGTCCATGCCGTAGCGACTCACACCGCTGCGAACCAGCGACTGCAGGCGGGCGGCGTCGGGATAGCCGGAGGCGTGGCGGCGCAGATTGGGCAGGACCCTGCCATAGGCTGCGATACGTTCCTGGAAGAGATCAGGCCGCACCCGGTTGCGCTGGTGCGTCGAGGTCGCGGCAACGATGCCTTCGACGTCGAATTCGTTGGCGTAGAGCAGGAAGCGAACGAAGCTTTCGGAATCGTCGGGCTCGTTGCCGATGTCACTTATCAGCAGCACCCGCGGCTTGGGCGCATCCTGAGCCTGGACAGCAGGCGGCGCAGCAACCAGCGCCGCGAAGGCGAGAGCCTTCACCGGCATCACCGGGATTTTGCCTCGACGGGCCAGCTGCGAGCCCGCAGCCAGGCGACGAACTCATCAATCATCAGCATCGTCGTCGTGCCCGGCCGGCCGACACCGAAACCGTGATCGCCTCTCTCATAAGCATGAAGCTCGACCGGCCGGTTGGCCTGGTGCCAGGCCTCGACGATCCCGAAGCCCTGCCTGCCGAACAGGCCATCGTCGAGCGCGATTGCGGCGAACATCGGCGGCGCATCGGCAGGCACGGGGATTGCCCGCATCGGTCCGTATACGAAGCCGAGGAAAGCCGGCCGCGATGGTGAATCGGAGACGAGGGCTGTTTCGAGGCCGGTCTGGGCACCGGCAGAAAAGCCGATGAGGCCGACCTGCGCCGGATCGACGCGGAACTCGGCAGCGCGGGCGCGAACGATCTTCAAGGCCTGCAGGGCATCGGCCACCGATTGAGACGGCGCCGGCCGTCCTCTCGCATCGCCCTTGCCCGCCTCGCCGAACACCCGCCCCACCTCGGCCATGAAGGCAGCGTCGTCGGCTGGCGTTTCCTGCAGGCGGTATTTGAGGACGAATGCGGCAATGCCGCGGTCGGCAAGGCTGCGTGCGACCTTGAAACCTTCCTCGTCCATCGACAGCGACAGGAACGCGCCACCGGGCGCCACGATCACTGCCGCGCCGGTCGCCTTTGCCGGATCGGGAAGGAAGGGCGTGATCGTCGGCATCCGCACGTTGCGAACGGAGCGCATGTCGATCCTGGTCGGCCCGATGGAGCCGAGCGTCCGGTTCCAGACCTCGCCGGAGGCCCCCTCGACGGGACTTCCCACGGGGTAAAGCGGGATCGCTGTCGCATCGGCGGGCGCCTCGACGCGGCTGATCGTGAAGGGGCCGGGCTGCGCACATACCGGCATTGCGATCCCTGCGGCGAGCAGAAGGAGCAAGCGCCTCGGTGTCGCCATCACAGGGAATTGCTCCGCGCGATTGCGCCCAGCACGCCGGCGCTCGGCTTCGGCGTTCGCTTGAATGTCGCGCGGTCGACTGAGACCAGCCCGTATCGTGGCTTGTAGCCGAAGATCCATTCGAAATTGTCCAGCAGCGACCAATGGATATAGCCTCCCACCGGGACGCCTTCGTCGATCGCCTTCTTGAGCTCGACGAGGGCCGCGGGGATCGTGGCGGCGCGGAGCGCGTCGTCATCGGTGCCGATGCCGTGCTCGGTCACGAGGATCGGCAACCCCGTCGCCTGGTGGGCGTAGCGGACGGCGCCGGCGAGCGAAGCCGCGTAGACTTCGGTTCCCGACCAGTTCGTCTTCGCACCCGCGGGCGCGGGCAGCTTGCCCTTGTCGCCCCACAAGGTGCGCTCGTAATTCTGCACGCCGAGGAAGTCATCGCCTTTGACCGCCTCCAGCCAGGCGCCGTATATTTCAGCGCGCTTGGCATCGCGGACGCTGTTGCGGCCGACCGCCTGATCGTCGAGCATCGCCAGGCTGACTCCGACCGGCAGATCGCCGCGCACGGCCTTGATCGCCGCCCTGCCCTGTTGGTGACCAGCGATCATGTTGGGCAGCATGACATCGAGATCGTCGAAATTGGTGACGTTGGCTGTGGCGAACTTGGCCGCACCGGTCGCGCGCGCCGCCGCTTCCAGCATCGCGCGCTGCCCCGCCAGCGCGGGTGCAGGCAGCACGTCGAGCGCGCGCAGCAGCCGCAGCAGATTGGGCTCGTTCATCGTCAAGGCGTGACCGATCCCGGCGCCGACATGCCGGGCGGCGCGGTCGCAATAGCGCGCGAAAAGGGCCGGTGCCTCGGCATTCGTCCAGCCGCCGCGGGCACCGAACCAGCGCGGCGCGGTGAAATGGTTGAATGTCACAACCGGGGTCAGGCCACGCTGCCGGCAGCCATCGACCATGGCTTTGTAGTGATCGAGCATGGCGACGGAAAACAGGCCCGGCTCCGGCTCGATCCGCGCCCATTCGAGCGAAAAGCGGTAGGCGTTGAGGCCGAGGTTCTTCACCAGGTCGAGATCCTGCGGCCACAATTCGAGGCTGTTGACCGCATCGCCGGACGGCTCGGCGAAGATGGTCGGCTTGACATTCTCGAGCAGCCAGAGATCGGAATTGACGTTGTTTCCCTCGACCTGATGACCCGCCGTCGCGGCGCCCCACAGGAAAGCTTGCGGAAAGGCACCGCTCTTCGCCTGTGCGAAAGCGGGCGCGGCGAGCAGTGCGCCGGCGCCGGCGAGCAGGGTGCGGCGATCGAAATCCATATACGGTCTCCAGTCAGGCCGCGGTGTGTGCGCGGGCGAAAGCGATGATCTCGTCGGTCAGGCGGGTGTCCGCCGAGCCGAGATGGCAAGCGAGCGAATAATGATTGTGGCCGGTGACGATGGTGGCACGTGGGAGGCCGCCGTGCCGCGCAAGCCGCTGCTGGAGCAGCCCAAGCGTCTCCGCCTGGAAGCGCGGCGGATCGAATTCGGCGCAGGCGACGAACAAGGGAAGTGTTGTCGCGACCAGGGCGTCCAGCGGCATCCGCTCGGAATATAGCGCCGGATCGCCGTAATAGAGCGTGTCCCGCTCCTCGAGCGGCGTCAGTCCGTACAGACCCGAGAGCAGGACCGCGCCGCGCACCGCCGGGTCCGCCCCTTGCATCAGCCAGGTCGCAATGTGCACCGAACCCGCAGAGGTTCCGGCAAGGACGATCCGCTGCGGGTCGCCGCCATGTTCGGCTGCATGGACCTTGAGCCACTCGACCGCGCCGGCCACGTCCTCACCGCCGCTCGGCCAGCCGGAGGCCGGCGCGAGCCGGTAGTCGATCACCGCACCGAGGAAGCCGGCGCGCGCCGCGAGCTGACCGACATGCGCATTGAACGGATGATCGGGCGCCGATTTCTCGCCGCGCAGGAAACCGCCGCCATGGACCCAGACCAGTATCGGCCGCAGACCTTCGCCCCGCGCTGGGTAAAGATCGAGCCGCTGGAGGCTATGGGCGCCGTAAGGGAGATCGGCGGCCGGCTCGACCGCCGCCAGCGCGCGCTGCTCGTCGGCGTAGAGCGCCTGCACCTCGGCGAGGACGCCTGGCCCGAGCTTCGTTCCCATGGCACCGATCGCCGCGCGCGTGCGCTCGTCCTGCATCACAGGCTGCCCTCCTCTCGGCGCGGCGACATCAGAAACTCGCGTCGAGGCTGAGCCCGACCTGCCGGAAGGACTGCGGCCCGTAGATCGCGCCGATATTCTCCGCACCGTTGTAGGGGAAGCTGCTCTGGAAAAGCGATGGTTCGTGAACGTCGAACAGGTTGCGAACGAACAGCGCGACCGAAAAGCGGTCGTCGGCGGTACGGATTCCGACACGGCCGCCGACCAGCCAATGCGGCTTGAACGTCGTCTCCTCGAGTGCGTTCGCCTCGTAACGGAGCCGCGATTTCCAGACCGCATCGGCACCGATGAAGCCTGCGAAATTCTCGCTCACCGGCGTTTCATATTCGCCGGACAAAGTGAACTTGTAACGCGGCGCGTAGGCCAGCTGGGAGCCGCCGATGTCGGCCCCGTCGGTGCCGATGAATCCTTTCGGATAGGTGACCTTGGTGTAGATGAAGCCTGTGTTCAGCGACAGTCCCTCGAAAAGCTTGCCGAAGAAGCTGAGTTCGGCTCCGCGCGATTTGACCCCGTCGATATTGGTCTGGACGCAAGAGATAACGGCAGTGGCGCTGTCGACCGTGCATTGCTGCGCCTGGAAATCCTGGATCTTCTGATAGAAGACGCTGAAATCGGCGACCCAGTTGCGGAACAAGGTGGTTTTTACCCCTCCCTCGTAGCTGGTCGGTATCTCCGGCAGGACGACATAAGGCAGCGCAGGCGCCGCCGGCGTCGCGATCTGTCCGCCTTTGTAGCCGCGCGCGACGAAGCCATAGGCCATCGTCCGAGGCCCGAGATCATATTGCGCACCGAGCTTGTAGGAGAAGACCCCGCTGCTCAGGCTGGCGCCGCTGTTCGGACTGGCGGGAAGATCGAGATTGACGCTGTCGAGCTCCAGCTTCTCGCTGGTGTATCGCGCGCCTGCGATCAACCGGAAGGCATCGGCGACGTGCCACGTCGCCTGGCCGAAGCCGGCAAGCGATTCATCGACGATGTCAGCCGAAAAGCCGAGCGAGCGGACGATCGGGATTGCCACACCGGGCGCGGGCCGCAGGGTAACGCTCAGCGACTCCGGATCCCGCTGCTCGCGCTGGTGCGAGAAGAACGCCCCGAGTGTATATTCGATGGGTCCGCCGCCGGAGGAGGTCACCCGGAATTCCTGGGTGAAGAGCTTGAGATCGCGGTGGACCTCGCCGTTGCGGACTTCAAGCTCAAGCGGATCGCCGCGGAAGACGTTGGTCGCGGCGCCGAAACCGCGCTCGTTATTCTGCCGGTAGGCGGTGATCGACGTCAACGTGAAAGGCTCGGCAGCATAATCCAGCTGCAGCGAGCCCCCGAAATTCCGGGTCTTGCCGCGAAAGTCGTCGGCACTGCAATAACGACGATTACCGACCTCCGCGGTGACGCCGCAGCTCGCAAGCCGCGCGGTGATGCCGATCGGGTCGAAGCCTGCTCCTCCGAAGAACGGCCCAGGCCCTCCGGCCTTGACGAAGGTGAAGAAGTCGCCGCCATTCTCGGTCCGGCCGCGCGAATAATCGCCGATGAGATTGACGGTCACGTCTGCGCTCGGTGTCCACAGGAAGCGGGCGCGAGCCGCATAGCGATCGATATCGTTCCGCTCTCCGGTCAGCGCATTCTGATTGGGGCCCTGACGACGATTGACCAGCCCGGAAATACGCAGCGCGCTGTCCCCGCTCACCGGGATGTTGACGACGCCCTGTAGGATCTGCTGCCCGAATTTCGATCCCGCAGTGCCGGCGTCGGAAAGCTCAGTGCGAACCCGGGCGCTGAACTGGTTCGGATCGGGCGCGTTGGTCGTGATATTGATGACGCCGGCGGAGGTGGTGAGGCCGAACAAAGTGCCCTGCGGCCCCTTCAACACTTCGACGCGCGCAATGTCGAACAAGTCGGACGCGTTAGCGTTGCCCTGGCTGACCTGATCGACGACGACGCCCACTGATGCGACTGCGCCGACGGAAAAGGTCTGGGTTCCGACCCCGCGGATCGCACCGCCGCCGCCAGTATTCTGGCCCGGCGCCGACTGGATTTCGAGGCTGGGCGCGACGCGGTTGAGATCGTTGATGTTGTTGACCTGCTGACGCTCGAGCTGCGCTGCGTCGGCAACGGTGATTGAGATCGGAACGTCCGTAACCCGCTCCTGCCGTCGCTGTGCGGTAACGAAGATCTCGCCTTCGTCGCCCGACGCGGGAGCGGACGCGGTCTCAATCGGTGCGCCGGCCTCGGCGGCGGTGCCGGTCTCCGGTTCATCCTGCGCGAAGGCCGGCGCGGCAAGGGCGAAGCTGCTTGCGGTCGCGAGCGCCGCAGCGATTTGCCTCAGTCTCATAGTCCCTCTCCCTCCTTTGTGTACTTTGTCGTTGGGTTTTGCGATCGTCAGGGCTCGTCGACGATCCTGTTCCTCAGGATCCCCACGGGGCCGATGTCGATCTCGATCGCATCGCCCGCCTTCATCCACAGCGGCGGGGTGCGCTTGGCGCCGACGCCGCCGGGCGTACCGGTGGCGATCACGTCGCCAACCTCCAGAACGGTGAAGGCCGAGACGTAGGCGATGATTCTCGCGATCGGGAAGATCATGTCGCCGATCGGCTGATCCTGCATGACCATGCCGTTGAGGCGGCTGATTACCCGCAGCTCCGACAGAGTGCCGGCTTCGTCGGGCGTGACCAGCCAGGGGCCGAAGCCGCCGGTACCGGGAAAGTTCTTCCCCGGGGTGAACTGGCTCGTATGCCATTGCCAGTCGCGCACCGACGCGTCGTTGAAGCATGCAAAACCGGCAATGTGGTCGAAGGCCTCGCCCTCGGCGATGGCGCGGCCGCCGCGCCCGATGACGACGGCGAGTTCCGCCTCATAATCAAGATTGGTCGATACCTTGGGGCGGAGGATCGGCTCGCCGTGCCCGACGAGCGTGTCGGCGAAGCGGGTAAAGATCGAGGGATGATCGACCTTGGCGCGGCCGGTCTCCTGCCGGTGGGTCTCGTAATTATGGCCGACGCACAGGATCTTGCCGGGATTGGGGATGACCGGCAGCAGAGTGATCTCGGCGAACGTGTGGCGCGGGCCGTCCGGCAAAGTCCCCAGCGCCCCCGCCCCGAGCGCGGCCTTGAGGTCGGCCGGGGCATCCGTCCCATTGCCGAGCTCGACAATCGCATCGCCCTCGACCCGGCCGTAAGCGGAGCGGCCGTCGGCGCGGCGGAAGCTTGCATATTTCATCGCAATATCCTCGTTTCGGTGCCTGCCCGATGCCAGTCGCGGCGAAAGCGGAACCGCTGCTCGGCGGCGCGCAGGGCATCGACATCCTTGTTGGAAATGCCCCACTGGTCGATGCGGCCCTCGGGCCAGGTCCAGTCCTCCGGACCCCCTGCCCGGTAATCCTCGCCGACCTTTTCAACGGCGGTCGAAAATTCGACGACCGCGCCGAAGGGCGCGATGAAATAGGCAAAGACATTGGCGCCCGGACCGTGGCGGCCAGGCCCCCAGGCAGGAACGAGCTCGTGGTCGCGAAGGCGGCCGATACCGCGCATCACCGCGTCCATATCCGCCATCTCGAACGCGATGTGGTTCAGGGAGCTGAAGCCGGCGCGGGCGAAGGCCGTCGAATGATGGCTTTCGTTGCAGCGCACGAACACCATGCCCTTGGTGCGGTCCGAAACGCGGAAGCCGAGCACGTCTTCCGCTACTCTCGCACTCGCTTCGGCGTCGGCGGCGTTGAGCACGACATGGGTGAGCTTGACCGGCAGGTCCCGACCCTCGATCGGCGCGACCTCGGTCGTACCGACCAGAAACCGGAACAGCTCGCCTTCGGGCAGCTCGACGATCAGACCGTCGCCGCCGCCAGGGTCTGTGGAAACCGTCGGAGTCCAGGCGAGGCCCGAGTTCTCCACCCGCTGGCGCAACGCCCCCAGTGCATCCCGGCTGCAGACAAAGGTGGTACTGCGGACATGTTCGTCGGCGCCTTCCTCGATGGCAATGAGATAGGGATGAGCACCGGAGCCGCGCAGGTAGTGTGTCGCGCCCTGCACCTCCGCCGGCGCCATGCCCCAGATGTCGGTGAGGAACGCGGCGGCCTCGGCAGCCCGCGGTACGACGAGCTCGATACTGCGCAATTTCATGGCGTCCCTCCGGAATGGCTGAGGCCGGCGGCGTCGATGCCTGCGCGCGCGCAGGCTTCGTCGACATCGGGCGTGTCGCCGCTGATGCCGATTGCGCCGAACAGGTCGCCGCCGCGGTCACGGACGAGCAGCCCGCCCGGCGACAACGCGAGCGCACCGCCGGTGGCGATCGCGACACTGGTGAAGAAGGCGGGGTTCGCGGCGGCGCGGGCGGCGATGTCGCGTGTGTCGGCACCCATGCCGAGCGCGCCCATCGCCTTGGCGCGGGCGATATCGAAGCGGAACAGGCTCGCACCGTCCTGCCGTGCGTAAGCAACGGGGTGCCCGCCGGCGTCAAGGACGATGATGCCGAGCGGCCTCGCATCGCGCCCGTTCGCTTCGGCCAGCGCGCCGGCCAGCATCGCCTGCGCCTGCGAGAGGCTCAGTGGCACGGTTCAGCCTCCGCGGAGATGGGCGCCTTGAGCCCGAGACGACCGGCAATCTCTGCGATCAACGCGCCGACGTCGGTCGTCGCCGTTCCGAAGACGTAGAAATCGGGGCGGACGAGCACCGCGTCGACGCCGTGTCGATCGAGCCAGCGCGAGAGAGCGTCGCCGAGCGCGTCAACGTCGATAAGCGTGATGTTGAGCTCTGGGGCGTGCTTCAGGGCATCGTTTGCCGCGTGGACCTCGCGCCTTCGTACGAACAGCCGCCAGCCGCCGCCGGTGCAATCGTCCAGCAGGCGGGTGCCGCCACAGTCGCGAACCAGTGGCTGGATGAAGCGCTCGCCGGCTCCGCTCGTTCCTGCGGCGACGATGCCGCCGCGGATCGGCGGGATGAGATCGGCCGCGGTAGACGGCGCAGCGGTGCGCGCCCGTGCGCGCATGCCGGCGTCGCGGGCGGCGGCGTCCCGCGGGTCGAGCATGCAGATGTAGCGACCGGCCTCAACAGCAGAGCTGATCACAGCGCGGACATGCGGATCGCGCTCGGGCTGGTAGGTGTCGAGCAGGCTCGGTCCGGCGCGGCCGTCAAGCACCAGCTCGAGCTTCCAGGCGAGGTTCGCAACGTCGCGGAAGCCGTGGCACATGCCCTGGCCGAAGAAGGGCGGGGTCTGGTGGGCGGCGTCGCCGGCCAGAAAGACCCGGCCGACCTGCCAGCGCTCGGCGATTAGACCATGGAAGCGGTAGGTGGCCGCGCGGATGATTCGGTGCGGCACGTCGGCGAGATAGGGACCAACCAGCTCGGCCACCTTCGTGGGCGCCATCATCGCCGCATCGTCCTCACCCGGCAGCAGCATGAACTCCCACCGGCGATGGTTGCCGCGGCCCGGTACGATAGTCGCCGGGCGAGCAGGATCGCATAGCATCACCGACAGGCGCTGGAGGTCGGCACCTTCGGGCACGCCGTGGACGTCCGGGAAGGCAATCGGCCCGTCGACTTCGCAATCGACCACAAGCCATGGCTCCTCGAAGCCGAGATCGTCGAGCGCGACCCCCAATTGCTTGCGCACCGCACTTCGGGCGCCGTCGCAACCGACCGCCCAGCCGACCCGGACATCGGCGGTGTCTTCGCCGCGAAAGCGGAGGGTGACACCCTCATCATCCTGCGTCAGGCTCTCGAAATCGGCGCCAAGCGCGAGCGTAACGTTCGGATATGCGGCCAGCGCCGTTCGCAAATGCGCCTCGAGCTCCGGCTGGTAGAAGAAGTAGTCGTTCGCCCACCCGAACGGGCGCTCCTGCCCGACCGTGCCCAAGTAGCGGATGACGCCGTGGTCGGCGCCGAGGTGAAGGTGACCGTCTGTCTCGCGCATGTCGCCGGCGACGGCGTCGATCAGCCCTGCGGCCTGGAACAGCCGCTTCATCTCGTGATCGATATGAACCGCCCGAGGCAGTGGATGCGGATCGATCTCGCGTTCGACAACCAGGGTCTTCACCCCTGACTTCCCCAGGAAATTGGCCGCAAGGGCCCCCACCGGCCCGCAGCCGATGATCGCAACCTCATAATCCACGTGTAAAACCTTCCGGTCAGGCCGCCTTGGCAGCCGCTGTTCCGCCAGGCGCCTTGTGCAGGTGCCCGTTCTTCATGATCACCGTCAGCCGATCCTTGTCCTGCAGGATGCGGACATCCTGGGTCGGATCGCCGTCGACCAGCAGCAGATCGGCCAGATAGCCGGGTCTTACCTGGCCGAGCTCGTCGCCCATCCCCATGATCTCGCCGCCCAGCATTGTTGCCGCGACGAGTGCCTCGGCCTGGGTGTAGCCGTAAAGGGTAACGAAGTGCTCGAGGTCACGTGCGTTGCGGCCGTTGGGATTGAACGGAAAACCGTAATCGCCCCCGGGCAGCACGCGAACGCCGCGCCGCTTCAGTTCTGGGATGAGCACAGCCGTATTTTTGATCACTGGCTTGGCCGATTCCTTCATCGACGTCATGTCGATGTGCGGCGGCGGGCTCGCTTCAAGGGTCGCGACGATAATACCGATCGCCGGGCCCATGAAAATCCGGTCGCGGGCGGCCTCGAGCATGTCGAGCGCTTCGTCGTCGGCGTAGGAGCAATGGTAGAGAACGTCGACTCCGGCGCGGAGCGCAATCTTGACCGCTTCGGCGGCCTGGGTATGCGCCGCGACACGGAGGCCTCGCCCGTGCGCTTCCTCGCAGGCGGCGGTCACTTCCTCCTGGCTGTAGAGGACGTGCTGCGAGCTTCCCGGCAGCAGGGCATCCTCGCCGGAAATGACCAGCTTCACCGTGTCGATGCCGTTCTCGGCGCAGCGCCGCACAAAGGCGCGCATCCCTTCGACACCTTCGCCGATCGACAATTTCTTGCCGGTCTCGATGCCGTCGGCGCCTTCCGGGCTGCGTTCGATGGTCGAAGCGCGAAGCCGCGGCCCCGGCGTGATGCCCGCCTCAATCTCGCCGCGAAGTTCGACTTCAAGCGTGTCGCCGAGTGCGCCGGCCGAAAATGCGCTGGTGAAACCATGGTCGAGAAGCACCCGTGCGTTGCGCCACGTGGCAACCTTCATCTCCTCAGGAGGCAGCACGAATTCGTGGTAGATCTTTTCCACGGAGGATGGCCATGAAAGATGGGCGTGCGCCTCGACCATGCCCGGCATCAAAGTCCTGCCGGTGCCGTCGATTACCAGATCCTCTGCGTCAGGGTCGATCGTTTCACCGGCTTCGATGATCCGCTCGATGCGCTCGCCCCGGACCACCACCGTGGCCGGGCGTACCGGAGATCCCGATCCGTCGAAAAGTCCCGCATTCTTGATGATCGTCCGCACGTCAGCTTCCTCTCGCAGGCGATCTCGCGTCGCTTGAGAGGAGTTTTTCCGCCGATGCGGGGCAAAGATCAAATAGTGATTCTTTGGGGTAGCATCACTTCAGATTATGGATCGCCATTGCGGTCTGTGAGTCATCGCTGTGCCGCATCACGCATGCAGGACAAGAGAGCTTCCAGGATGGGGGAAGGGAGTTTCCGCTTCAGCATCCGCACTCCAACCTTGCGAACCAGCTGTGATCCGAGGATCTCGATCGATCGGATAGCTCCGGAGGCGAGCTCGGCGGCCGCAACCTCGTGCGGCAAGATGGTGAGGTAGTCGGTTCGTCGGACGAGCGCTTTGGTGGTTAGCAGGGAATCGCAGCGTATCACATTTGCCGGCGTTCGAGTGCCCGTCGCGAGGAACAGAGTGTCGACCTGTCGTCGAAAAGCGCCTTCGGCGTGCGGCAGGACCCATCGCGCATCGGCGAGGGATGCGAGTGCAAGCTGCTCTGGAAGGTGATCGTTCGCAGGCCCGACGAGCAATGCGAACGTGTCGCTGAGGAAGGTCTCCTCAATGAAATCCTCTGCGACCGGATCAATGCCGGTGCTCACGACGGCAAGGTCGATCCGTTCGCTCCTGAGCAAATCGGCAAGTTGTCTGTCGGAACGCTCCAGCACCTGGAGTTCAAAGGCCGGGTACCGGTCCTTCAGCAGGGCGATGGTGGTCGGGATAAGGCTCGCGAGCGCGCCCGGTGTGCCTCCTACTGTGAGCGGTCCGCTTACATTGTCCTTCAGCAGCGCTATCTCTCGCTCCGCGCTCTGGAGTATCGCTTCCATCGCTTCTGCCCTTGTTCGAAGAGCGACACCGGAAGAGGTGAGCATGATGCCGGAGCGCTTGCGATCGAACAATCTGGTTTGCAGCCCCTGTTCGAGCTGCAGCATCGTTGCGGAGACGGCGGGCTGAGTAAGGCATAGCTGGCGCGCAGCCGCGCTGATCGAGCCGGTACGGCAGACTGCCAGGAACGTCTTCAACGCACGTGGATCAACCGCCATTGCAAAGCGCTCCCGATAACCTTCCATCCTGCTTGTTCAGCTGGAACAGCAGGCAATCCGTTCAGCCGCAAGCTCATAAGGAACAATCGCTGAAAGGTGGCTCCGAATTGGGCACCGCGGCGTGAGGGCTGAACGAGCGCCGTCCTCGAACCCCTTTAGGGCAGCTCCCGACCAAACCTTGCCGTTCGCCCAATCCGATACGAACGTCCGCTTGCGCCAATACCTGACACGCGTCGGACGATGTCAGTCCTCGCGCGAGATCCTGACGTTCGTGCTGCCCCACGCCTCTCACGCCAGCTTCACCGGGCTTCAATCCTAACGAGACATTGCTGGCGCGTTCCCGAGTGTGCTCCGCGGAAACCTTTCGGCTTTGATCGGGCCGCAGAACACAAGGTCGCGCAAGATATCGGCGAGCGCGGCACACGAGGCGCCTGCGGCTAGAACCCGGCGCAGACAGGAGCATCTCCTTCGACTGCAGCGCCTTCCGCCATCCGATCGATTACCCCTAAATAGGATGCTGGCTGTTCTTTCAGCCGATTGCGAGATCTATGTTGTAGCGTGAAGATGACGCAATCGTTCTTCTATGGGAGATATGTTATGGGAAAGGCCGGTCGTCATATCTACAACACCAACGTGAATGGCCAGATATACGGCACAAAGGGCGCTGACACCTTCTATCCGTTCGAGTCGGCTCCCAGTGCGATTTCAGCCGACGCCTTCTACGCGTCAATGACCTGGACCACAGGTATCAAGCTGGCAGCAGGTAGCGGATATCTCCAAGTGATCGGGACGAACATGAACGTGTCGCTGGACGTACTGCGCGGCGACGGCGGCCATGATCATCTCTACGGAAGCGAAGGGAACGACTTTCTCGCCTACAACAATGCCTCAGTGGCTGATGGCGTAGGCGGTTTCAATTCGATCTATTCTTTCTATCTGGGCGGTGGCGACGACATCATCGACCTGTCGGCGCATGGGTCTGGCGGCTTTTCCTACAAGGAGTCGGTGGTCTTGGGCGGGAGCGGGAACGATCAGATCATTGGCAGCGGTGCCCTCAATGATTTGCGCGGCGATGATGGCAATGACTATATCGTCGGCGCCGGCGGTAAAGATCTCATTTATGGAGGATCGGGAAACGATACGCTTTATGGCGACGACCTTGGGGCGGGCGAGAGCACTGGGGCCGACGAAGTCTTTGGTGAACAAGGCGACGACGTGATCTACGGCGGCAAGGGAAATGACCTTCTCATGGGGGAAAGCGGTGCAGACTACATCTTCGGTGGCCTGGGAGAAGACGAAATCTGGGGCGGCATGGACGCTGACATCTTGCTCGGCGGCGAGTCCAATGATCGCGTTTACGGGGACACCGAAGCGGATACGATCGACGGTGGGGCTGGTGATGACAGCCTATATGGCGGCGACCAGAATGATGTAATTACCGGCGGTTGGGGAAATGACTTTCTACGTGGTGACCGGGATCATGACATCCTTTTTGGCGAGGGCGGCTCCGACACGCTGTTCGGCGATAGAGGCAATGACCGGCTTTATGGCGGGCCTGATTCGGATGTTCTGTTCGGCGGCTCCGGAGCCGACCAATTCGTCTTCAAGGGACCTGAAATGGCTAGCGGCTCAGACACAGTCCTCGATTTCGAGCCGGGCGTTGATCGCATCCGTCTCGAGAAGTCCGGTGTCACGCGATTCGATCCGAATGGAGGCAACGGCAGCGTCATGGCGGTGGATGATGCGGACGGTGGCGTCTACCTCTTCGTGACGAATGCCGACGGGGCAGTCTCTTCGATCCATCTCCTCCGCCCCTCCTGGAACAGTTCGATACAGGCTTCGGATCTCAGCACTTCGGACTTCATCTTCCTCTGACGAGTGTCGCGCTTGGTGACCAGGAGGCTTTCTGACCGGATCTGAAACCTCAAGTTCCCACTCGACCCAGGCATTCAATCAAGGCCTGCAATCGCGGAGGCGCGACGCATTACCCTTCGGCTTGCCACGGCGCGTGCGGCCGGTTGCCTCAAGCGCAGCTTTCGCCGCTTCACGGCCACCGCAGCGCTTTTTGATACATTGACGTTCCATGTCAGAGATTTGGACGAGGTCGGCAACGATTAACTCCCCCGAACCCTTCCCTAAGGGGGCCGGAGTCGCGCACGTCCAGGGCACGCCCATTTCTAGTAGCTGGCGCACCGTAGCTTGAACGTCCAACCCGTCACGATCCAACCGATCCAGGGCAAAACGTCTACGACCGGTCCTGCGAACAGCGGTCGTTCCGCGCAGCCACTTCGGACGGCAGGAATGTCCCACCAGCGGCCGTTTCCGGTTTCTGCCTTTTAAGACCGCACGGTCACGTTTCGAAGATCTCAGAACGTCGGCAGCTCATGACCACTCTGGCCATCCGCGCGCGATCTGCCCTGACGATGCAGCCCGGCGTCATGCCCTGCTTGCTTGCTCGACGCGTCTCTTCATCTCCTCGCGGGCCCTTTGCCGACGCGCCTCGTCTCGTTCCTCCTGCATCCACGGGCAAGAGATCGTAAAGCGGCCAAGCTCGGCTGAGAAGGACGATAACGGCATGATGATCTGCTCCCCGTCTGGAGCGACCATGATCGCGGTTTATGGTTAACGAACGACTAAGACGCGACAGCGTCAGCCCGACGACCAGCCTTGGTTGCACAACATTGGAGCGCGCGGACCTGCAGCACCTTTGGAAGTTCCGAGTCCTAAACTCGCGCTCTTGGCGGAGCGCTCAGCTGCGTCGAGACGCTCCAAAAGGGCTGAGACAATGACCGCAGGGATGGAGCGGCCCTGAAGCACGAAGTCGCGCACCTCCTCCAGTTGATCATCGCTGATGAACATCGTCCTGCTCGCATCATTCGCCGGCTCGGCACGGCGCCGATTGATCCAAAATGGATGAACTCGCCCGAGCCGTGGCCGTTCCGGCTGTCACCTGGGCGACAGGTGCAGGCAAGCGGGGCCTGGGCTGAGGAGGAGGTAGCCGAACGCGCGTTCCTTTCGGCTTGTGACCAGGGCCACCGTTTGTCGCGATCGCCTCCTCTGGCATCGTCCGCATGCCTGCTGCTTCGATTGGCATATGAAGGCGGAAGGCGCATCGGTCCTTGACGGTGCGGGAAACGGTAGCACGCAAGCTCAAGGATGCGCCGAAGCCCCGACAGGGAAGAACAAGGCAACGGGCCGCTCCGCATCGTACAACGGCGCTGAGGTTCGGCTCCTCCTGATCGCAAAGAGCCGCGGCGGAGCGGGCTCCAGGATGCGCGCTGCAGACTGCGAGCCCTCTCCTCCCGTGATCCGGCCAACATAGAAACGTGTTTCAGCCGGGAGCGCACGTCCTGTCGCGAGGTGCCGGGAGAAGCGCGCCGGCCCGGCATTGTAGGCGGCGAACACACCCGGGTAGCCAAAGCGTTCATACATCGCGCGGAGGTAAGCGGTGCCGGCGAGAATGTTGTCACGTGGGTCGTGCGGATCAGGGCCGAGGCCGTGCCGCGAGCGCATTTCCTGCCAGGTGCCCGGCATCAACTGCATGAGCCCCATTGCGCCTGCGCTGCTGGTTGTCGGTCGTCCATTATAGGTCGTCCTGCCACCGCTCTCGGCACGGATCACCCGCTCGATCCAGTCGATCGGAACGCCAAACCTCGCTGAAGCCTCGCTCGCATGAGACCGCCAGCGCAGCACCGGATCAGGTGCTCCGAAGGCGGCAGTCGGGACCGCCGCCGCCATCCACGCGACGGCGACAAGCCATCTCAACGCAGCCACAAGGGTCTCGCCTTGCCGATTACGTCCGCGGCGTCGGTCGCCCCGAAATAGCGGCCGTCGAAGGAATCCGAACGATCCGCGATCAGCAGGAACAGCATGCCGCGAGCCAGCGACACACAGCCCTGCCAGGCTGGCAAGGGACGGCCGAGACGGTCAACGGATCGGCGGCTGGCCGCGAATGCCCCGTTCACGGTCACGATCCTGTCATGGGCGCAGACCGTGTCGCCTTCGATCGCGGCGACCCGCTTCACCAGCGGAACCCCGGCGGGCAGATACCCTCGCCGCGCCGCGAGCTCTCTCGCCGCATCTGGCGGCCATGCCAGCGCCATCTCGCCGCGTGCCTCCGGCGTCCGCCTGGACACGAGGTACAATCCGATCGGCGCGCTCGCGCTTGCATTCCAGATCAGGAGCGGCCTCGGCGGAACCACGATCGTCAGGCCGAGGCAGGCCACGCCTGCCGCAATGGCCATCAGACCCCGACGCGATCGGCGCCGGCTTGCCCGCGCCGCCCGCAGGCTCTCGCCCCACCGGAAGAGCGGCAGGTCCGGATGCTCAAGCACCGTCGCCACCGCAGCTTTGCGCCGCCGACCAGGCTTCCAGATCTTCGATATGATAATGCCAGATGCGACCGTGCCTGCGGCATCTCGGCCCGGTGGCCTTTTGCCGGAACTGCTTGAGCGTGCCGTAGCCCAGCCCGAGGTAGAAGGCGGCCTGTTTGGCGGTGAGGAACGGAGAGGTCTCGCGCGCTGCCTCGGCGCGCGATGCAACATCATCCATCTTTCGGCTCCCGGTGCGCCGGCGCTGCGTGCCGGCTCCGGGTCAGGATGGTTCCGTTCCCGCCGCCCGGGGAGGCTCGAAAACACATGCATGCATTTTCGAGCCCCCCGTCACGGATCGCGCATTCCGAGCAGATCGACATATCCGCCCGAAGCGACTTCGCGCGCGGTTCGGACCAGACGCTGCACGCGCGACCGCAAGGACGGATTGGCGAAGCGCCAGCCGCTCGTCGCGGCGTCGGGCCCGAACAGGCTTGCCGCGATGGCGCGCTGGCCGGCACCGGCACGGATTGCGTCATGCGCCCGCAACAGGAGGATCTGGCGTGCCGCGCGCCTGAACGGCGGATGGAGCGTGCGCGCGAAGTGATGCGTGCCGAACAGCGCGAGCGCCTGGCGGAGCACCAGCAGGGGCCCCGCGGCACTGGCGATGCCGCTCAGCCGGTAGGCGAGCCTGGCGCTCCCCCGGGTCAGGTCGCCGCCGGTGACGTCGAGGCGGATGTTGCGCAATCCGTCCGAAAGGAGGAGGTGCTGCCCCGCCTGGTCCTTGAGGATCGTCGTGATCCCGCCCAGGATCCGGATGTCGATCGTGTCGGCGCCCATGGGTGCCCGCTCGGCTTGCGCTCCGAGGACCAGCGAATGCCATTCCGCACGCCATACCGGCCGCGCGGACCGCGTATCCAATCTGGGATCGGTGAAGTCATGCAAGCCCCACTCGGACGCCGCGGCTGGCGGCGCGCCGCCGCCGAACAGGGCCGCGTCCCTGAACCGCACGTCACGGCGCAGCCATTCCCAGGCAAAAGCGACACGCTCGCACCGCATCAGAAAGTTGTAGCTATGTGGATCCCGCCAGTCGGGTATGTCCTCGGCAAGATCTCGCCCGGCGGTCATTCGTCACGGCTTGGGAGAGCCGCGATCGATGATAGCGTTCACGCAGTCTTCTCCTGCCATGGCAGGAGAAGATCAGGAACTCCGCTGACGCATCAGCCCCCGGGCAGGGGAATTGCCTCCGCGTAAGCTGACACGGAGTTGCATCCGCCAATGAATATGCGCGACGATGTCACCGATCGCGTGTTCCAGAGCTTGGCGTAAGCGGGATGTCGATGCCGGGATTGCTGCTGGCCGATATCGAAGTCCTCCCCCATCAAGGGGAATTGCCGTCCTTCATTGTTGCTGACATAGTCGAGGACGGTTGAAGCGGCCGCGTCACGGAGTGAGATCCCGGGGCCGGCCACAAAAGGGCGGCTCGTGGATCAGGTGAGAATGGACGCCCCACGCGGCCGTGGCGCTTGCATCGATGTTCGACAGGATCGCCGCGTTCGTCGAAGAAATGAGAGCAGTTCGGACCGAGGCTGAACTCGGAGCCCTGCTCGCACAAATCACCCGCGAACTGGGCTTCGTCCATTTCGCGCTTATCCAGCACGTGGACATGCGCCACCCTCTCGCGAAGGGCATGCGGCTCCACAATTATCCGCCCGAGTGGGAGCGTCACTTCGACGAGCAGCAGCTTGTCCGGACGGATCCGGTCCATCGCGCCTGCCAGGTCACCGCCGTTGGTTTCGCCTGGTCACAGCTGCCGACGATGATCCGGCTTACGTCCCGAGACCGGCGGCTTCTGGAAACGGCGGCGCTTTATGGTCTCGGCGACGGCTATACCGTTCCGGCCCATGTTCCGGGGGAAGTCAACGGCTCCTGCACGTTCGCGGCGTCCAGGCGCCCGCCCCTGCTGGAGCAGCTTGCGGCAGCGCAGCTCGTCGGCGCTTATGCGTTCGAGACAGCCCGCATACTGGCGCGCGCGCAAGACCGGGCGCCTGAACGGCCGCCGCACGTCTCCGATCGCGAGCGCGAGTGCCTGATCTGGGTCGCGCGCGGCAAGTCCGACGGCGATATCGCAACGATCCTCGGGATCAGCCCTGAAACGGTGCATCAATATGTGAAGCAGGCCCGCGCCAGCCACGACGTGGTCAGTCGCTCGCAGCTGGTGGCGCACGCGCTGTTCAACGGGACGATCACCTATCAGGAGGTCCTGAGCGGATAACGGTCTGCTCGGCAGGCCAAGCCCCAGGCGATCCCCAGCAATCATCCCGACCGTTCGATATCGCGATGTCTTGCTGTGGTCCGGCTCCCGATCCGAACGGCGGCGAGCACCGATCAACATTCGATTGCCCCGTCACTCCCCCTCGGACGACGCAGCGCTGGAGGAGTCACTACCGGGTCTGCCTGGATCCTTTATGCGCTGATCCCGGGGCCGACTGCGCCCGAGCGCCCGGTAACGGCTTGCGATCATAGGGCCGGCATCGGCAAAAGCCGTCGCGCCCCGGGGAGCGGCGGGCGATTTTCGAGCCTTTGCAGTCGCAGCGCCGGGCGATAGCCTCCCTCGTCCGCAACAGAGAAGGCGAGGAAGAGGACGCATGCGGAACACGAGGGCACGCAACGCGCCGTTGAAGGACATCGTCATCGTCGGCGGAGGCACCGCCGGCTGGATGACCGCCGCTCTGCTCTCCAAGCTTCTCAGTCGCCACTATGTTATTCGCCTGGTCGAGTCGGACGAGATCGGCACGATCGGTGTCGGCGAAGCCACGATCCCGTCCATCCGCACCTTTCTCCAGCTGGCCGGCATCGACCAGGTCGAGATGATCAAGGCGACGCAGGCGACGTTCAAGCTGGGCATCGAGTTCGTCGACTGGCGCGACCTCGGCACCTCCTACATTCACGGGTTCGGCAAGATCGGCCAGGACATGCTGTGGCTGCACCCGCATCAGCTCTGGCTGAAGATGACGGCAAAGGGCCAGGCCAGGCATTTCGATCATTATGCGCTGAACTGCATGGCTGCGCGCAAGAACCGGTTCTGCCCTCCCGATCCAAGGCAGACCGGTTCGCCCCTTGCGGACATCGATTATGCCTTTCATTTCGACGCGTCCCTTTTCGCCGCCTTTCTCCGGAAGGAGAGCGAGAAGCGCGGGGTCGAGCGAATCGAGGGACATATCCTCTCGGCGGAACGCGACGGGGAGAGCGGCCTCTTAAGCCGGCTCCTGCTCGCGGACGGCCGCACAATAGCCGGCGACCTGTTCATCGATTGCTCCGGAATGCGGGGCCTCCTCATCGGCGACATCCTGGGGGTCGGCTATGAAGACTGGGGCCACTGGCTCCCGTGCAACCGCGCTTTCGCGGTGCCGAGCGAGAGCGCGCCGGTGCTGACGCCCTATACCCGTTCGACCGCGCGACCGGCGGGCTGGCAGTGGCGGATCCCGCTTCAGCATCGGACCGGCAACGGTATCGTGTTCTCGAGCGATCACTGGAGTGACGACGAGGCCGCCGCTGCGCTTCTCGCCAATCTCGACGGCAAGGCGCTCGGAGAGCCTCGTCTCGTCCGTTTTCGCCCCGGCATGCGGGCCCGCTCCTGGGACAGGAACGTGGTCGCGATCGGGCTCGCAAGCGGGTTCCTCGAGCCGCTGGAGTCGACCAGCATCCACCTCATCCAGACCGCCATCCTGCGCCTCGTTGCGCTGTTCCCCGGCACGGCCTTCAATCCCACGGACATCGCCGAGTATAACCGGCAGACCGCGTTCGAATATTGCGATGTCCGCGATTTCATCATCGCCCATTACAAGGTCACGGATCGCGAGGACACAGCGTTCTGGAGGTATGTGAAGCATATGGAGGTGCCGGACAGCCTCGCCGAACGCCTCGCCCTGTTTCGCGACTCCGCGCGCTTCTTCGTCCATGGAAAGGCGGAGCTGTTCCGGGAGGAAAGCTGGGTGCAGGTGCTGATCGGACAGGGCCTCGACATGCACTATGACCCGATGGTCGACATGATCCCGGAGGCCGAGGTCGCGAACCACCTCCGCGACATCGAAGAGGTTATCGCCGATGTCGCGGAGCGCATGCCCCGGCACGAAGACTTCATCGCACGGCAATGTCGCGCGCCGGCCATCTTGGCGACCGGCTGAAAGTCGACGCCGCGCACGCGGCGCTGCGTTGCCGGCGCGCAACACCCGCACCGAGACCGCGGAGCCGCGGATTGACAGTCCCGGACCGAGCGTATCTGATGTCGCGAATAGCAATAAATGCGCGTCGGCCCGGATGTAACCGGTTACGACGCCTGATCGGGGAGGATGAACGATGCGGAACCAACAGTCTCGCCGTGCTCCGTTCGGCTTCGGCACGTCCGCGGCCGCGATCGCGATCGCCCTGCTCGCGACATCGCCGGCCCATGCGCAGACCGCGGGCACGATCCGGGGCGAGCATGGTCAGCCGGGGGAAATCGTAACCGTCACGGACACTGTTACCGGACGCAGCGTCACCGCCACCGTCGGTCCCGACGGAACCTTCGTCATCGTCGGCCTTCGCCCGAGCACCTACCGGATCGACGGCAGCGGCCTTGCCGAGAACGTGACCGTGCCGGTCGGCCAGATCGTCACCGTCGATGCGGCCCCGGCTCCGGCCGAGACGGGCGAGGCAATCGTCATTCGGGGGCGCCGCGACCGAACCGAGGTGCGTACCGCCACCGTCTCCACCAATGTCTCGACCGCGCAGATCGAGAACCTGCCCCAGAATGATCGCAACTTCCTGAACTTCGCAGGGCTTGCGCCCGGCGTGTCGGTATCCCCCTCCGGTGGCGACAAGCGCGTCCAGGCGGGCGCGGTCAGCGGCGACCAGGTCAATGTCTTCATCGACGGGCTCAGCCTCAAGAACCCGGTCAATCATGGCGGCGTCGCCGGCCAGAATTTCTCCCAGGGCAACCCCTTCCCGCAATTGGCGGTGCAGGAGTTCAAGGTCGACACCCAGAACTTCAAGGCCGAATATGAGCAGGCCGGGTCGGCGATCATCACCGCCGTCACCAAGACAGGCGGGACCGAGTTTCACGGCGACATCTTCGGCCAGTTCCAGCCCAAGTCCTTCATCGGCAGGCCGTTTTTCGACCGGCCCGGCGAGGCCAACAATCCGGACGGGACCAAGGAGAAGCCCGACTACAAGAGATGGCAGTTCGGCGGCGACATCGGCGGGCCGATCATCAAGGAAAAGCTGCACTTCTTCCTGGCTTATGAGGGCACAAGGCAGAACAGCCCGTCGACCAGCGTCGCGCTCGGCCGCGGCGTTCCTGCGGGTGTCGCAAACGAGGTCAATGGCAGCTTCCCGGTCACGTTCGACCAGGATCTCTATTTCGGCAAGCTGAGCCTGTTCGCGACGCCGGACGACACGATCGATGCCAGCGTGTTCGTTCGCAAGGAACAGAATTTGCGCGATTTCGGCGGCATCGCAGCGCCGAGCCACGGCCACGACATCACCAGCAACGGCACGCTCTACCAGTTCGAATGGGACCATAGAGGCGACAATTGGCTGAACGAGTTCACCATCGCCTACAACACTTTCACCAACGGTACGCCGCGCGTGAGCGACGGACCCGAGATCGTGCTCACCTGCTCGGCGCCCAATCCGGATCTGCCCGCGGATGCGGGGCGCCTCTGCGGGACCGTCAATGACCAGAATGCCCGCAGCGCCGAGCTCGGCGCCAACGCGTTCGCGCAGAACGACCGGCAGAAGACATGGACGTTCAAGAACAATGTGACCTTGGATCGCGGCAATCACATCCTCAAGGGCGGCATCCGCTTCACGCTCAGTGACTATGAGCGGACAGAGGATTTCCGAAGCAACGCGACCTACTATTTCAGGGCGGAAGACTTCACATCCTTCGAGGCCTCGACGCCTTATGCGGCGCAGGTCACCATTCTTCCGGTGCAGCCTGCCAGGGCCAACAATCTGCAGTTCGGGATCTTCGTCCAGGACGACTGGTCGCCCGACGAGCACTGGACCATCAATGCCGGCATCCGGTGGGATTATGAAAGTAATGCCAAGAACGAGGATTTCGTCACGCCCGACTATATCGTGACGGCGCTCCGCAATTATCCCAACTGGACGGCCGCCGGCATCGACCCGGACGACTACATCTCGAACGGACGCAACCGCAAACCCTATTGGAAGGCTTTCCAGCCTCGCCTCGGTGTCTCCTATGACGTCAAGGGCGATCGGGACCTGATCCTTTTCGCTGGCGCCGGCCGGTATTTCGACCGTCCGCTATTTCTCACCGCCGGCATCGAGACGATCAAGGCGCTCTACCAGTCGATATCCACGCTTACCGCCGCGACGGACGGTGCCCTGCCCAAGGATGTCGATGCGCTGCGCGCACGTGCCGTTCAGCAGGGTCTGCGAGGCGATGTCTGGTTGCTCAACAACGACACGAAATTGCCATTCTCGGACCAGTTCAACATCGGCGTGCGCAAGCGGTTCGGCGAGTGGAACACGTCGCTGACGCTGAGCCACATCCGCAGCCACAACATCTTCCAATATGTTCGCGGGAACCGAAACCCGGACGGCAGCTATCCGACCACCTCCGCCACCGGCGAGCCGATCATCCGGGACGACTTCCCCGCCGAAGGGGACCTTCCCGGGTTTAACGGCAAGCTCAACATCGGGGCCAATGACGGAAAGGCCCATTATTGGGGAGTCTACGCCCAGGTCGACAAGCCCTATACGCGCGAGTCCGGCTGGGGCGTCACGGCAGCCTTCACCTGGCAGCGGCCCCGGACCAATGTCGGGACGGAGCTTTATGCCGACGAATTCTTCGCGGGTCCGAGCCAGGCTCAGTTCGGCTGGAACTATTCGCAGGGCGTCGAGAAATACCGGTTCGTCGGCACCGGCATTGTCGGCCTGCCGTTCGACCTGCGCCTCTCGGGAACGCTGACGCTCACCTCCGGACCCTCGTTCGGAAGCGTCATCTTCTATCCGGACGGCGGCGTCTTCAACGGATCCGGTGTCTATTATCCCGACAAGACGTTCGGCTACAAAACGCTGGATCTGCGCCTGGCCAAGACGTTCAAGACGCCCTGGGGTCACGAGATCACCGCCGATGTGCAGGTCTACAACGCGTTCGACTGGGTCAACCGCAACTACACCACCTGGGGCTCGGGCAACGGCATCGATCCGCCGCTCAAGAACGACAATGACGGCACGGTCGGCAATGCCCGGAGCTTCCAGGCCGGGCTCAAGTACAGCTTCTGATCTCGTTGGCTCTCCCCCGGCGGACACCTGGGAAGGGAAGCCGCGAACTTTCCTTCCCGTTCTCTTTCGAGGTGACGACGCGATGAAGCCCCGGCGCATCCTCGTTGGGAACGCCCGAAGCCCGGTGATCGTGGTCGATGCGTTCACCGGCACGGTCCCGACGGCGATCGACATCGCCGCCGCGCTCGCGCCGTTTCCACCGCCGCAGCGCGTCCACTATCCTGGGCTGCGCCGCATCATCGACGAGCGGGACCATGCCGCTTTATTCTATGTCGAGAACATGCTCCAGGCCGCGGCGCCATTCATCGGCGGCGGCTTCGGAATCGACAGGTTCGATTTCATCGAAGCGAGCTTCTCGCTGATCACCACGCCGCCGGCCGTGCTGGCGCCGGTGCAGCGCGCGCCGCACTTCGACTCCACCGATCCGAACTATCTGGCGGTCCTCCACTATCTTCGTGCGCCGGCCGGCAGCGGCACGGCATTCTACCGTCATCGGGCGACCGGTTTCGAGCGCATCACGGAAGCGCGCATGAACGATTATGTCGAGGTCGCGAAGCGCGAGAGCCCCCGTTTCGCCCCAGGCTACATCGCAGGCTCGAACGACTTTTACGAGCAGACCTTCATGGTCGAGGCGGTGCCGGATCGGCTCATCATCTATCAGGGAAGCCTGCTCCATTCCGGTATCATCCCGCCGGGAATGGCGTTCAGCGCCGATCCGCGGGTCGGGCGCCTGACGACCAACATCTTCGTTCAAGCCTATTGAGAGAACAATCCGTGCAGCGTCTCGCTATCCTGTCCCTCATCACCATCGCGGTCGGCGCCGATGCCGAGGCGGCCGAGACCGCCAGACATACTTATGCCAATCCGATCGACATCGATTATCGCTACAATTTCGAGCAGAGGAACGAGGACGTGTCCTACCGCACCGGCGCCGATCCGGCGATCGTGCGGCACAAGGATGCCTATTACATGTTCCAGACCCTCGCCGATGGCTATTGGCGCTCAACCGACCTCATCGACTGGACCTTCGTAAAGCCCAACCGCTGGCCGTTCGACAGCATCGTCGCGCCCGCCGCCTGGTCGGACGGCGAACGGATCGTCATCCAGCCGTCGATGATGGAGCCTGAAGCAATTCTCGAAACCAGGGCGCCCGAGACCGGGCAGCTGGACTTTCTGGTTCGACGCATGCCGCCATTGCCCGGGGCGGTGCAAAAGGAGCCCGGTGAGATGAAGCCGGGCGAGATACCGCCGGGTCCCTGGGACCCTGCATTGTTCAAGGACGATGACGGCCAATGGTATATGTATTGGGGCTCGTCCAACATCTTCCCGCTCTATGGCAGCAGGATCGCATTCGAGGACGGCAAGCTCGTCTACCAGAGCCATCCCAGGCCGATGCTGTCGATGGATCCAGGCCGCCACGGATGGGAGCGCTTCGGCAAGGATCATTGCGCCTGCTGGGCCCCGGGACGCCCGAGCCCCTCCTACATGGAAGGCGCTTGGATGACGAAGGTCCGCGGCCGTTATTATCTTCAATACGGCGCACCGGGATCCGAGTTCAATGCGTACGCCAACGGCACCTACGTGTCGGACAGTCCGCTCGGACCGTTCACCTATGCGCCCTATAATCCGGTCGCCTACCGTCCCGGCGGCTTCGCCGAAGGGGTCGGCCACGGCTCGACCTTCGAGGACAGGCACGGCAATTGGTGGAATTCAGGGACGAGCTGGATCGGCAATAATTGGGGCATGGAACGCCGCATCGCCCTCTATCCGGCGACATTCTATCCGGACGGGCAAATGGCGGTGTCGACCCGCTTCGGCGACTTCCCGCATCGTGCCGCAATTTCGAAGGTGGACGATGCCGAAAGCCTGTTCACCGGCTGGATGCTCCTGTCCTACCGCAAGCCGGCGGTCGCTTCGTCGACCATGGGCGCCTTCTCGGCCGTCAACGCGACCGACGAGGATCCCCGGACCTTCTGGGTCGCTGCGAACAAGGAGCCCGGACAGACACTGACGATCGATCTGGGCGAGGTGAAGACCATACGCGCGATCCAGGTCAATTTCGCGGACTATAAAGCAGGCCGCTACGGCGACGCGCCGGACATCTACACGGAGTTCCGGCTCGAGCAGTCGGTAGACGGCACCAATTGGCAGAAGCTCGCCGATACCGGCACGCAGCGCCGGGACCGGCCCAACGCCTATCTGGAGCTGCCAGGCTCCGTCGCGACGCGCTTCGTGCGCTACGTCCATGGCCATGTCGGAGGCGCCAATCTCGCGATCAGCGACCTGCGCGTGTTCGGCAACGCCAGAGGAACGCCTCCCGCCCGTCCGGCAGGCGTGGCAGCCGACCGGAGCAAGGATGCCCGGGATGCAACGATCCGGTGGCGCCCGGTCAAGAATGCACTCGGCTACAATATCAGATGGGGGATCAGGCCCGACCGCCTGACCCTCACCTATCAACTGTTCGCCGATGAGCTGGTCGGCGCGCCCCTCGAGAAAGAGATCCGCGCGCTCAATGTCGGAGAGAGATATTTCGTTGCAGTCGAGGCCTTCAACGAGACTGGGGTCTCCAGACTGAGCAGGGTCACGGAGATGCGCTGACATGGCGTCGGGCCGATGGGGTGCCGTCATGCCGCCCGCCTCTAGGACATGCTCGGCCGGGCTCCGACCGGATGGAGGCTGAGACTCGCCGGAGATTGGCTCTCATGAGCGTGCGACGAGCCTGCGGGAACCAAGCACATCCAACGGCAACGAGCGTCCCGGAAGGCGAAGCCTGAGGCGGGCTGGTGTCCGTCACCCGCAAACCCGGTGCGAGTGCGGGTCGAATGATCGAAATCGAGATTTTCGAGGCGGGCGGCGCTGATGCGCGCCGCAATGGCGGCCCCCTAGGCGAAAGCCGCCGGGACGGCGGATCAAGTCAACTCGATCGCTCCTTGCGCCGAGCTTCGGCCGGGCCGCGGTGAGGCCTCGAGGCGTTGACGACGAGCAGCCAACCGGAGGCGAGATCCCCAAGGCGGCTCCCCTGTCGCTCGAGCTTTCGTCGCCTCGGGACCCATCTCCGTCGATGTGTCGTGGCGGAAACATAGCGCTCGGGCCATCAGCACCGTGACAGTGAGCCGAGGTTTCGCCTTCATGAAAACAGCCATGTGTCGGGAACATGCTCGCGTCCTGTGCGAAAGCCGGGATAGCGCGGCGGCAAGGCGCAAGTCCTCGTGGCTGTTCAAACGATCCTGGCGGACTCAAAAAGTTTGTAAACCCGTGCGTTCCCCCCAAATGGTCGGCGTGTCGAACTCGAACGAGGCCGGCCGATGATCCAGCCAAGTACATTGAGGGCGCGCGCCGCGCGATATCGAGAGAAAGCGCGGACCGCACCAACGTCGCGCAGGCGAGAAGCCCTCTTGCTCATGGCTGTTGCATATGAGCAGGAGGCTTTCCGTCGTGAGTCCCCGTTGAGGTGGAGTGTCCGTGATCATCTTGCCGGCGATCGTGGAACCGGCTGCGCGTAGATCGTCGCGTCCGACGTCCCGGCTGCCTTGCAGCAAATCGTCGAAGCGCCCTAGCGCTCCGCGACGTCGTCCAGCAGTCCGGTTCAAATCCTTCCCGCCGCCAGGCGATCCGCTCCAGGATTATTGGCCGCTCAGCAAAAGGTAATGAGTTCGCGCCATTACGGCGCCGCCGTCTGCCTGCTTGTCGATCGTCGTCAAGAGCAGCGTATCAGCGCTCAGGCTCAGAAGTAGACTGCTTCGGCGTTGGTGCCGCGCGTCGCCTGCCAGGCACTGATCCAATAGACGGTATAGGCGTCGGCGAGATTGTCGACCCGCATGCCATAGGGCGCGAGCGCCGCCCCGATCTTCTCGATGAAGTCGCCGTCGGCGAACATGCGCTCCAGATCGGCCGCGCCAGCGGGATCGACCGCGCGTGTCTTGCTGACAAATCCCGCGAGATTGGCGACCCGCCGCGCCATGGATGGCGTGTAGCGTAACGCAGTCGGACTGATCGCCGGCCGCCTGCGCGCCTGCGACGCGCCCGCGTCCGGCGAAAAGCGCTCTGCATGGTCCTGAAGCGCGATCCGCGGTCCCTCATAGAGCATCGGGCCAATCATCTGGGCCTGGGCCACGCCGGGCGCCGCGACGAGCGCGAGGCCGAAGGCCATGGGCAACCGCATGAGCAACTCCTCTACGCTTGGGGCAGGTCCGCCACCGGTACGCGCAGGCATAAAAAGTGCACTGGGCTAAGTCGATGCTTGGTCCCGCCGATTGCGGCGAACCGCGCTCCTCGTGGGTCGCGGACTGATGCCACCCGGTCATGCCGGACGCCGGAGCCGGGAACGGTCGTCCAGGAAGAGCCCCGAGACGGCCCTTCATCAAACTCAAGCCAAGTCGGAAGCTGGATGCGAGGATAGCCGATGCTCCTGCCATGCCTCCTCCTGGGGTCTGTCTACTGAGTCCGAGATCCATCGATCAGACCGAGCATCGGTGACTCAGTCTCTGGTACAATGAAGGCGTCCCGATCGAAGCGGCTGGCCCGTTCCGGCGGGCTGCCACCCGTTTCGGTCTCGGGTGAACACGCGCAAGCGCCGAGCCAGAGTCGCATTCCCTCGGTTTTCGCCGATGCACGAACACGTGATCGGCGCCCGTTCGTGCCGACCATGATGAGCGCTTCATTGCCTGGAAAGGGATCACTCATCCCGGCAGGCATGGCGTGGGAACTCAATTCCGAGCCCACTGCCCCATTCATGGCCTTTCATGGGCGGCGTAGCATGATAGGTCCGGTTCAATGGTTAACAGAGCAAGCCGCAGGCGCAACCGCAAGACAGGCGTAGCAGCGCTCACTCTGCTCGTCGCTCTTCCGGCCACTCCTTCAGCAGTCGCGCGGCCTCATAAAGACGTTTCGGCTCCACCTCGCGGTGATTGCGCCAGTCCCTCGATCGACGGGTATCAACAATGGCTGGCTTCCGGAGAGGGTGCCACCGTTCCTGCCGTCGGAACGATGCTGGTACGTGGCGAAAAAGGGTATCAGGCGTCCGTGCGCTTCCTTGGGCCAGGGTGGCATGTGGCCGTCGTCCAGCTTGGAAACCGGTTTGAGGCGCAGGTCGACCTTTCACGATCGAAAGGCTTTTGGCTGACCTACAGCGCCACCGACGAATTGTATGTGCAATTAAGGCCGGCTTCGCGATGGAGCGGCGGAGACAAGTGGGTCACGTCTGTTCCATCCACGGGCGGCAAAAGCACGAGACGCTTTTTCAGCTTCTCGCCGACACGATGGGCTTGGCTTCCCGAACTCGGCAGGCCGAGGTACAGCTTCGCCTCCGCGCTGGGCGAAGCGCGGGGACTGGTCTTTGTCGGCAAGACCCCTAATCTCCTGACGGTCCAGGGCTTAAGCATAAATGATTATGTGCCCCCTTGCTCCTAGCAGTCATGCCCTGCGGCTGAGCCGCGCCAGCCGGCGAGCCTTCCCGGCACGCGCTTTTGGACGCCGCCACCTGAACAGGGTCCAGTGCCGCCTCCCTCTGCGTCGGCAGCGGTTGCCGTGAATGGAGTGCACGAAAACTACGCCTCGTCCACCCAAATTCGGTGGTTGGGCGATCGACGCGCCACACGAACTCCGCTTAAAGCGAAGGCCACATGAAAGAAGCTCTACATGCGGCACGATTGCCCCACCTTGCCACAAAGGAGCTTTGATGGCGTGTCCACCACTTTGTTGAACAAGGACGTTGCTCGTTGTAAGGCGTCTTCGTTCAGCAAAAGAGACGTAGGATTGTCAGGATGTCGGTTCAGGTAACCATCACGCCGAATGGACGCATGAGCCTCCCGGCGGACATTCGGAAGCGCCTCGGGCTTGCGGATGGGGGCCAGGTCCTCATCGAGGAGACTGAAGACGGAGTGGTGTTGAGGACCCCAGCCCAGGCTGTCGCAAGAGCTCAGGCGATGGCGAAGCGGTACACGGCAGGTAAACCGGACGCGTCGGTCGACGCTTTCATTGCAAACCGCCGTATGGAAAGTGGGGAATGAGCGACTTGGTACTCGACGCTTCTGCGCTCCTGGCTATGCTGCAGGATGAGCGCGGCGGCGCCAGGGTGGCCGATGCGATTGCTGCCGCACGCATGAGTGTGGTCAACCATGCGGAGGTTGTCAGCCACTTCATTCGCCTTGGAATGCCCCCCCGGGAGGTGGACGCCATGCTCGACCCACTGCCGATATTCCTGGTGCCTGCTGACAAAGGCCTGTCGCAGATGGCAGGACGGCTAAGGGCGAAAACGGCGGAAGCGGGCCTGTCACTCGGGGATCGGTTTTGTTTGGCGCTCGCACTTCGTGATGGACTCCCGGCCTGGACTGCAGACAAAGCGTGGCGAACGATCGCCGAGGCGACCGGGGTGGAGGTTATGCTGATCCGGTAACCAGGTCATCCCGGCGAAAGAGTCCGGATGCGCGCTCCGCCCGCGCCCTCCTAACCAGCAAGCCTTTCTTAAAAAATGTGCTCCCGTTGAACGGGGAATCGCTCAAGGCGAGGGTGCCTGTCACACTTCATCGGACCGGGGCGGCTGCATCCGGAGTGATAGGTAACCGCGCCAATAAAGGTGGTACAACCGTTCGGTATCTCAGGACTTCGTGTGAGCGCCCGAACTATCCGGTATGACCACGCATGCCAGAGTGTTCCGATCAGCGGAAGATGCAAGCGCCTTTGTTCACGCCCAGTTCTCGCCGTTCATGTGCAAACCTTCGTATGGCTCAATTTGCCAGGAGCAGCCGTTCGCGACCGGGAGCCACTTGAGAACACAGAAGCTCTCCTGGAAGGATCGGGAGCCCACGACTAGGTAACCATTCAGCTGGACGGATACGTCGAGGTGCGCCCCGCGCGCGCATCTCGCTCAAAATCCATATGTAACCTCGACATAGCCGAAATGGGTGTTGCCGTTGCTGGGAGAACCGGGGGCGTCTTCGAGAAACCGGCCCTTGGCGAGCACAGCTGCGCCGGCCGCGATCCGGACGCGGTCCGGGGTCAGCCAGTAGCGTGCACGCGCATCGAACTGGGTGCCCGCGTAGCGGCCTGAAGTTCCGCGTGCGTCTCGCAGGCCCGTGCTGGCGAAAGTGTCGGTCGCACTTTCGAGCCACAGCGGCCGCCCCGCCACATAGCCGTCCCACCGCTTGTTCGGCTTCACCTCGAGCCGAAGCTCGGGGGAATTGAGGTTCGCACGCCCGATCGGGCCGTACAGGCTGCTCGGTCCATATTCAAACACACGCGCACCGAAGAGCGTGTCGAAGCGCCCATAGCCCCGACCCCCTCCATCTCCGCTCGCCCGGTCGTAACTGACAACCAGTCGAGGCGACCATGCCGCAGCGAAGGTGTGGCCGACGGCGACATGGACGAAATAGGCTTTCACGTTCAAATCGGCCCGGTCGGCTGCGGACGTCGAAGCACGGGTCGTGCCGCGCTGCCCGATGGCCTCCAGTTCGAAGTCGAACGCCTTTGCTCTAGCGGGCTTGAGGATCCGGAACCCGCCCGTCCACAAATGCCGGTTGCGGGTGGAGAAGTTCGCGCCGTCGCGCTCCGTCAGCCGGTACAGATAGGTTTCGAGGCTCGCGGTCTTGAACAGCTTCGATTTGACGGAATGGGCACCGAACAGCTGCTGATCGACCCGCTCCCGGTTGAGGGCAAATTCGTTGTCGCGAATGCCGTCGCTGTCGTTCGGCAGGCGATCGTGCGGCATCGTCCAGAAGAGGGTGAGAGCGTCGCCTTTGGCCGGCCTCCAGTCGAAACGCACGCCGGTGAAAGCGTTGGTTGAATTCCGGAAGTTCTGCCGTGAAACAAGGCGGCGAGATCCCAGGTCCATGGTCATGCGACCGACCTGGAGTTCCGTCTTCGCACCGAGCTCGCCGACGACATAGGCCTGGATCGGCTCGAAGGTATCGACTTCCGTCGTGCCGATAGAGGATGGCTGGCGCTCGAAATAGACTCGGGCGTCCTGGATCTCGCCGCCGATCCTGATCGGCCCGGCGTCATACTCGGCGCGCAGCTGGGTGCGCAGGAACAGCGCTCCGCCATTCGCTGCCCCGGCGCGGAACTGCCCGTCGATCGCCTCGAGGCGTGCGCGTACGCTCCCCTCGATCTCCAGCGCTCCATCTTCAGCCGCGGCGGTGGTCGCCAGAAGGCAGACGGGTACCACCGCCGCAGCAGTGGCGTGCCTCAAGTCGAGCCGCTTCAGCTGAAAACGTCCCATGGGCGCTCGCATCAGAATTCATTCCAATCTTCTGCCGGAGGATCGCGAACCAGGCCCGTGCCAGCAACGCCTACAGGAGTTTCGGTCCGGCATGCACGCATCCGGCGTCCACAGATCCGTCCCGCGCTGCGTAAGGCTGAGTTGAAATTCTCCACGACGCAAGACGGATCCCCTCCTCGGACCCGAATGAGGAGCATGTCTGCGCGCCAGCTCCGTTCCCTCAGACGTCCTTCGCTGCCGCGTCGGCACCATGGCCGGGCCTGTCCCGGAGCCCACGTTCGGAGAGCGCCCGCGACAGCCGGCCTTCGCAGATCCGCTCGCCAAAGACGACCAGCTCGAGTGTCTTTACGAGAATGAAGACGTCCAGACGCAATGATCGATTGCGAATGTACCAGAGATCGAGGGCGAGTTTGTCGTCATTCGTGAGGCTCGAATTTCCGCTGATCTGCGCCCATCCGCTCAGGCCCGGCCTGACGGTTCCCCGGATCCGTCCCTCCACGCCCATCGACGCGATGGTCTCGGGCAGGAGCGGCCGCGGGCCGATGAAACTCATCTCACCGGCAAGGATGTTCCAGAGTTCCGGGAGCTCGTCGAGGCGGCTGCGGCGGAGCAGCCGTCCGAAGGGCGTCACCCGGACCTGATCCGGGAGGGGCATGCCGGAGCTGTCGCGCATGTCCCGCATGCTTCTGAACTTCATCATCTCGAAGGGCACGCCACCGCGGCCGGATCGCTCCTGCATGAACATCACAGGCCGGCCCATCGCGGCCAGAACGACGACGTAGAGGACGGCCATGAGCGGGATGGTCAGCGGGATGAGGATCAGCGCTCCGACGATGTCCATCATGCGGTGGGCGAAGTCCGCGCCTCTTTCACTGGGGCTTTGCCCGGTTTCGGTCCCGTGCACGACGTCACGCGGCCACTGGCACGGCAGGCTTGCGGACGAGGAAGTCACCGACGGCCAGAGTGTCCATGCCGGTTCCGAAGAACGTCCGGATCGCGTCCGTGGGCGTGCAGACGATCGGCTCGCCCTTCACGTTGAAGGAGGTGTTGAGCAGGACGGGTACACCCGTCAATTTCTCGAACTCGTCGATCAGCCGGTGGTAGAGCGGGTGCGTCTCCTGATGAACCAGCTGCACACGCACCGTATCGTCGACATGCACAATCGCCGGCGCATCCCGCTTCAGCTCGGGTTTCGCATCGAAGGCGATGACCATGAAAGGAGCATCGTCCCAGTTCACCAGATAGCGATCGGCCGCCTCCGCCTTCATGGACGGGCAGAATGGCCGCCATGGCTCGCGATACTTGATGACCGCATTGACCCGGTCCCTGGCGCTTTCGCTGCGCGGATCGGCCAGAATGCTCCGCTGGCCGAGCGCCCTAGGCCCGGCCTCCATGCGGCCCTGGAACCAGCCCACGATGCGGCCTTCGCTGAGTTCCCGCGCCACCGAGACGGCGATGTCGTTCGACCGGGAATAGGCGATACCGCAGCGCCGCAGCGTCTGCTCGATCTCCTGCTCGTCTTCGGCATTTCCGACGGCCAGAGATGCGAGCTTCTCGGGCTTCACGCCGGTCTGATGCCAGCAGGCGACGAAGGCAGCACCGGCGGCCGCGCCGCTGTCGCTGCACAGGGGATGCGGGAAGATGTGCGAGATGCCCTTCACTTCGAACAAGCGGGTATTCATCTTCACGTTCAGGCCGACGCCGCCTCCGATGCAGAGGTTCTTGGTCCCGGTACGCTCCTGTCCCCAGCGGACCAGTCGAAGCGCAGCCTGCTCGAGCGCGTCCTGGACCGCATAGGCGAAGTCGAAATGCCATCTCTCGAGCGGCTCCACCTCGGCGCGGGGCGCGTGACCGAGCAGAGCCGGCAGCAGATCGGTGAACCGCTTCGACCAGCTGTGCGGTCCATAATGGATCATGCGCGGATCCAGGCGGTAGCCGATCCCGTCCTCCGCCGCGAACAGGATCTTGCCGACAGCATCCTGGATCTGGCGGTTCGGCTTTCCATAAGCGGCGAGTCCCATGACCTTATACTCGCCGTCATAGGCCTCGAACCCCAGAAATTCGGTCGCGGCGGCATAGAACCAGCCGAGCGAGTGCGGCATTGCGATCTCGTAGATCGGGACCACGGAATCGCCCTGGCAATGCCAGAGGACGGTGCAATATTGATCGCCGGAGCCATCCACCGTGAGGCAGAGGGCATCCTCGTAGGGGGATTGCATGAAGGCATGGAGCGCGTGGGTATAGTGGTGCGGTACCGGATAGATTGGCGGCAATCGGTCGGCGCCCAGCGTACGCTTCCAGGCCGCTGCATGCCGGGCGACGACGGCATCTTCGCCATAATGCCGGAGCAGGGACTCCTGCCATCCGATCGTGGCGGCATCGACGGGATGCTCGGCGCGCATGCCGTCGAAAAAGCTCTTCATCACTCCGTTGGTGTAGGAGGGCACGTCCCAGTTAAGCGCCAGGGCCTGGACGTCCCCCGCCCCGATCCCCGCCTGATCGAGGCAGAAGCGGAGCGAGCGTGACGGATACCAGCCCGTCGCATGTTTGTTGCGCAGGAAACGCTCTTCCTCCGCGAAGGCGAGCAGCCTTCCATCCGCCACGAGCGCAGCAGCCGGATCGTAGCCGCCTTCGAAGATCCCGATGAAATTGGCCGGCATGGTCGCTGCTCCCCTGTCTGGTCATGATGTCGAGAGGAACCTATCCGAGCCTCGGCGCGCCGAACATTTACCAACGGATATAGCCCGCATTGCGCAGCGGTCAGGCGCACGAACTAACCTCAAAGAGGTAGCGCGCCTGACCGGAGTTAATCCGGCGTAAGCCGCCCGCGTGCCGCTTCAAGGTATGCGTACGGAGTGGCGGTTCCATTCACGCCCTGCCCGTCCCGACGTTCGCCGACCTTGTCGACCTGCAGGCGCAGGTGGCGGAGGATCAGATCATGATTAACCTTGATGAGGAGCAGGTGATTCAGCCGGCCCTCCGGCCCGGGAACGGTCGATCCGGTCCGGCGCTGTTCGAGCCGCAACCGTGAGACACGGACTTGCGGACCGGCCGCCCTTCCACCGGATCATGCCTCCGATCCTGAAGGTGCACATTCCCGCCCTCTGCCCCGATGCAGGCAGCGATGTGTCGCCGAGCCCTGAACCGACAGCGAAGACGCGCCCGCCGCTCCTTCCCCCGGCTCGGCGGGCCAACGCCGGCAGCCCCGGTCTTGCGGGCGTTTCATTTCAAGGCGGCTATGGTCCTCGGCAGTATCGCAACGGATGAGCAAGCGCCGATGCGCAACAGCAGGAACACCGCCAGGTGACACCTTGCATCGCAGCGACGAGGCCCGGCTAGATGTGGAAAGACGTTGCTCCGGGACCGCTGTTTCGCCGCGGCCGCCTTGTGCGGACTGCGAGATCCGCGAGGCAGGCGGGCCTCGCGATGCGGCAGAGCACCTCGCTTGCACGGTCCGGCTCGCCCATCGCCCGGCGCCCGAGCAAGGCAGAGCGCCAGTAGGTCTGCGTCTCGTTCGAGACGAAGATCATGCTTGCGCCGGAACTGGCCTCCGCAAGGCTGCCGATGTCCGTTGCTCGCAGATAGAGGAGACCCGGAATGTCCAAGGGCATCTCCCGAACCAGCGCATCCAGCTCGGCGTCGATCTCGGCCGCGGAAACATCGTGCAACACCAGCAGGATCCTTCCCCGGCGGCTGGCCCGGTAGGCGAGCCTCAGCAAGTCCGCCGGGAGGCCACCATCCGGGTCGCGCCGAATTTCAATGAGGGCGAGGATGTGCATGCAGCCTCCGTAACGACTCACCGCCGCAATGATCATAGAGCATCGAGCGCCGCGTCGTTTGGCGCATTGGAGGTAGCGGGACGGCGAGACCGGGACGGTTTGCCGCCGGACCTACCCGGAATCGCAATGTCCGGCCGCCCTCGGGTCGACTAGCCTTTTCGCGAGAGAGGAACAGATGGCAGCCGCCCGACCCGCACCCCCCAGAATGTTCCGGAGATTCGCTGCAGCGGCGAGGCTGACGCGCGCACCCCGCGCCATCCTCGGAGCGTCGGATCCGGAACGGCTCATCAACCTGGGCCGCCTGGTCACCGCGCTTTTTGCCGTTCTCGCCATCTATCTCGACCCGACCCAGCCCAGCAACCTGCTCGGCGAGTCGGAGATGGTTCTCAACGCTTACGTCCTGTTCTCCGTGGTCATGGTCCTGATTCCCGTTCGCCGCTCGTTCGACGACAAGGTCCACATCATCATCCACGGGGTGGATGTCCTGGTCCTCGGCAGCCTCTCCCTGATGACGAACGAGCTTACGAGCCCCTTTTTCGCATTTCTGCCCTTCATCCTCCTGGCGACGACGATGCGATGGGGAATGGTCGGAGCCTTTCTCGGCGCCATGGTGCTCGAAGCGGTGCTCATCGTCGTCGCCTGGCCGGACCTCGAGGACGGCGAATCCGAGCTGAACGTGCTGATCATGCGGTCCGCTTACTTCCTGGTCGCAGCAGCGATGCTCGGCTATTTCGGGGCATCCCGCGATGCCAGCAGGCGCAGGCTCGCGCGACTTGCCGATTGGCCATCCGATGCGGTGGAAGGCACGCGAGACCGTTGGCTCAACAGCCTCCTGAACCACGCAGCGGCAGTGCTCGGCGACCCGCGTCTCGTCGTGGTCTGGGAAGATGAAGAGAGAGGGACGAGCATGCTGGCGCATTGGGAGAGCGGCCGGCTCGACGTTTCCAGGATCGACCCGTCGGACGCGTGGCTGACGGAAACAGGCGCCCACGGACTTTTGCGAAGCAGACGGGACATGGCGAACGGGCAGGACAGTCCGCTGCTCCAGCAAAGCGGGGCGCTGCGCCATCTCAGCCGCCAACGCACGAGGTGCATCTATTCGAAGCCCTTCTCCGGCATCCGTTACCAGGGGCGGCTCTTCGTGCTCGACCCCGATTGCTCCTCCGAGGAAGGAGACTCGCTGACCGAGATTATCGCCGTGCGCATCGGCTCCGAGCTCGAGCGGCTCGCATTGATGGAGCAGATGGCCGAATCGGCCCGCGCCGAGGAAAGGGTCCGGCTGGCACGGGATCTCCACGACAGCATCCTTCAGGACATGACGGCCGCGGGGCTGCAACTGAAAGCCGCAACGGCATCGATGCCGGAGTCGCTGAGACCATCGCTGCGCGCGATCAGCGCACTGATCGTGGACCAGCAAAGGCGTATCCGGCTGTTCGTCGAGAATTTCCGCCCCTCTTCGAGCAGCAGCGACGTCGCGCTGAGCGCGCTTCTTGCGGATCAGGCGAACTGGCTTCGCGAGCGATGGCGATGCGAAGTCGTCGCCCGGGTGGAGACACAAGGCATCCGGATCCCCGAACCGCTCTCATCGGAAATCTCACATCTTGTCGCGGAAGCGACGGCGAATGCCGTCAGGCATGGCGGCGCAAGCAGGGTGGAACTTACGGCCCGCCGATTGCACGACCGGCTCGAAATGGAGATCGAGGACAATGGTCGTGGCCTTGACCCTCCGCACCGCGGATCCTTTCGGCCGACCTCGCTCACAAACCGGGTGCAGGACCTCGGTGGAAACCTTTCCGTCCTCAGACACAATCCTGGCGTGTCCCTGCGCATCGAGCTGCCGATTTGACCGGGCGGCCGGCGCCCACGATCGTCGTCTCGGACGATCACCCCCTCCTGCTCCATGGCCTCTGCGACCTCCTCCGGGCGGAGCCCGACTTCAGGATCGTCGGGTCGAGCACCTCAGGCGTGGAAGCGCTCGGTCTCGTCCAGCGCACCCGACCGGAGATCGCCCTGCTCGATGTGTCCATGCCGGACCTTGGCGGTCTCGCGATCCTGAAGGCGCTCCGTCAAGGCGGGTCGGGTGCCAAGGTCGTGTTCCTTTCGGCGACGCTGACCGGCGTGCAGATTTCGGAAGCGCTCAGCCTCGGCATCTGCGGCCTGTTGCTCAAGGAATGCGCGCCCGACACGTTGATCGACTGCCTGCGGCACGTCGCAAGCGGGGGTAAATGGCTTCCCGCAGAGCTCCTCGAACGCGCGGCGATTGTCCCTGCCAGGAACGCGCCCGGCATGTCGTCGCTCACGCGCCGCGAACGGGAGATTACCAACTGGGTCTGCCGCGGCCTCTCCAACAAGGCGATCGCGACCAAGCTCGGGACCACGGACGGGACCGTGAAGGTGCACCTCCACAATATCTACCAGAAACTGGGCATCGACAATCGCATGGCGCTTGCTGCGCTCAAGTTTCAGTGGACCGAGGGCGGGCTCTGCGAGTGAGAAAAGACGACGGTCGAATGCCTCTGCGCCGGTTCTGACGCTGCTCGTTGCCGGCGGGATACAGACGGCTGTGACCATCGTACAAGGTCAAGGGAGCAGTTCGCGAGCGAGGCTTCCATGAGGATGAGGCGCATCGTGAGATCCGTCCCGTCAATCCACGCCGCTCGCTTGGGTCAACGCGAACTTCCGCATGCGAGGGAACCAGTGGTTCGCAAATCGACGGTTCGTGGCCGGATGTCCGCTCTTCCCCCATGGTCTCGTCCTAGCCGACGCTCCCGTCAAAGGACTGTTGCCAACTTTCCGCTGCTTGTGGAGGCCGGCAGCAAGCGCGGGAACAAGGCTGGTGAAGTGCTTCGGCGCATGCCATTGTCAATTGATGCGGAAGCGCTGCACTACCGACTCAAGGAGTGATCCGATGTCGCTACATCCTCTCGGGTTGCTCGTAGCCGCCCTTCTTGTCGGGGCCGCGGGCCGGACCTATGGGATAGGTGTTGCATTGCTGGCCCTGTCCATTGCCGTGCTGATCAGCTTCGCGGCTGAAAGGTACGTACGCCGGATGGAAGAAGACGCGTTGAGAAAAGCGGGGCGACTCCGCGGCCGGGATCGTCAGTCAACTCGCTAGACGATCAGTCTCGAACTCTCCTGCCGCGCGTCTCTCCCGATGTTTCCGGGACGCGGTCCAAAGCCGCTCAGCCGAACAAGAAGTCCACGGCACTGAGATCTGCTGCCTTCAGGGACGTACCGATCTGCGTCAAAGTGACCGTAAAGCTCTCGCCCGCGCCGGTCACGAAGTCGAGTGCGACGAACGTCCACGGATCATTCGGATTGATGTCGCGCGCGAACACGGTCCCTGGAGCGCCGCCCGCAACATATTCGGTGATACCGAGACCCACGAGCTTGATCAGGTCGAACCCGTCCTCGAAATAGATCGTGTCCCCACCGCCGACGGCGCTTCCATCGAGCAGGTATATGTCGGTGGCCTGGTCTTCACCGCCATCCAGGACGTCCGAGCCGGTACCGCCTTCCAGGATATCCGCGCCGCCTCCGCCAACCAGGAAGTCGTCTCCGACCCCGCCGCGCAACGTGTCGTTGCCGGCTTCATAATCCTGGGGTACCGCCCAGTGGTCCTCTCCGTAAAGCACATCATCGCCGCCGCCGCCGATGAGGAAATCGTCTCCATGCTGTCCGGCAATGATGTCGTTGCCGCCCTCGCCGTACAGCCGATCGTTATCAGCGCCGCCGTCCATGATGTCGTAGCCAATGGCGCCGTACATCGCATCCTCTCCGGATCCGCCGGTCATATGGTCGGAGCCGGCCGCCCCGACGATGAAGTCGTTGCCCTCTCCGCCGTCCAGCACGTCGCCCATCCCCACCTCGATCGCGGTCGTCAGGATCAGGTGATCCGCGTAGATGCGGTCGTCTCCCGACCCTCCGGCCAGACTGTCCGGCCCGCTGTTGCCGATGAGGAGGTCACGCCCGGCGCCTCCATCCATCACGTCATAGCCGGTGCCGCCGATCAGGGTGTCGTTGCCGTCCTCCCCAAACGCGGTAGCCGCAGTGTAGGCGACGCCTCCGGGACCATGCGCCGACAGGTCCAGGAAGTCGTTGCCCGCACCTAGGCGAAAGATCTCGATCGATCGGAACGCCCCCAGTCCCTCGTTCTGCACGCCGTTATTGTAGACGAGAACGTCGTCATGATCGGACCCGAAGATGGTATCCTGCCCGCTGCTGCCCCGCAGGAGATCCCTGGAGATGTTCACGTTCGACGCCAGATAGGTGAAGGCTGCGCCACCGCCCGCCACGATCGATGTCGTCCAGCTGAGGTTGACGGTTGCGTCCGCCAGGAACGCACCCGACGAAGAGGAAAAGGCATAGAAGCTGTCGTCCGCGTCCGAACCGCGTACGACCGAGGATTTGGTGTTGTTGTAGTAAACAGCCATGTTGGACCTCCCGCGCTGAACGCGAGAAAATAGGGACGACGAGACAGAGCGAAATCGTCCAGACGGTCAGTTCTGGTGCGCAGTCGGCTTCAAATCGGGAAATAGAGGATTAAGCCGCTCACGGACGAGGGCGGTTCTTTGTTGCCGCTCCAGCCGCGCCGACATCATGTGGCGGTGCCGCGAACGTGCTTGCCGTGCTGCTCGTCCGTCGCTGCACGCGAGAGCAGGCTCGCCGGTGCACCGCCGCGACGCCGGTGACGAAGGTCGCCCGGCGCTAGCGATCTCCCGCCAGAGGCCTGAGGCCCAGTCCCCTGCGATAGTTCAGGATGATCGGGATCGTCTGGATGCCCGGCCGTGCCGTGAACAACACCTTGCTCAGAGCCGGCTCTCCCAGGCCCAGCTTTGGATTGTTCGAGAAACCCACGCCATCGCTGCTCGCCGAGAATTTGAGGTCGCCATTGACGTCATGCAGCACCGCGATCGCGTAGCGACGCACGCCCGGCAATGCGATGCAGACATCGACCTCGCCGCGCGCGGGCACGCGCAATTCGATCCTCTTGAGCTTGCGTCCGGCACGCAGGAAGTCTTCCCGCCGGTCGCCATAGAGGCGCACGAGCAGCCCGCCCTGGCGGTTCTTGAAGCCCTGGATCCGGACCCGGGCGGCCGGGCCCGCCGCCCCCGGTGCGCAAGCCCTCGTCTCCGGCGCGATCGATCCTTCCCGCAACTGGGCGCCGGCCTGCGCAGGCCCCAGCGAGACGAAGAGGATCAGCGCAGAAGCGCCTCTTGCGATGCTATTCATTGCCGCCTCCGACATTGGCTGCGCCCGGGCGAGGGACCGGCCGGCTCACCAGACGATCGATGGCGTCGGGCACGAGCCGTTCGGCAAAACCTGCGACGAACGCCCAGATCAGCATCTTGAAGACGTCCCCCGGACCGGCAAAGCCGAGGCGGCCCGCGAACTTTGCGAACCAGCCGCAGGAGGGTCCTGCTGCGACGTCGCAATCACTTTCTCCAGCCCCCTCTGCCCCGAGGCTACCATCTTCTACCCGCGCGGCGGGCAGCGCCCCCTGCAGCTCCCGGCCCGGACGTCCGATTGCGGGTCCGCCGCGCGGCGCTGCGGCCGCACTGGCGTCATCCGCGGCGTTCGGCGCCTGTGCGGCATTCGTTTCGACGGGGCGCGGGAAAATCCCGCCTTTGATGCCCAGCATCTCCCCAGCCCCCGACACGAAGATGAAGTAGAGCAGGAGGGAGAAGATGCTTCCGCTGATCATTCCCAGCCTGATGCCGCGGCGGCCGAAACGCAAAGGCGCAAGCTCCATATAGGGATCGAGCCGGCTCCGCCCCTCCCCCACCGCAGCCTGCAATCGCCGCACCGTGCTCATCGCTGCTCCAAGATAGCCCATGAACATGATGGTGATCAGGCCGATCAGGAAAAGCTTGGAGAAGTGGATCGGAGTCATGTTGTCGCCTGACGCGCCGAACATCACCTTGAGCAGGACGTAGGTGGCGATGACGAAGGCCATGAACATCGAACCATCGCGGACGATCGACCAGCCGACCCAGCGCTGCAGATCGTTGATCGTCCGCTCCCCTTCCCGGTTCATCAGGAAAATGCGGTTGATCTGCCCGAGCAACGCGATGGCGTCGGCCTCGATCAGCGCCAGCCCGCCCTCCGGAAGCCTGTCGGCAGTGCTGAGGGCGGGCGGCCTCGACGCCCGATAGCGTTCCACCGCGCGCGGCGAGGCGATGCACTCGAAGCGCTCGCGAATGCTCCAGCAGGTGCGGACCTTCAGCTCCTTGGGCAGCAATCGTACCAGTTCCATTTCCATGGCCGCCAACAGCGAGAAATCATCGGGTGCCCGCCCGGCGTCGGCGGGCTTGTCGATCAAGGCACCGATGCGTCCTGCCAGGTCTTCAAGCCTCGCATCCGCGTCGCTGGCCGCTGTCGCTGCCCCCATGGCCATCGCGCGGAGCGACCTGGCCTGGCTATCGAACAGCTGGCAGTCCCGGTCCGACGATCCCGCCCGCCGCCGTCGCTTGCTGCGGTCCTTCTGAAACCGCCAAAGCGTCTCAAGCATGTCGCAATTCCTTCGACACTCGCGCTCTTCCTATCACGAAAGGGCGGATACAGACAGGAGCGACCGAACGAAGACCTGGCCTCTGGAACCTCGTCCTGACGCAGACGGCAGCAAGGTCGGCTCGGGAGCCGCTCGTCGGCGGGCCGATGCCTTCGCAGTCCCGCTGCTCTGCGCGAGCAAAGAAAAAGGAAGCGGCACGAGGAAGCGCGCCCAGGTGCTCCCAACCGGATGGTCGCTTTCAGGTGGCCGACTACTGGATCGGGAGGTCAGTCCGGGCCTGATGCTGCCAACTCAACGGCGTTGCGCTGAGGCGCAGCCTGCCGTTCAACGGGTTCGAAATCCCGCACCCGACAGCGCGGGTCATTTGGATCGGTCACCTGACGCTCGCGCTCGGATGGGCAGGCCGCAGAGCTCGGACTTTGCTATACCCTCAGGGCAGTCAGGCCGCCTCCTGATAGTCCGCGATCCTCTGGAATTCGGCGAGCAGGTCGCCATGATGCTGCGCGAGATAATTGACGATGCGGGCATTGCCGAGCAGCCGCGAGACGAACCCGGCCGCGAGCATCAGATCGAGATGGTCGGCCCCGAAGTCCTGCTCGATCAGCTTGAACTCGCGATCGAGATTTTCGGATTCGCGCTGCATCGTCTCGATCTGCTTCTCGGACAAACCCGTGCGGCGACGCCGCGTGGTTTCGAGAAGCTGGTCCCCGGGCGTCGCGGCGACGAGCGACTTGGCGTAAGACAGGGTGAAGCGGTTCATCGTGATCATCGCCTGCGCCGCCTCGACCTGGCGGATCGCCTTCATGCGACGCAGCTCCGCGAAGACGTTGATCGGGACGTGACGGTCGCGCAGCAGCGTGGCGACTTCCGGGCAGATCCCGATCAGCAGGTCCCGCTTTGTCCTGATGTTGCCGATATTGACGTTGAGCGCACGGGCCAGCCGTTCCTCGGGAACACCCTTCTTGATGGCGTTCAGGATCATCTTGTGTTCCTGGATCGTCGCGACCCGGCTGATCCGCTTGTTGTAGGTGAAGGCCTCGTCGTCAATCGCGACCAGGCACACCACTTCGGTTTCGCCGCGCTCCCGCAGGATCGCGACGCGCAGGTGTCCATCAAGGAGGTGGAAGCGGTCAGGATTGACCGAGTCGCGCACCACCGCCGGCGGTTCGATGATCCCGACCTCGGCGATGGACGCTGCGATCTGGCCATATTTGATTGATCGCCGGATCGCTGCAGAGACGTCGCGCAGCGGCATGATCGCATCGATCGGCAATCGCAGAGTAGCTTCCTCGAACCCGACCCTGACCGGCCCGGAGGCGCGCCGGCCGCTCACGACGAGACCTTTCCGGCAACCCGCGCGGCGATCTTCTCGGGCATCGTGTCCAGGCCCTCGGCTGCAAGCAAAGCGGTGAAGCCGTCGTCGCGCAACAGCCGCCGAACCGCTTCGATGACCAGCATCAGACGGTCCTTGGTCGCATTCGCACGCCTGATCATCTCGCGCTTGCGCTCGGCATCCTGGCGGTAGGCCCGCACCAGCCCTGCGGTGGACAGCTTTTCCGGCTGCGAGACGTCCCGCTTCCCGATCTGTTTGCCGCGCTGGCGACGCGCCTCGATCAGGCGCTTGGCGGCTATCAGCCTTCGCCCTCTCAGGAGACCCGCGTCATAGGCATTCTGGAGGGCGCGCTGAACGTCCTGGTCCTCGGCTTCCGCGATTTCCAGCGCGACGCTGATCGGGAGGGCGCGCGCCTCCACGGACTGAAGCAGGCGTTGCTCGCCTTGCTCGAGGAGCCGGGCGACACCGTGAACATATTCGGCTGAAAGGCCGGTCTTCTGCGCGATCTCGGCCACCGAATAGCCCCGCTGGCGCATGCCGCCAATGTCCTGAAGGAGGTCGATCGCGCTATGCTGGCGACGCGCGCAATTCTCGACCAGGCTCGCGATGAGGCAATCCTCGGGCTCGGCCGCGACCACGAAGGCGGGCACCTCCTTCTGGCCGAGGACGCGATACGCCTCCAGCCGCCCTTGTCCGCAGACGAGCTCATAGCCTTCTTCTTGCGCCTCCTTCCGCCGCCGGACGGTGATCGGCCGCTTGAGCCCGATCTGGCCGATATTGTCGACCATCTCCTTGAACGCGCGCCGGCCGCGGCTGCGCGGATTGACGACTTCGATGCGGTCGAGCGGGATCCACTCGACATTCGGCTCCGGCTCCACAGCGATCATGCCGCTTTCCTCCATGAACATCGTGCGGCGAGAGCGAACAGGGGCTCCAGCGTATCGATGCGATAGGCATCGAGGCCAAAGCCGTCATGCGCCTCCAGCCGCAGGACCAGCTCCCGCATCACCGATTGCGGCAGCAGGAAATAATCGCCCGCGGATTCATTGTCCGGACGCATCCGGGCGATGATGGCGAGATCCGGCTTCGGACCTGGTTCCGGATGAACGACCCAGCGCGGCGATCCGTAACGCGTGCGATGGCAGGGGACGAGGATCACGGAAGCGGTGAACTCGTCATTGATGGTCAGGATTTCACTTCCGGCACTTCGACGAACCTGTCCGCCTGCGGCCACTATGCCGGCGACCACGGCATCGACGATCAGCGGGTGGAGGCGGCGAAGCCTGCTCGCGTCCTCCAGGAAGCGGTAATCCTGCCTGGGTGCGAAGCCGGCCATTGCATAAGCCTTGAGCAGGCTGCCGAACCGCCTCCGGTAGGTGGTGCTGCTCGGTGCTCCCTTCGTTCCGTTGATCAGGAAGCTCGACAGGGTGCCGTGCTCGGCCAGGATCGCCCGCAATTGCTCGATCATTTCCTGGTCCGTGTGCCGATGCAAACGCGCGGCAATCTTCGCCTGCGCTCTCCCGAACAGCTCCATGTCGACGACCGGCTCGAACGTCGCCTCCGCACGCACCCAGTCCCGGGCTTGGTTGCGAACATACCTGCGCTTGAGCTTGAACGACCGCTTTCCCCAGACGTTGTTGCCGATATATTTCTCGTTGGTGAGCATCTGGTGGATCGTGCCGCGAGTCCAGGGGCCGCCGTGCGGGGTCGCGACGCCTTGTGCGTTGAGCCGCGCTGCCAGGCTCGTCTCGTTCACCCCATCCTCGACGAAGGCCCGGTAGATCTCGCGCAGGATCGCAACCTCTTCTTCGGGCCCCGGCACGAGGATCACGCGGTCCGTCGAAATGCTTTTCTTCTCACCGTTCGCGAGCATGATCTTGGGTGCGCCGTTCTGGTCCACCAGCAGGCGCCGTACGGCATAGCCTGCCATGCCTCCCTGGCGGTAACCAAGCCGGATCAGTTTGCTCTGACCCGCGAAGACCTTGACCGACAGCTCGCGACTATATTCGCCTGCCATTGCCCGCTTGACGGTCTTGATGATCGACGAGCCGATGCTCCCGTCATTCTCGAACTGCTCCGCGCAATAATGAACGGCGATGCCCCGGCGCCGGCATTGCAGTTCATGGCTCGCGGCCTCGTCCGGATCCTGAAACCGGCCGAGTCGACTGACGTCATAAACGAGAAGCGCCTCATAATCAGGATGGCCCTGCTCCACGTCGTCGAGAAGTTGCTGCAGGGCCAGGCGCCCCTCTACGCGGAGGCCGCTCTTGCCGGAATCGGCATAGGTCCGCACGATCTCGTAGCCGCGCTGCTCGGCATAATCGGCGATCGCGACCATCTGATTGTCGACCGAATAACATTGATGCTCGGTGGACATGCGAAGATATTGCGCGGCCCTGGCGAGGGGCGGATCGCTGCCCGGACGAGACGCACAATCGATCGCCATGACGAGATGGGCTCCGCAAGAGTAAGCCGGCAATCTCTTCTAGTGCGAAAGGGCCGGAAACATGTTTCCAGAAAACGGCAGCGCAGTGCCGGGCCGTCCGAGAATGGCGACAGAAGCCGAATATATCCTCGCGATACGCGATGCTCTTCGCGGCGAGCTCGGCGGCTCGCGGGCGGCGACGAAGATGATCATGCGTTGGACGGGTACGTGCGATCGCACCGCCCGCAACTGGCTGAGCGGAGCCGCTGGGCCAAGCGGCTACCACCTCGTCCGGCTCGCACGGGAGTCCGATGCAGTGCTTGGGATCGTACTGACGCTGAGCGGCCGCCCCGAGCTCTCACTCTCCACCGACATCCACGCCGTAGAGGTCGCGCTCGCCAAGGCGTCGGGTGCACTCGAACGGCTCAAGCGGCAGCAATTTCGGCAACAGCGCTTCCGCTGAGGCGCGTCGCAGCATTGGCCCCGGGACACGAAAGCTGGATCGCGGTGGCCCCGGATGTCCTGGATTGGTGGGTGGGATTGGCTCACCATCATGCACCTGTCTGGTCGACCGCGTTCCAACAATCTCGGGCAAAAGGGTCGCGCCGCTCGATCGCATTCACCCAGTTTTTGCGCTTCGAGCGCGATCACCAACCCGGCAGCGAGAAGCGGGGGTGCGGCCAAATCAGGCATATTGACGGTCAGGTGAAGGCTCCAGGCGCCGCCAACCTCAACCCGTGACGCGCTCCCACTTCAGGGCTGCATCCAGGCACCCCGCTTCGTCTGCTGGGGGGCGTTCTTACTTGGTCCACTGCGAAGGATTGCGCGCGGCAACACGGAGTCCTTCTGCCCTGACGCTCAAGGGCGCAATATCAAGCGCTCCGTAGAGCCAGATGGCGCTGAACCATCACATGCCGTACAGAGCCGCGATCATCGCCGCCGCTGCTCCAGTAGTCGCCGGCCGCTCGCACCTCTGTTGCCGTGACAATCGACACCATCGACCTGGGGCCGCGGCATCGGACTGACACCTGACGCCACCAGATTGCTCGCCGCATTTCCGCGGTCCCGCCGCGCATCTGAGGAGAATTGAGATGACCATGCCGTCCGCCAATCCCAACCGGGCACTGTGGGAGAAAGGTGATTTCACCCGCATTGCCGATACGATGCGCGAGAGCGGCGAGGCCTTTGTCGAGACGCTGGACATCCGCCCCGGCCTTGCCATGCTCGATCTCGGCTGCGGCGACGGCACCACCGCCCTGCCCGCCGCGCGGCGCGGCGCCGAGGTTCTCGGGGTCGACATCGCCGCCAATCTGGTTGCCGCCGGCACTGCGCGCGCCCGAGCCGCCAACCTCCCGAACCTGCGCTTCCAGCAAGGAGACGCCTGCGACCTGGAGAATATCGAAGACGCGCGCTTCGAACTTCTGGTCAGTCTGTTCGGCGCCATGTTTGCGCCGCGTCCCCAGGATGCCGCGCGGGAAATGGTGCGCGTGGTCCGCTCCGGCGGCCGCATCGTCATGGGCAATTGGATTCCCGGTGACCCGACGATGGTCGCCCAGATCCTGAAGATCAGCGCCGCCTACACGCCGCCGCCGCCCGAGGGATTCATCAGTCCGATCACCTGGGGACAGGAGGAGCATGTCATCTCTCGTTTCACCGCCGCCGGGATTCCGCAGGCGGACATAGGTTTCGAGCGCGCCACCTGGCTGTTCCGCAACCCCGGCCCGCCGGCGGACCTGCTCGACATCTTCCGCAATTATTACGGCCCGACGATGAACGCCTACGCCGCCGCTGCGAACGAGGGGCGCGAAGCTGCGCTCCATGCCGAGCTTCTCGAGCTCTTCGAGGCCCAGAATCGCGGCACGAACGGCAATACTGAAATCGCCGCCACATTTCTCAAGGTGTCAGTGGCCAAGGCCTGAAGTCCACGCACCCGGGACGTCTCCCGCGCAACTGTCCGATCGAGGCCGCGACCTCTCTGCTGAGGCCGAGCCGCCGCTCCAAGGCGGACCAGAAGTGCGCTGCGGGGCGTCCCGGGAACATCGCCGAAAGCTCCGTGCCAAAGGGTCAGTCCTGCCGCGGTCGGCGTCGATGGAAGCGCGGCGCCGATTGGCGGCATCGAGCGCCGCCAGGCGCGGTACCGACCGTGGGAAACAGCCGCCCCTGCGCTTCGCCCCGCTTTCAACGCGAATTCCAACGCTAGCTCCAACGCTGGAGGGGCAGATGATCGCCGAACGACGGAGCGATCATGATGACCAACCTCAATCACGGTACCATGCGGACCAGCCTGCTCGCATGCGTTCTGGCGCTGATATTCAGCGCCCTGACAATGCCCGGAGCGGCGGGAATCCTTGTCTGATCCCGGCCGCCGGACGACAGGTTCGATCCGGACCTTTCTGCCGGTCATGCTTTCCCCCCGCTTTCAAGACCTCGGGAGTTTACCTCCATGCTGCATCATGTCTCGTTCCCCGTCCGTGATCCCTCGCGCGCCGCGAGAGTCTGCGCCGATTTGTTGCGCGGCCGGGCCGTGACCGCTCCGGTGCCGCCCTTCCCGGCCGGCTCGTGGTTCGTCCTGCAGGGTGACGATGTCGGTACCCTGATCGAACTCACGCCCTGGGGTTCGATCCTCGCGCCCACGATCGAGGGCATCGGACAGGATCCGGAGATGAGGCCTCACAGCGGATCGCATGTCCTGGCGGGCACACCCTTGTCGCGCCGGCAGGTCCTCGCCGCTGCACAAAGACTCTCCCTGGTTGCCGCTCTCGTCGATGCGCGCCTCTTCGAGTTCATCAAGATCTGGGTGGAGGACAGCTTCCTCCTCGAACTGCTGACGCCGGAGCAGCAACCGGCATATCGTTCCGTATTCGGCATGGATCCGCGGGCGACCGATCAACGCTTGCGCGCACTGGAAGGCCGGGCCTAGCGCGCAAGCCTGAAGCAACAGCGGTCTTCACGAGGTCGGGTGTCGCGCCACACCGGCCTGCGGCGGCGGCGGCGAGGCCCTGTCGCCTCTCGCGCCGCGGGAGCGTCGGTCACTGACCCTTGCCGTCCGCGGCCCGGTGAAATCCGCCGCGCGACAATGCGCAGCGAGCGGCTTGTCGGTGGCAGGGAGACGACGAGGTCGATGCAAACAGGGACGTGCACGCACTTGCACGTTCGCTAGGCGACCGGCCGCTACAGGATCTCGGTGCGGCGGTCAGACGCAGCCATCCCCCGGAACATGTCCGTCCGATCGATCGCGAATGATCATGCGGACGGTTCCGGTGCTGTTTGGCAAGTCCCCCCAGGCAGAGCTGGCTAGCGTCGACCGCACGTCCTAAACAGCAAGTTCACCCGTCGGTTCCGGCTTGAACAAGGTGGATCGAACGTTGCCCGCGAAGTTCCTGCTCCTTTCTCTGCTGCTCCTCGGCACCGCAGCGACCGGGTCCGGCGCGGAGCTCCACACCTTCCACTGCCTGGGCGGCTGCCCCGTCGGTGCGCCGGCGACAAATGACACGATCGTTCGCGAGATCTATACGCTCTCGTCCAACGACCTCACGAAGATGGCGGACTGGGTCGCCTACCGGGTGACCCCGGCATCGATCGGACCATCCGGTGCCAGACAATGGCAGCCGGATCCGTGGCTCGAGCCGGACGAGCGCTTGAGCGTGGGCAGCTACGATGGCGCGCCCGCGGCACTCAGGATTGATCGGGGGCACCAGGCGCCGCTCGCCTCCTTTTCGGGCACCCCGCAGGCGGACGAGACGAACATCCTGTCGAACATCACGCCGCAAGCCTCCGCGCTCAACCAGGGCCCCTGGGCGAGGCTTGAGGATGAGGAGCGTGCGCTCACCGGCCGCCTCCAGGAGCCGGTCTATGTCTACACCGGCCCGCTGTTCGAACGACCAATGAAGCCGCTGCCCGGCGGCGGAGACTATCATCGCGTGCCTTCGGGTTACTGGAAGATCGTGGCGCTACAGGACGGACGCGTCTCCGCCTTCCTCTTCGACCAGAACACGCCTCGATCTTCCAGCCACTGCGATGCCCGGGTAAGCGTGCTCGACGTGGAGCTTCGAAGCCGGCTTCGGCTCATGCCGGACTTTTCGGAACGGGATTTCGCGCCATTGGATGCGGAACTTGGCTGCGCCGGGCCAACCCCGCCGCCGTCGGCGCCCTCGGAAATCACCACCCGCTGATCCCGGGCCGCAACCCGCTATCAGCGCGATCAACGGCAAGACGAAGCGGCCTGCTCCCTAAGCCCGCCCGGCGGAGGATCCCGCGTCAGCGCCCGGCTGGACGAGAGCTCAGGTCGTCGATTTCAGCCGAAGGAAGTCCCGGCACTTCACCGCGTGGAACCTATCGGACAGCGTGCTCTGCAGCTTCCAGACATCAGTGCAACCGGAACAAGCCCGCGTGCATCGACGGTAAGAATTGGGATCCGCCAGGGCGGCTCCGCCACGGACGCTTGCATCTACGCGGCGGAGCCGGTGACCCGGAGCGCGCCCCCACGCCTCCGAGTCGACCGGTTATATCCGATTCGGATCCTTTCCAGAAGAGCACGGGACGACCGTAACCGAACGCCGTCAGCATCTTCGGCAGATGCACCATTGCGGGACAATCGGCTCCACAAGATTACCCGTCGGTGACACCATGCTTGGACGAGGAAGTGCCGGGCGCAATCGGGTTCAAACGTCATTCGGACCGATCGACAGATCGATGCCACCGGAAAGGCATTAAAATCTGCCTCTCGCATTTGCGATGACTTGAACCATTCCAGCCATAGGGTACCATGTGCCAGTAGAATCATAACCATTGACTGGAGAAGGACATGGCGAACGATCAGGAAGTTGTCGAGCTTACGGCAGGTCTGGTCGCCGCCCATGTCTCGAACAACAAGGTTTCGATCAAAGACGTAGCCGTTTTGATCGCCAATGTTCACGGGGCACTTGCCGCGCTTCACGCGCCTCCATCCGACGCGCAACAGGAGAAGCGGACGCCTGCAGTGTCGGTCCGTGCATCGGTAAAGCCCGAGGCGATCACGTGCCTGGACTGTGGCAGCAAGCACCGGATGCTGAAGCGTCATCTCCGGGTCGCGCACGATCTGACACCGGCTGAATATCGCAGTCTCTTCGATCTGCCCGGCTCCTACCCGATGGTGGCCCCTGAATATGCGCGGCAGCGATCTGAAGTCGCCAAGAGGATGGGGCTCGGTTCGAGCCGTCGCGGCACGGGAGCGGAAGCCGGGGCCGAAGCCGATCGAGGGAGCGTGTCAGGTTCGCCGCCCGCCGCGTCCGAACAGCCGAAGAAGCGTTCGCCGGCCCGGAAAGCCGCCACTGCTTCGAGCGAGCAACCCAAGCGCCGCGGACGTGCCGTGAAAGCCGCCCTTACGCCTGAACCTGCCGTGCCCGACGCGCCGAGGCGCAGGCGCTCCCCACGAAAGCAGGCCTGAACACGCGCCTTCGGACTTCACCCCTGCAAGGCGACTGGAATGACCTTAACAGCAGTCGATGTTCAGCCCCCGCCATCGTGCCACCGGCCGGAGAGCACGACGTGCGCCGGTTCGGGCGCGCGGCATCGTCCGAACCGTTGCCTGCCATCTGTCGCTCAGCAATCGGCAAGGATCCACAAGCGGTGCCTTGCCCGCCACCTGTCGACGCTCGCTCGTTGATCGCGTGGCCGCAGCCCCTCGCAGCCCGGCGGCGGCGCCGCCGCCTGAGTCCCTTTGCCCTGGAGGAAACATGAGCCATCGCGTCCTGCTTCTTGCCCTGTTCGGCCTCGCGGTCGCCCCGATAGCCTCCTGCTCCGGCGGTTCCCGGGAAGGAGGAGGCGCGGCGCAAATCCTCAACGTTTCCTACGACCCGACCCGTGAGCTCTACCGGGACGTCAACGAGGCCTTCGTGCGGAGGTGGAAAGCGCAGAAGGGGCAGACTGTCGCGTTCCGCATGAGCCATGGCGGCTCCGGCAAGCAATCGCGCGCGGTGATCGACGGGCTCGAGGCGGACGTCGTCACTCTGGGCCTCGGCTATGACATCGACGTGATTGCCGAGAAGACCAAGCGGCTCCCCGCCTCGTGGCAGACACGGCTGCCCAGCAACAGCTCGCCCTACACGTCGACCATCGTCTTCCTGGTTCGCAAGGGCAATCCGAAGAACCTCCGCGATTGGGGCGACCTTGTCCGTCCCGGTGTGCAGGTAATCACGCCCAATCCGAAGACGAGCGGCGGCGCGCGCTGGAACTTCCTTGCCGCCTGGGGCTATGGCCGGAGGAGCGGCGGGTCGGATCTTGCCGCCCAACGCTATGTGACACGCTTGTTCGCGAACGTCCCCGTGCTCGACAGCGGCGCGCGCGGTGCAACCACGACCTTCGCCGAACGCGGGATCGGGGACGTCCTCCTCGCCTGGGAGAACGAGGCCTTCCTCGCCCAAAACGAGCTTGGCGCCGGCAAGTTCGAGATCGTCGCGCCATCGCTTTCCATTCTCGCCGAACCGCCCGTCGCCGTGGTCGACGAGAATGCCAGGAAGCACGGGACGACCGAGGTCGCCGAGGCCTATCTCCGCTTCCTCTACACGCCCGAAAGCCAGGAGATCGTCGCCCGCCACCATTACCGGCCGCGGGACCCGAACGTCGCGGCGAAACATGCGGGGCAGTTCCCGCAGATCGAAATGTTGACGATCGACAAGGACTTCGGCGGGTGGGCGGCCGCCCAAAAGCGCTTCTTCGCCGACGGCGGCCTGTTCGACGCGATCTCGGCAGGAAAGCGGCGAGCCGGCGAGCGATGAATGCGCTTCGCCTCCGCTTCGTCCCCCCGTTGCCCAAAGGAGGAGAGAAAGAACTTGGAACTGAAAGACCAGGTCGAGCAAGGTCCATCACATCGCGATGGCGTGCCGCTTTGCGCCCGAAAGGCGGGCGGGCAGAGGGACCATCGAGCGTCTCTTGCTTCCTGGCGGAGCGTCCAACCAGACCACGACCCGGCCGCGTTGGAGGAGCCTGCCCGACGCGCGAGCAGGTTCCATTCAGGACAGGCAGACACCGGCCATCCGGATCTTCGACGCGACGTTCACATGCGCTGACGGCGCCCCTTTGCCGGCTTCTGTCGGCTTGGTCGATGAGCGATGCGGGATGAGATCGTGGCGACCGGCAAACCTCGACCGGCGACGATCTTGCCTGCGGGAACGGCGCACCGCGCCCCTTACGGACGGATGCAAGGGTGGCACTCATCAAGTCTCGTACAACGCCCAGGACGGTGCCCATTCCCGCTCACCGGAACCTCACGGCGTGGGCGGGCGCGATCATGTCGTCCACGTCTCATTCGCTGTGAAGGCCTAAGCTGCGGGTTCGGCAGCCCACAGGATTTCCTGGGAACGGCCAAGGCCACGCGGGTCGCGACATCAAGAGCGGCGCTGCAAATGGAAGCAGGACAATTCAATGGTCGCGACCTCTGCCATCGGGCTCAAAAACCGAAGATCGTTGCGTCCACGCTCCCCGAAGTCGCTCACCGCTTGCTCCGCCGATCCGGCAGGGACCCAAACGACGATCCCCGCCGAGAAATCGAGAACTCGACGGGGACCGGCTGCGATCGAGCAGCGGCGCGAGAAGGGAGATCTATGCGCAGCCAGGAGTGGATCACGACTCCCCGAGTCGATGCAATAGCTCCAAAATGGTGTAATCCTGAATAGGGATGGCTACCGGCACGAACCGGTTTTCTCTGCGGCGGTCCCCGATCCCGGAAATGAGAACCGCGCTGCCGGTTTTTTCAAGCCCCCCGACCGAGGCCCCTCGACACGCTCGATCGCTTTTCGGCCAACGTCTCCAGCAGACGTTGACGACGACGCGGAGCACGCGACGTCCGCATGGGACGGCGGCAATGCGGCGCCGGAAGATCCGTCACAGCCCCTGCCCTCCTTCCGCGGATCAGAAGGTCGGCGAGGTGAGACCCAGGCGATCCAGGAATGCGCTGCCGAAGACATATTCGGCCTGGCGGTCGAGAAGATCGGTTCGCGCGCGCATCCAGGCTTCCAGGTCATCGCGATAGGAGTCGCGAATGCTCGCCGCGGTCATCTGGTTGATCTTTCCCCAATGTTCGGCATGCGGGATACCCGCAGCACGAAGATCCGCCACCGCCTGGGCCATCAGCTTGCGCGTGCCGACGGTATCGATGCCGTCGATGTCGACGATCGTGGTCCGCTCGTGACGAGTGAAAGCGAGCCGCCCAGGCGATTTCGTCGCATAGCGGCAGGCGAAAGCGGCCGGCACCTTGCCGGTCCTCTTCATCGCGCGCTGCAGTATCTCCAGAGCTTCGAGCGTACGCTCGGTCGGGACGGCGATCGACGACCCTGCGGTGCCCGACCGCGGTGTCGTGTAGTTGAAGCTTTGTCCCCAGCTGCGCTTGCGGGCCTTGAACGACTTGAGCTGATCGGAGAGTACCGCCTTGGTGATCGGCGGCGTGAGCCCGGGGAAAGCGGAGAGCAGGTTCGCCACCACGACGGCGAGCTCGTATCCGGGACCGCGCTTGTTGACGAGGTCATAGTCGAGCTGGTGATCTTCCTCCCAGGGGAGATCGTAGCCAACCGTGACGTAGGCGTGGCCGGCGTCGATGTGACGATTGACCACGGACTGAAAGAAATACGGGCGGCGCCTGCCTCCCGGCAGGTCCGCCGCATCGAACCCGCCGCCATTCATCGCGCGTTCGATGCCCTCGGTCAGCGGACGACGCTCGCGGCTCATCTCCATCAGGAACCGCGGTACGGTGCGCACCAACACCGAATGCACGATTCCGAAAGCGCCGAGCCCGACCAGCGCAGCCGAGAACAAGCGATCGTCGCGGACGAGGGTGGCGCCGAGATCGGCCGCGAGCCTGCCATCCGTCACCGGCTGCGACGCAGGCTCGATCCAGAGGTTCACGTCCGGCGCCGGCAGAAGCTGGAAGGCGGCAACCTGTCCCTGTATGGCTGGCTGGTCGATCGCGGAGCCGTGAGTGCCCGTGCTCATCGCGCCGACGAAGGTCTGCCCATTCGAGGCACCGGTGGTGGCGAGCGAGCGTCCCCTCACTTCGAGGAACATGTTGAGCTCCGCCACGGAAATGCCGGTCTGGCAGAGGATCAATCCGTCTCGATCGAATGGATAATCGAGCAGGACATGACTAGCGGGCAGCCGAAACAGCCAATTGGCATGACCTGTTGCCAGGCACCATCCTCCCGGAACCGCGGCCGCCTCCGAGAACGACCAGGCGGCCCCCTGCGCGCGAAGGCGCCTCCGCTCACGGCATGCCCGACCGATCAGGGCCTGTATCGCGGCTGCGCTCTCGACCATATGCGCGAGGGTCGCGCCGCCGGCGCTGTTGTGGAGCTCGAAACGGCCGGCGACGGGCACATCCCGCACGGTGAGGTGCCAGTTGGTCCAGAGCGGCTCGTCAAAAAAGACAGTCTTTGCCACAGTCTCACCTCAGGGTTCGATCTTCCCCTCCTCCGTCGGCGCTTTGGAGCAGCGATATTCGATGCGTGCGGGCTGGACGGCACCAAGGGTCAGCACAGTCACCAATGCGCGCCCCAGGGAGGTTTTCACGCGCACTTCGGAGAGGAGGCTGGTTTCGCACTTCGTGGCAATGTTCTGCTGTTCGATGGCCCCCCAGCCAAAGGCCGTCGAATTGACCGGATGATAATATTGGTCGGCGGGATTCGGATTCCTCACCGCAAGCCTGTGATAAGCGCAGCCTTGAGCAAGAAAAAAGATGAGGATGATTGGGTTGACACGCATGCGACCCTCCCCTCGACTCGTGAGTCGAAAGTTCATCTTAACAAAGTTACACGGACGTGGCATCCCGTTGCACGGAGAGGCCGGTAACGGCCCTCGTCGGCCGTGCGCGCCGGCCTGGATCCTTATATCGGCGCATCGCAGTCAAGCGTAGGCCAGTCGTGCCGCATAATGGGCGAAGCGCCCATTGCAGCCCCATGCGCTACACGGGACGCTCATGGACTTGATCGACCAACACGATGATGATCGCAGGCCCTTTCGGTGGACCAAATCGGCCGACAACATACTCGCCTTGATCGACAAGTTCTGCCTCAGGTACAGGTCTCTGGCTAAGAAAAGTGCAAACTTCCCGTTCAGGACACCAGGTCGGCAAGCAATCGCCGTCCCGCGTAACAGGACTGATGCGGCAAGTCAGCGGAGAGCCGACCTTCGCGGATATTCAGGTTTACGCCTTTGGGACAGGCAGGCGTGCTTTCGCCCTGCATCATCCTGTCAGCATGTCAGTATAATCCGAACAGGTCCGCGTGCGACGGCGGCGACGGCATCCGCCACCGGATCCTGGCGGAGTCGTCGGAGCCGGCCTTTTCCCGTCCGCGCAGCGCCCTCTCGGAAACATACCTGACCCCTGCGAACGGCCTATCTCGGAATATCCTCGCATTCCGAAGCTCGCGGCGCCCCCGATCTTCTGATTCCAAGGTAAAAGGCGGCTTCAGGCTTTCATCACAAAGTCCTGGTCAGGACGAGAATCCTCATTCGCGGAGTCGCAGTGGAACATGCAACAGACAGGTCGGGACCGCATCAAGATCGAAGATCTGGAGGAAGCCCTGAAGATGACCTTCGGCCAGCTACGGCTGACCGGGGAGCTCGACCTTACGATCGGTAATGACCGCTCGGTCTCGTTCATCGGCACACCCTGCGCGAGGGACATGCTCGTCAGCGTGCGGATCGAGTTTCTCGACCCCCAGGAGCCGTAGGTCCTGCGCGTCACACCAAGTGGTATCCTCGCAGAGGCAGCAAAGACGTTGGCGCGAGCGTCGCAAATGCCATGACGTACCATGAAGTAGAACAGCCACGCGGCACGCGCCGGAGCGCCACCGGCCGGTGGGCTGGGCCCTTACTCTCCGACACGCAGCCAGGCCCCCGTCCCGCCGCGGAACGAGGCCGGACATGCATCGAAAGAGAACTTGAAGACGACGTCATGTTCAAGTTACTCTGCCGGGCAGCCGCTGAATTTTGCTGGGGAACGGCCGCAGCAGGGGAGAGACGAGCGGAATGCAGAGGCATCTGCCGGACGATCTGCAAAAGCGCGGAGATCGGCACGCCGCCACGGCGGCCCGGGAACCGGACAAGGATCGCGCCGATCTGCTGCGGATGATGGCGGAGGCCTATTGGAGAGAGGCGGAGCGATTACGCAGGCTGACGGATCACGGCTCTACCTGACCCAGCGCAGACCATATCCGCGCCGCCAGTCATCCTGCTCAGGCTCCCTGGGTTCAATCGGCAGCCGCGTCGACGTCGCGCAGCCTCGCGCCACACTTCATACCGGACGGAACAGGAGTTTCGCCCCTTCGAGAGCATCTTGCAAGAGACGATGCTTCGCTGCGCCGCGAAGGGCGACGCCGGCCCGATCCCGGTTCGCGAAGCCATGGATGCGCAGGCATTGCGATACACTCGGCCTCGCAGAGATGCGCCGGCTTTCCAACTCTCGGGGGAACACCATCTCGCAGGCCGCGATGAGGCAAGGATCAGTGCGTGCAGCCCATCGAGGATCGCCCATGCGGGTTGATCATCGCCTTCTCATCCGCGCAATCCGCAGCCGCGCGTGGAGCATCGACTGGCCAACTGAGCAGCACCGACAGACAATCGCCTCCAGGATCCGGCTGGAATATTCCAAGAACCTTGGCGCCCGATCGCTGAAAATCCTCGATGCGCAGGACCGCCCGGAGCAGCAGCTCTTCCCGACTATGCGTCCCGGTGTCACCGAGATCGAGAGAGATATTCATGTAGGTGCTTGGCACCAGATCGGAATTACCGCCGACGATGTTGCTTCGGACGCGCCGATCCGCAGGACGGGCCCGGACCTTACGACCAGCTGTTCTTCGGTCACGGCTCATCGCGCTATCTCCTGGACCTCTCGCTCGATGGGAGACCCTGGCGTGGACGCCTCAGATCAGCATGCCCGCCGCCGACGACTCGTACGGGCGCATCATTTTCTGACGATTGTCTACTTACCAAGTAGACATCTTCTTGTCAATTGCTTCCGCGTCCACCTGGCTGCAGCCAGCATCGGTGCCTGCACGCGTGCGCTGCTGTCATGTTCCCAACAACCCGTTTAAACTAAACGTGCTCGTCGCCCATCCGGCGGAAGCCTCTCCTCCGGCTCTGTTGCGGTTCGCGCGAGCATCTTGTCGAGAGCATGCGTGCACTCGCGGCCCGGCGCCCGCGATCAGGCGAATCCCGCCTGTCCGGCGCGGCCCGGCCGGAAACTCCGCCCAGGAATATCGGAGGATCGCCACGTCCGAGCATATTCGGCGAGCGTCCCGCCTGCGAAGTTTCGGGCCGCCACGTCGAACAGGGTTTCAAGGTCCCGATACAATGTCTCGATCTGCTCGGCAGTGGTGAAGGTAGGGCTCCCTCCGGGCATGAGCTCGGACGAATGAAGCACGAACTGCACGTAATCGCGCTTCTCCTGCAGCGCCGACTCCAGGATGAACAGCATGTCTCCGAGATTGCGTCCGTTGGGCCGGAGCCACAGCAGGCGGTGTCCGGGACGGCCCAGCAGGCGGCGGACGCCGCGAACGATCGTCGTCGGCGCGTAGCGAAGGATCGAGACCGGTATCTCGAGGAGCCTCGAGCCGTCTTCGTGCCACCAGAAAGGCCGGTCCGGAAAGTCGGTATAATCCGATCCGCCGCTACCGGTCGCGGCGCCCGGTACGCTCTTCCAGGAGCGATGCGGTGTGACCGAGCAATCCGCCTGATAGCCATGGTCCATGAGGATGCGGGCATAAGTCTCGTTGAACGCCCATCTGCCGGCGCGATGGGACAGCATCTTCGTCCCGAACACCGCTTCCAGACGGTCGGTGAGACATGCCACCTTGTCGCGCATCACCTGCTCGGGAAATTCGATGAGATAGGGATGCTGCACGGCATCGTCGGCCGTCAGCGGACGCAGCGGAGGCGAATCCCACGCATGCAGGTGCATCCCGATCTCCCCGACGCCCCGCTGCAATATGTCTCGTCCAAGTTCCTGGAATGCAGGACTATTGGCCATCTCCCAATTGACCAGATAGGTCGGCCTGAACCCGTAACACTCGCAAAGATACTGAAACCTCGACAGATATTCCGCATTCCGGGTTTCACCGGTCGACGGCCGCAACCAGGCGTTGTCGCCCTCCGTATCAATTGTTATCTGGAATGCAGGAACTTGCGCATTCATCGCCAGACTATCCCTTCCATTCTGAAGAGCATCGCCTTGAAAGGCTACGGACCGGGTTGCGGGCGCTCAATGGAAATTATGACCTGACAGCTACCCATAGTGGTTATTTCGAATGGGTCATCGAAACCTTATGGTTCGGCGCCATCCAAGCCGAGGATCAACCGTGTCTCAGCCTTTCGACAGCGGCTGGCAGGATTGTCAGCGAAGTGCAGGTGACGATCCACGCTTCATCCCCGAACGGATCGCGCTCGTCCTGTCCGGTCTTGCCGCGGGGGGTACCGAACGTGTCGTCTGCAGTCTCGCAACCCACTGGGCGCGCGCCGGGCGCCAGGTCTCCGTGATCTCGCTCGACGACGAGACCACCCCTTCTTATTACCACTACCCGCCGGACGTCGAGATCGTGCGGCTTGGCCTCACACCAAGGCCGAGGCCACCCCTCTCAGCTGCGCTGGCGATCTTCAGGCGGGCAAGGGCGATACGCCGCGCGCTGAAGGCGATCTCTCCCGATATCGCGCTGTCCTTCCTCACCCGGCAGAATGTGCTGACGCTTGCAGCGACGGCCGGCATGCGCCTGCCCGTCATCGTCTCCGAACGCAGCAACCCGGATCGCCAACATCCGGGCGCTGTCTGGGACTGGCTCAGAAATGGGCTCTATCCCAGGGCGCAGCGGCTGGTGGTGATGACGGAAGGGGCACGCGACTGCTTCGGCCCCCGTCTCGCCGGAATGGCGAGCATCGTTCCAAATCCGGTGGTCCTCCCGGCGGGCTGGACCTGCCGCCGGGGCGGCTCGCGGGTCGTCGCAGTCGGCCGACTGGAGCCGGTCAAGGGCTTCGATCTGCTGATCAGAACCTTCGCCGCGATCGCCCCGGCGCATCCGGACTGGACACTCACCATCTGGGGAGAAGGTCCCGAGCGCGCAAACCTCGAGCAGATTCGCACCGAACTCGGTCTGGACGACCGGGTCTCGCTGCCCGGGGTGACGTCCACGCCCGGTGCCTGGATCGAGACGGCTGACGTCTTCGTCCTCACCTCCCACTATGAAGGCTGGCCCAACGCGCTCGCCGAAGCCATGGCTGCCGGCATTCCGGTCGTGGCGCTCGATTGTCCTCACGGCCCCGCGGAAATGATCCGGCATCGGCACACGGGCCTGCTCGTCAGCCCCGCCGAGCCCGGGCGACTGTGCGAGGCGCTCGACGAGATCCTTGGAAGTCACGCCCTTCGCGAGACGCTCGGCGCGGCCGCCGCGATCAGCGCTTCCCGCTTCGAGCCGGACCAGGTCATGGCGGGGTGGGACGCCGTGGTCTCGTCCGCCATGGCACGGGTCCAGGCGAGGATCCGGCATCGCCGCCGGCGAGATCGCCGTCCGGAGCTGACTGCCGGTTTGGCCAAGCCATAAAATCGCCGGGGGCACGCAGGATCCTCTGCCGGGCCACATCGACATGGCCTGACGGGATCAGGATATGAAGCTGCGAACGAACGGACTGACCGGCGCCTCCTGGATGATGGCGGGCGTGTCGAACTGCTCGATGCGGCCGCCGTTCAGCACCGCCACCCGATCGGCGAGCGCAAAGGCCTCCTCATGGTCGTGGGTCACGAAAATCGTGGTGAGACCGATTTCGTCATGGATGCGCCGCAATGCGCCGCGAAGCTCCCGCCTGACCCTCGTATCGAGTGCGCCGAACGGCTCATCGAGCAGCAGGATCTGCGGATCCCTGGCAAGCGCCCGTGCCAGGGCCACACGCTGGCGCTGCCCCCCCGAAAGCTGGGCCGGATAACGGGTGCCGCAACCGTCCAGCTGAACGAGCCTGAGCAGTTCATCGACCCGCGCCGAGATCCACGCCTTCGACGGCCGCTTGGCGCGCGGCAGGATATCGAGCCCGAAGGCGATATTCCGTTCCACCGTCATGTGACCGAACAGCGCATAATGCTGGAAGACGAAGCCGATGCCCCGCTTCGCCGCCGGCCGCCCGGTCACGTCCTGGCCGGCGAATATGATCCGGCCGGTATCGGCAAAGTCGAGACCCGCGATGATCCTCAGGAGGGTCGTCTTGCCGGACCCGGAGGGACCGAGAAGCGCCACGAACTCTCCAGCGAGGACGTCGAGCGAGACCCCGTTCAGCGCGGGATAGGCCGAGAAGTGCTTCACGGCCTCCTCGACATGGATGGACATCTCAGTGACCGCGCGCGGCAAGCAGGTGCCGGTGCCGCCACTCGAGATAGCTTTTGAGAGCGAGCGTGACGAGGGCGAGGAAGGCGAGGAGCGAGGCGACCGCGAAGGCGGCAACGAAATTATATTCATTGTAGAGAACCTCCACCTGAAGGGGCATGGTATTCGTCTCGCCACGTATGTGGCCGGAGACGACGGAAACTGCGCCGAACTCACCCATTGCGCGCGCATTGGCGAGAAGAACCCCGTAGAGCAGCCCCCAGCGCACGTTCGGCAGGGTCACGTGCCACAGGACCTGCCAGCCGGACGCGCCGAGCGAGAGAGCGGCTTCCTCATCGGCCCGTCCCTGCTCTTCCATCAAGGGGATCAGCTCGCGGGCGATGAACGGAAAGGTCACGAAGATGGTCGCCAGAACCATTCCGGGAACGGCGAACAGGATTCGGACGCCATGATCCTGCAGCCAGGCACCGAACCAGCCCTGTCCGCCGAACAACAGGACGAAGATGAGGCCGGCGACGACGGGAGAGACGGAGAAAGGAAGATCGATCAGCGTCGTCAGCAACGCCTTCCCCCTGAAATCGTGCTTGGCGATCGCCCAGGATGCCGCAATGCCGAAGGCGAGGTTGAGCGGGACCGCGATCGCCGCCACGAGGAGCGTCAGCCGGATCGAGGACAATGCGTCGGGCTCCGTCACGGCTTCGATCCAGGCGCGCGCGCCGTCGCCGAAAGCCTCGGCGAACACTGCGCCGAGCGGCACCAGCAGGATCAGCGCGACATAGAGCAGGGCGAGCAGGATGAGGGCGCCCCTGGCCGGCCGGCTCTCCTGCAGCGGATCGGGGCGAGTCATGCGGCTCTCCTGCGCTGCCAGACCTGGAGGCCGTTGATCAGGAACAGCATCGAGAAAGAGATGAGCAGCATCACCACCCCGATCGCGGCGGCGCCGGGATAGTCATATTCCTCGAGCTGGGTGATGATCAGGAGCGGCGCGATCTCCGACACGTACGGCATGTTCCCGGCGATGAAGATCACCGAACCGTATTCGCCGGCGCCGCGGGCGAATGCGAGCGCGAAGCCGGTGGCAAGCGCCGGGGCGATGGTCGGCAGGATCACGTGCAGGAAGGTCTGGCGGCGGGTCGCCCCGAGCGTGACCGCGGCTTCCTCCATCTCCCGCGAGACCTGTGCCAGGACGGGCTCGACCGTCCTGACGACGAATGGATGCCCGATGAAGACCAGTGCGACCACCACGCCTGCCGGCCGGTAGGCGATGGGCAGGCCGGCGCCCGAGAAGACGCCGCCCAGCAGGCCGTTCTCGGCATAGACGGTGGTGAGCGCGATCCCGGCGACCGCGGTCGGAAGCGCGAACGGCAGGTCCACCAGCGCGCCGAACAGCCGTTTCCCCGGAAAGTGATAGCGCACCAGGACCCAGGCGACGACGAGACCGAACAGGGCATTGATCGATGCCGCGATCAGGGCGCTGCCGAAGCTTAACCGGTATGCCGCGACCGCGCGTGCCGACAGGGCCGCCGACCAGAAATGTTCCCAGCCGTCGCCCCCGCTCTTCACGAACACGGCGCTGAGGGGCACCAGCACGATGAATGACAGCCATGTCAACGTGATCCCCATCGCAAGCGGGAAGCCTGGAATGGAAGAGCGTGGCGACCTGCGAGATCGTCGTCGTCCGGATGCGGGAAAGCCCAAGGCGAGACTGCTCATCTGGTTCATCCTTCGAGGTGATCGCGATCGAAGCCGGATCTGCCGGCGCAATTGTGCATCAGAAGCTCAGCCGGAGGGTGAGGCCGTAGGTGCGCGGATCCGCCGGCTGCCCCACGATCAGGCCGGTGCTGCCGGACTGGGTCGCGAGTACGTCGAAATAGCGGGTGTCGAACGCATTGCGCATCCAGGCGAACAGGTCCCAGTGCTCGGGAGATCTGACGCCGACGCGAAGGTTCACGACGGAATAGCCGTCGATGTCCGTGTAGAGGGATCGGGACGGGTTCGACGAGAATCTGGACCGGTAGCTGCCGTCCAGCCCGGCATAGGCTTCGCCGGCCCTGCCGAGCAACGAGAGCGGGTGGCGGTACTCGCCGCCGAACGAAAATGCCCAGCGCGAAATGCCGGGGAGCCACTGCCCCGATATGTCGCAATTGGAGGGGCTCAGCCCGCCTGGGGTTCCAGGCGCGCTCGGTGTCTGCCCCGCGCCGGCGATGGTTCCGCCGGACAGTTCCGGGGGACAGGGCGCATCGACGAACCTGACATATTCATGATCGGTGAAGGCGCCGCTCGCATAGAGCGTGAGCCGCTCCGTCGGTCGCGCAGAAAAGTCCGCCTCGACGCCCCGCACCCGCACTTTCTCGGCATTGGCGAGATAGCCGCGCAGCACACCCAGCTGACCGTTGGTGACGGTTGCCTGATAATCCTTTATCTCCGTCCAGAAGGCGGCCAGATTGAGCGTGATCCTCCTGTTCCAGAATTCCGTCTTGAGCCCGGTCTCGAAATGGCTGACGTCCTCCGGCTTGACGGTCTGGGCCGACAATATCGGAGTGTTGCCGGAGTCGAGCGGCAGGCCCGCGAGGTTGATGCCGCCGGACTTGAAGCTCTTTGCATAAGTGGCATAAGCCATCGCATCGGCGCCGAGCCGGTAGGAGATGGTGAAGTCTCCCGAGACGTTCCAGTCGCTGAATTTCGGATCGTAGCTTTGCGGCGGCAGATTGGCGCATTGATCGCGCGCGATGCTGCTTGCCGGCGGCGGATTGCACAGCAGAGGAGCACCGCTGCCGGTGAAGACCAATGCCTCATATTGTCCCGACTTCCGATCGTAATTGAGCCGCAGCCCGGGTTGCAGCGTGAGCCGATCGGTCACCTTCCAGCTCAACTGGCCGAACGCTGCAAGGCTGGTGGTGCTGAGCAGGATATCGTTCTCGGACCGGAGCCCGTCGAGCACCGCGCTGTTGCACGCATTGGCCGACGCCGGATTACAGCCGCTCGCACCGACGGGCACGGCGCCCGGGTTCAGCAGCCAGCGGCTCGCCGCCGGGCCCTGCTCCTGGACGCCGGTGGTATGCTGCCGCTGGTGATAGGCGAACAGCCCGACGACATAGTCGAGGCGCTTGCCGGAGGCCGCGTACCGGATTTCCTGGGAATATTGATCCTGCTTCGAGGGATTGGCCGAAATCGTCGTGATCGGCAGCCCGGTGAAGTCGCGATCGTTGGATGGACCCCAGTTCCAGAACCTCCAGGCCGTCACGGACGTCAGCATGCCCGGCCCGAGCGACCATTCCGCACGCAGCGAGGCACCGCCAATTTCCTGGAAGGCATCGAGCGGCGTATCAAGATCGGTAAGCCGATCGAACGCATCGGTGCTCGGCGGAGCATAGCCGAACGCCGCCGCCAGCCCTGCAAACTGGCGATTTAGGGGACGCTGGGTGGCGCCCGTACGAACGTATAGCTGCGCGCAGCATTCCGGATTCTGGCGGTTGAAGTCTCCGGTCAGGACGATGTCGAGCCCGTTGGCGGCCCGCCACAGGAGCGATCCGCGGAAGCCGAGATTGTCCTGGGCGTTGACGTGGCGATTGGTCGTCACGTTGAAGACCGTGCCGCGCCGGCGCGTCGCCGATGCAGCGATGCGGACGGCGAGGCGATCCTCGATGATCGGACCGGAGACGGATCCCTTGGCTTGCCGGTAGCCGAAATTGCCGACGCTGAGTTCCCCCCGGCCTTCGAACTCGAAGCTCGGGCGGCGAGTCGTGATGTTGATGGCGCCGGCCGTCGTATTCTTGCCGTAAAGCGTTCCCTGAGGCCCGCGCAGAACTTCCACCTGCTCGACATCCAGGAAGTCGAACGTGGCCGCAGCAATGCGGCTGTTATAGACCTGGTCGATATAGACTCCGACGCCTTGCTCGATGCCGTCGTTGGTGAGCCCGAAGGGCGCGCCGAGACCGCGGATGTTGGCCGCCGAATTGCGCGGGTTGGTAGAGTAGAATTGGAGCGACGGCTGAAGCTGGGTCAGCTTCGAGACGTTGAAGCTGCCGGTTGATTCGATCGCATCGGCGTTCAGGACCGACACCGCGAGGGGCACATCCTGTACATTCTCCTGGCGTCGCCGCGCGGTGACGATGATCTCGCCTTCGCCGACGGCCGCCGGAACGGCCTCCGCAGGTGAGGAGGTGATGGGCCCTGCTGCATCCGCCACCTCGGGCGTCGAGGTCTGCGCCAGTGCCGCTCCCGGCATGGCGATCATCACGAACATGCTGCCCGCAAGACGGCCTGCTGTCATTCTTGCCTCCCCGAAGTCGTTCGATGGAGCAAGTTTGATGTCTACCGGCAGAGTAGACAAATACCCTTTCGGATATAACCCTTTTTGTCTACTCTCCTGCTAGACAAGATGTCGGATCTTTTCGCGCAGGGGGGCGTGGCCTGCTCTCGGCCACTGCCAACCAGCCCTGCGACTCGAACATCATCAGCCGCAGTGCGGTCTCATAAGCCGAAAGTGGTAGACGCGCGGCCACCGGACGCCTGCGCCGGTCAATGGGCGGACGAAGGCGGCTCCGCTCACCCGCGCGACAACAGCCACCCGGCCGGCCACAGTTGAAACATAATCGGCTTCTCGACGGCATCGGCCTGTGACAGACTCGTTCGACGTTGCACTCTCGAGGAGAGAGCTCATGACGTCGCCTGGGAAGCTGATCCAAGTGCTGCGCCGAAGGGCCGATCATTACCGGGAGCAGGCATCATTGCCGCACCGGCTCGATCGCCGCGACCTGTTGCTGATGATGGCGCAATCCTATGACCGCGAAGCAATGCGGCTTTCTCTGGCAGCCCTTCGAGGCCCGGATGCCGCCTGACCGGCACGGAGGCGAAAAAGCCGCGATTTCAACGACGTTAATCCAGCGAACGAAAGGCGTAGCGCGAAGTTGCCGGTTTGTCGCCGCCTCCCCCATGCTAGGCATGCCCTTCGGTCGCGGCCCCAACCCTGCCCCTTCGCGACCGAGGGCCGGACTGCAGATCATTGCGCTCCGGCCCACCCGGGCGGGCGGAGCATGGCTTTGCAAGGGGCTCGGCACGGATGGGGATTAGGGGAGCAGTGGCATGATCGGTTCCGGGCATGAAATGCCTCCTCGGCTCGTCGCTGTGCATGGTCCGCCGAATTTCGCGCCGGCCGCCTTGCTGGAGCGGCAGGAATTCACGCTCCGCCGCGGCGATGTCCTGCTTATCGTGGAGCATGACGACGGGACTGACGAATGGATCGAACCGTCGCTCCTGCCTCTCCGTGCTTCCGGATCGCCACCACGCTTCATGTGCCGCAGCTGATCACGTCCGGGCCCGCGCCTTTCCGGATCGCGCGCAACCGCCGGCCGCTTCCTGCCCCCTGACCGGAACGCCGCGCACATCCTGTGCCCGCACCGGTCAGATGATGTTGAGACTATCCATCGCCGCGAGCGTGTTGGCGCCGAGCAGCATCACGGCCTGGTCGAGTGCGCCGTCGGAATTCGTGTCCCAGAACAGCCAGCCATCCGCCGTCCCGGCGACGAACACCGCGGAAATACCGGGCTGCATCGCGCCTGAGGCAGCGACGAGCGCATCGCTCATCAAGGCACCGGCGATCACGGTTTCCGCATAAGCGGATGCGGCAAGTGGCGCCGTCACCGACAGCAGATCGATCCGATCCTCGACTGCATTGAAGTCGGTTATGGTGTCGCTGCTGGCGCTTGAGAGCCCGCTGTCCGATGTACCGAAGGCAAAGACATCGGGATCAAGCCCCCCGGTCAGCATATCCTTGTTCAGCCCGCCAATCAGGATGTCGGCACCTTCGGAACCGTTGAGGGTGTCGTTCGAGCTTCCGCCGTGGAGCCAGTCGTCTCCGGCGCCGCCGGTGATCTTGTCGGGCGATTCGTCGCCGCTGATCCGGTCATTGCCGGACTTTCCGCTCAACGTGTCGCTGCCGAGACCGCCGAAGATGATGTCGTCGCCTCCCGCGCCGTCGATCGTGTCATTGCCGGCCTCGCCGGTGATCTGGTTGCCGGCGCCATTGCCGTTGATGACATTGTCGAGCGCATTCCCGGTGCCTGCGATTCCATCCGCTCCGACCAACGTCAGCATCTCCACATTGTCCGCGAGCCGATAGGATATCGAGGCCTTGGCATGATCGGCCGTGCCTTCGCCGGCCAGTTCGACGATGCGGTCATCGTTCGACGGGTCGCCGTCGTCGGAATAGGTGTCGACCATGTAGATGTCATTGTCGGCACCGCCCTGCATCAGATCGGCACCTGTCCCTCCGTCCAGCTGGTCGGCGCCGGCGCCGCCGCGAAGATCGTCTGTTCCGCCGCCGCCGGAGAGCGTGTCATTGGCATCGCCGCCGTCGAGTAAGTCGTCTCCGAGGTCGCCGACCAGCGAGTCGTTACCGCCTTCGCCGCGAAGACTATTGGCGGCGGCATTGCCGGTGATCAGGTTGGCCAGATCATTTCCCCATCCCATCGCGGCCGATCCGGTAAGGGTCAGCCGCTCGACATTGTCGGGGAGCCGGTAGGAAAGGGCGGCATTTACGAGATCGATCCCTTCGCCGGCCCTTTCGACCACCAGGTCGTCGTTCACGGTCTTGCCGTCGTCTACGTAGGCGTCGACGAAGTAGATGTCGTCGCCGAGGCCGCCCTCGAGGCGGTCGGTTCCCGCGCCGCCGTCGATCCTGTCGTTACCGCCGAGCCCGAACACAATGTCGGAAAGCGCAGTGGTGCGCAGGCCGGCCGTGCTCGCCGTCGGCGAGAAGGTCTCCCCCGCGCTGGTGCCCGTCAGCGTCTTTCCAACCTCGTTGACGTCCGTCACCGCCACAGCGATGCGCTGAACCGCGGAGAAGGTTCCATCCGTCACCCGCACGATGACGTCGTAAATGCCGTCCGCGTCCGCATCGATCCGGTCTTCGAAGTCCGGTGCGGCGCGGAAGGCGAGCTGCCCCGTGGCACTGTCGAGCAGGAACAGGCCCGCATCGGCGCCCCCGTCGATCAGGAAGGACAAAGCGGGCCCGTCCGCGTCAGCGGCCTGGACCATCGTCACGAACAGGCTGTTCTCGCTCACTGCGACGCCGGCCACCGCCCCACCCCCGTTGGACACGATCGTCGGTGCGACATCATTGATGTTGAGGATCTGGATGGACAAGCTCTGTTGCGCGACGAACAGGCCATCGCCGGCGCCGACGATCACTTCGTAGACGCCGTCGCCGCCCTGATCGGCCGGAGCCTCGAAGTCGGGCGGAGCAACGAACGAAAGCAATCCCGTGCCCGAATCGATCATGAACAGGGCCGCGTCGGCGCCGCCGCGGATCGAGTAGGTCGGAGCGGTGCCGTCGGCGTCGGTGGCGGCCACCGTGGCCGCCACGCTCTGGCTTTCGGCAAGCAGTATCGAGGCGGACGCCCCGCCGCCGTTCGAGCCGATCACCGGCGCATGTTCATTCCCGTTGGCGACGGTCACCCGGATGCGCTGGGAATCGGCGTTGGTGCCGTCGGAGGCGGTGACCTCGACTTCGTAGATGCCGTCACCGTTCGCGTCGGTCGGGTGCTCGTAATCCGGCGCGGTGATGAAGCGCAGCTGCCCCGTCTGGGCATCAAGCTCGAACCTGGCTGCATCCGCACCTCCCGAAACGGAAAGGACGGGGACGGTGCCGTCCGGATCGATCGCCGTGACCTCGACCACGGCCTGCGTATTTTCGGGAACCGACAGGTCGACAATTGGCGCGCCTCCTCCCGACGTGATGACCGGCGCCGCGCCGTCCGCCAGGTCCGTGACCGTGATCGCGAGGCTCTGGCTGTCAGCGCCGCCAAAGCCGTCCAGCGCCGTCACCACGACATCGTAGATGTTGTCGCCGTCGGCATCCAGCGGATGTTCGAAGTCCGGCGGTGTCACGAACGAGAGCAGGCCGGTCGCGGCATCAATGCTGAACAGGGCTCGATCGGCGCCCCCGGTCAGCCCGTAACGCACCACCTGGCCCGGATCGGGATCGGTCGCGCTGACCAGCGTAACATTGGCGCTGTTCTCGGCGACCGACAGCGCCGCCGCCGGCCCGCCGCCGTTCGATACGATCACCGGAGCCGCGTTGATCAGGCCGGCCGGGAATATCCCGTCCGCGAACTGGAAGAATTCGGCATTCCGGACCCGATCGGACGTCCCGTCAGGAGCACCGGGTCGCAGATCCGAGAACAGATATTCTCCCGACGACAGGAGGATGTACGAGTAATCCGACCTGTTGCCCGAGAAACGGATTGTGTCGGAGCCGGCACCGCCGTCCAGACTGTCGTTGCCGCCGCCGGCGATCAGGACATCGTCTTCCGTTCCGCCCGACATGATGTCGTCGCCGTCGCCCGCATCGAGCAAGTCCATGCCGGCAGCACCAGCGAGGGTGTCGATGCCCGCTCCGCCGAACAGTTGGTCGTTGCCGCCGCCGCCATCGAGACTGTCATCGCCCGCATAGCCGTCGCTGTCGCCGTGCAGGACGTCGTTTCCGGCGCCGCCGAGAAGAACGTCGCTGCCGAGGCCGCCGTAAAGGAGATCATTGGCTTCGCCGCCCTCGAGCCGGTCGCCGCGTCCGCCGCCGTGAAGCACGTCGTTGCCGGCGCCGCCGTAGAGGATGTCGTCACCTGCGACGCCATCATATCCGAAATCGTCGCCGTAGAGAAGGTCATCGCCGCCGCCACCGGAGATGGTGTCGGCCCGCTTGCCGCCGACGATCAGGTCGTTGCCGCCGCCGCCGTCCAGGGCGTCACTTCCGGCGCCCGAGAGAATGATGTCGTTGCCTTCCTCTCCGAAGACCTTCACGTCCTTCGAATATTCGGGTCCGTCGACGCCTTGCGGACTGAAGTCGATGACATCGTCGCCAGCGCCGAGATAGACCTGTTCGATCGCGGAAAAGCCCCCGATTCCGTTGAGGAAAGCGCCGTTATTGTAGAAAAGGGCGTCGCGGAATGCCGAGCCGTAGATGGTGTCGGTGCCCTCGGCCCCGGCGAGGACGTCGAGCGAAATCTGGATATCGTTCGCCGCGATCGTGTAGGTCGAGCCGTCCTGCAGGTGATAGGGCGTTGCCCAGGTCAGTGTCGCAAGCACCGCATCCGGATTGCTGAACGCGAAATTGGTGTCCGCCATGAAGGCCCAGAAGACATCCTTGCCGGTGGTGCCCTGGCTGACGCCTTTTCCCTTGACGTTGAAATAGGTGGCCATGTGCGAACTCCCCGATCGCGGCTGCGTTGCTCCGCAGCATCCGGATCTCGGCGAGTCGTATCAGCTAAGGAGAGGCACCCGAACCGGCCATATGGCCACCCTGCTTACTCTTATGCGGGAGGAACGGGCGGCTAAGAGGGATTAGCCGCGGCCGGCATCCTATACGGCATGTTGTCTGCCGTAGCGCCGGGAGACCCAAGACCGCGCCCCGGTTTTGCACGAGCCTTGCTTCGCGATCGCTCGCGGCGGGAACTGCACCATTCGGACAGGTGCCGGCGCCGCCATTCTTCCGCTGCCGGCAGGCGCGCCGTATGGCAGGGCGGTAGAGCGGCAGGGCGATAGAGCGGCACAGGGCAGTGCACCTGTGTCACGACCGAACCGGCTTCCTCGCGGCACCGTCCGGCCGCGGCTTCGCGCGGGCCTGGGATTGCCGCCCGCTTGCCGCGTCGGCCTGGTCGATCGCCAGGAGCAGCCGGTCGAAATTACCCCATTCCGGCAGAGGAATGACGCGGCGCAGACGCGCTCCGATCAACTCGACATCCTCTCGCAATTCGAAGAAGTGGGCCAAGGCGGAAGCCTTTGAGCGTTGGACACGCGGGAACGTCCGCCGCCGGACGAGGCATGATTATGCCGGGCGCACCCCAAGCCCTGAAATGATCTTCCGTATTACGCCTCCCGCTCTATCCGCGCGGGCAGGGTCCTCCCTTGTTCCGCGCCTCAAGAACGCCCTCGGGAGGACGAGTCGCGGAGAGGATGGCGGGAACCCGGGACCCGCCTGCCCTCCGAAGGACCTACCTCGGAATAGATCCGGCGCCGGCCGAGGCCCGCCGTTACCATACCAACCGATCACGACACCGGATCGGAAGGACGCCCCTATGTCGTTTCTTCTCTTCATCTCCCTGATGGCCGCGTCCGCACCGGCGAGTGAAGCGGCCGCGACCCCCGGCACGGCGGCGATCCCGCCACACCGCGAAGCTTCGGAGACTCGCCGGGCGGATCGGAGGCCGGACCCCAATCGAGTTCGGAGCGGGCCTCGCGATCCGGGACCTGCCGCGCGTGCCGCGCGCCACCGCGACAGGGGACCGGCGCGACCAGGTCCACGCGACCCGGGGCGGCGCCTTGGTCCGGCGAAGCAGGGCGGCCCTTCCGGGTCCCCTCCCGACCGTGATCCAGCGGAGAGCAGGGCGGAGCGCCCGGCCGGCAAGGCCTCTGCCGCCGGCACCCAACGGCTCCGCAGCTCCTGACCAATATGGATTACCTCTTGAGAATGCGTCGCTAACAGCCTGTTTCCCGGTTAGCTTTTTTTCACCTTCATTGCTGGGAGTGGCGGCGCCGACACAAGCCTGACGATTGCGTCAGGCGGGAGTCAGCTCGAACGGTAAACTCGCGTGCACAGCACCTGAAGCCTTCGCCGGACCGTCCGTCGTCGAACGGGAGTGAGACCATTTGCCGCCGCCTGCCGCCGCGCTTCCGCCAGAACCTTTCGCCCGCCGCCAGGCGCGTATAGCCGGGAGCGGCGGATGCGGATGCTGACGCTCCAGCCCTGTCCGCGTTGCTCGGAACTGCAGGCCGAGCAGATCAGCAGGTGCCGCGCCTGCGGACAGCGACTCTCCGACCGAAGGCGGGTCCGTCCGGTGCGGAGGCGAGTCGCGGCAATCCTGTCGCTGCTGATGGTCGTCATGCTGGTGAGCGGCTATTTCTGGCTGCACCCGTCCTCCCCGATCACGTCGGCGCTTGCGCCGCGCCCGGTGGTGCTCCGCGACCCGAACGATCCGAGATCGACCTACCGGCTGATCGCATGGCGACAGACCAGCCGGGGCTTTGCCGAGGCGCTCGTGCAACGCGACGGCACCAGCGGGCGCAGCTTCAGCCGTCGCCGCGTCGATTGCAGGACGGGCCGGACGCGAAGCCTCGGAGCCGGCGACAGCCTCTCGGAGACCGCCGTCGAGCGCCCCGAGGCCGCGGAGGTTACCCACGCTTCGGGGACAATATGGGCGCAGACGGCCGACCTGGCCTGTCGCCGCCGTGCCGGCAGCTCGCGCCCGCCTTCATGAGGATGACTCCGCTTCGGGTGGGCATGGTCGACCGTTGGCCTGTCGCAGCGAAGGGCCGGAGAGGTGCGGGCCTGGCCGAACGGGCAATATCGCTGCCGTGCGCTGGCTGCTAAACTCCGCTCTCGAGCCGGGTTGCTGATGGTGCCGCCAGGGAGGCGAGGATGACAGCTGTGGAAAATCGTCCGCAAGGTCGCGTCCTGGAGCTGGTCAGCTGCCGTACCGCCCGGCAGGTGGAATGCTATCAGGCCGCCAATGGCATCGTCGCTCCCCTGCAACGGCTCGCCGCCGGCCTGTTGCGTGTGATGCGGGGGAGCGGAGAGCCCGAACATATCGGTTTCCTCTGCGGAGCCGTGCTCGACGCCCTGGAGGAGCATCGCCAGATCCTGGGTTCCTACCCGGACGGGAATGCGATCGCTGCCGCCCTGCACCTCGGCCTCGAGGAGGCGCAGGCGGGCACCGATGCCGAGGGCGCGGGTATCGCGCGAGCGCAGAGAATGATGATTTCCGGGGCCCTCCAGGTCTGCGCCTCCAGCCTTCTTTCCCAGGCTGTTCAGACGCGCAACGGCGAGCGCGAACTCCTCGCCGGCGCTATGGACGCGGTACGCAACCTCACGGAGGGTGCCATCGGCTGAGCTGCAGCCAGGATTTCTGCATGCGCCGCGCATCCGCGGGCGACGACGCCAACTACCACTTTTGGCCGATTGCGGCACGGCAGCACGCCCCCTTAGCCTCATGCCGCGGCAGGGCGATTCATGTCCACGGGAGCGCCGCCGGCGGGCGCGATCCCGAGGCGCCGGGACCAGGAGGGGAAATGGGTCAGAATCCGTCGCCGGGCACGCGGAGAGGCGACTGGCTGAGGATTGTAGCGGCCGGGCTGCTCTGCACGGCATGCCTGGCAAGCTGCGGCGGCGATGGCCAGGACGGGGCGCCGCCGGACGTGCCGTCCCCGCCATCGCCGGCTCCTCCTCCTCCGCCTCCTCCTCCGCCGCCGCCGCCGCCGCCGCCCGGCAACCCGCCGGGAGGATTTGATCCCTCGAAGCTACCCGACGGTCGTCAGCGTGCCTTCCCGACCGCGCAAGGCTTCGGGGCCGCAAGCGTCGGGGGACGCGGTGGCCGGGTGATTCCAGTGACGAACCTCGAAGATGATGGTCCAGGTTCCCTGCGCGCCTGCATGATGTCGACGGGCCCGCGAACATGCATCTTCCGAGTCGCCGGAACCATCATGTTGCTCAGCCAGATCAAGCCGGTCGCCGGCAACCTGACCATTGCGGGTCAGACGGCGCCCGGGGGCGGGATCGCGATCCGCAACGCACCTTCCAACCTGAGCGGCTCGCCGATCTTCCTCAACGCTCCGCACAACATCATCCGACACCTGCGGATCAGGCCTGGTCCGACATCCGGGGCCAAGCAGGACACGACCGACGCGATCACGGTTGACGCCGGCGCCCACGACACGATCATCGACCATAGCAGCCTTTCCTGGGCGACGGACGAGCCGTTCAACTCGACCAAGGCCTCCCATGACATCACCCTCCAATGGTCGCTGATCTATGAAGGGCTGAGTAAGTCGACCCATGTCCAGGGCGAACATGCGAAGGGAGTTTTCATGGAGGGCAGCAATCTTACTCTGCACCATGTCTTCATCGCTCACGCCACGGATCGTTTACCCAATGCCGGCGTCGGCGCCCGGATCGACGTCGTCAACAACGTCTCCTACAACATGCGGGAGAAGGCCCAGCAATATTTCTCGATGCTCTTCCAGGGCGCCGGCGTAAGGCGGCAGGCAAACATCATCGGCAATTGGGTATCGATGGGCCCGTCCTCGTTGCGCGGCATCCCGATCTACGGCGCCGATTACGAGGAGGAATTCTCGACCTTCCCCGGCCAGGCGGCTTTCTACCTGTCCGGCAATATCGACGGGCGCCGCTGGAACGACATGCTCGACGAACGGCTCTTTCTCGAGCCGTCCGACTGGAAATATGTCGTCGGCAGTCCCTTTCCCCTGTCGATGGCGCTTTATTCGGGCGCGCCGCAAGCGCTGAGGGACGTCGCCGCCTTCGCCGGTGCCTGGCCGCGTGACGCCGCCGATCAGAGGGTGATCGCGGATTTCCTCGCCTGCCGCGGACAGATCATCGACGATCCTTCGGATGTCGGCGGCTGGCCCCTGCTGGCTGCCGGCCAGCCTTATGGCGACGCGGACGGCGACGGCATGGCGGATGGATGGGAGATGCAGCACGGCATCTCCGATGCCGGCGCCGACCCGGATGGGGACGGCTATACGAACCTCGAGGAATTCCTGAATGAACTGGCCGGCGACCAGGACAGCTCGGGCCTTGCCTTGAACCGGGTCGGGACCGGCGACACGGCACTGCCTGCGGTGAATTGCGGGCTTCCCGTCGCTTCGAACGCAGCCTGAGTCCCTTTCGAGCGCGTCGGCCGCCGGCACCGCGGCCTGCCCGATCGAAATCGGCGACAGGGGTCGGAAAGGTTGCATAAATACATCGTTAATGGATGCTTCCTATGCTGGACAGAAGGCGCCGGATCGCTATTAACCGGCTCCCGGTGTCAGTTGGCGTCTGATCCGAGCACCTTCGCACAGCTGGCGCCGCCGTCACTCGACGGCGGCATTTCGTTGGACGAGCGACCAATCCTGCCATGATTCAGACCGAGAAGAGCAAAGGGTGGTGAACCGTCCGACGCAATTTGGCGTTCGCCGGATCGGCGAGCCCTCTCCGCGGCTGCGGCGCTTCGAGGTCGTCGGCGAGGACGCCGACGGCTTCCTGCACAGCTTCCACACGGATGACATGCAGCAGGCTCTCGATATCGCCGAGATCATGCGCGACGACCTCGCAAACGTGCGCATGGAGACGCATGATCAAGGCGGCAAGCTCGATTGATCTGGTCGCAGCGCCTTGCCGCATGTGCCGGCGGATGGCGCTGCGGTCTCGCCGCCTGAACGTTCCGCAAAGCACATCGCCATCTCTGTTCATCATCCTGCGAAGTTGCGCCGGCCTACGGAGCGTCATTGACCGAAGGACGTAGGCAATCCTGGTCCGGCTGCCCGCAATAGTCTGCAGGCGTTTCGCATCCTTGCTTTATCATCCGACGATGACAGGCTCGGCAGAGGAGAGAACCTCGATGCGGCACAGAAGGATGGAAGGGATTCCGCTCGCATCACTCGATGCGGACGACATCCAGGCCGAAGAGATCGAGAAAGCGATCCGTCTCTACAAGGCCATTCTGTGGGCGCTCGCATTCTCGATCCTGCTGTGGATCGTGATCGCTGCAGTCCTGTTTGCGGCTCTGTGACGCCAATGCGCCTGGTCTTGGCACACGCCTGACTTTGCGGTCGATCGCCGGGCCGAGCGCCGGCCTCGAGGAACAGGCGCTCCGCACCGACCTGCCTGCCGCACTCCCCGAAGGACGAGACCGGCCAGGACCCAAGCTCAAACGGATTTCGCCGCCCCGGAGCGCGCAAGACGGGTCGCGCGCAAAGATGTCGGTCGAAGCCTGCTTCGCAGAATGAAGCACCTGCGCTCGAGGCGACCCGCCGGCATGCAATTCCAATTCGCCGCGTGCCGGTGACGATGCGGGCCGAGGCAGGGGATCGACCCCGGCCCGCCACGCCCGGTGAGGCGCGTATTCCTTCATGACAGCCTCCGGCGGAGTCCCGGGAGTGCGCTTTGTGAGTAAGCCTCCCGCAAAGCCGGATCCGCCCCGCGTGAAGGCCGCTCGTGCCGCTTAGGGGTTGCGCCGTCAGCTCTTGGCGGATCGAGCGGAGGATTGTGCGTAAAGCGCGTCGCTCGCCTTCCAGGGACCTCCGTTCTTCCGCTCCAGCGGGCGTGCGCAGCCCTCGCACAACGATATGAGGCGATCGCCGCGCCGCGTCAGGGAACAGGCGGATGGCCGATGGAAACCGAAGAGGCAAAGCAACTGCATGCCGGCATGATATCGGATCGTGGCGCGGTGACCAAGGTCGGCAAGAGGGTCCCGGACGGATGCCGATGCTCCTGAGCGAGCACTGCGGCGCGAACGCAGTAGGTCGATCGGACGACCGCTTCGCAACGCGCCTCGGCCGGCCAGATCGTACCGGATCCACCCTGCTTTGCGTCGAAAGACGTAACCCGGAATAGTCGGTCAGCCCACGGGATAATCACCCCCTCGCCTGCTCACATCTGCTATCCCGTGCCAGTTCGTTCGCCAAGTCCGATGCGGGCATCAGGAACGAGTCGTGAGGCGCAAAAAGTTGAAGCTCCCGATCGCCGCCGCGCTCGGCGTGCTGCCGCTCGTTTCCGGCGCGGCGCGCGCACAGGACAGTCTCGCCGACCCCGCAGGGTCCGGCGCGATCGTTGCAGCTGTACAATGGCTGCAGGGCACGTTGCTCGGCACCATCGCCACCGTGGTCGCGGTGATCGCGGTTGCCTCGGTCGGCTTCCTGATGCTCACCGGCCGGATCAACTGGCGCTACGGCGCCACCGTGATCGTCGGCTGCTTCATCCTGTTCGGTGCGGCCAGCATCGTCGCCGGCATCCAGTCGACGGCCGGCGCCGGCAATTGATCGATGGCGATGCCGGTCCGCGGAGCGCTCGGGACTGAGCGCCGCCAGGCGGGCCACTCCACCGTCTTCTTTGCATCTTCGCTTAGCCCAGGCGCTGAAAATGGCGGCATGAGCGCCCTGCCCGACGCGCCCGGGCACCGCCTTCCGCTCAACCCTGTCGTCCGCCAATGCAACTCCTGCCGCCCCTGACCCGCGATCCAAAGGTGATCGCGCGCGAGCAGCCGGTCGGCCGTCATCTGCCTTATGCGCGGCACGTTGACGATCACACGATCGAGACTCGCGACGGCCTGTTGCTGCAGGTCATCCACCTGCGCGGCCTGCTGTTCGAGACCGCGGATACGGACGAGATCAACTATCGCAAGCGGCTGCGCGACGCGATGCTGCAGGCAATCGGATCGTCGCGCTTCGCCCTCTACCACCATATCGTCCGCCGCCGGGTCGAGGCGGACCTCCCCGCCGAGCATGAGGACCGCTTCTCGCGCGAGCTCGACGAAGCCTGGGCCGCGCGGCTCGCCGCCAGGCAGCTCTACGTCAACGATCTCTATCTCACTTTGGTAAGGCGACCGCTGCAGGGCCGCGTCGGCATCCTCGATCGCATTCGCGGCGCGCTCGGCCGCGCCGCCGAGGCCCCGGGCGCATCGACCGGCTATGAGCTGCGCCAGCTCGGCGCCGCCCGCGACGCCCTCGTCGCCGCCCTCGGCAATTACCAGCCGCGCCTGCTCGGCGTTCGCGACACCGAGCACGGCATCTGCTCCGAGCCGCTCGAATTCCTCTCCACCCTGCTTAACGCCGAGAGCCGGCCGGTGCTGCTGCCCAACCAGGATCTCGGCGACTATCTGCCCTACCGCCGGATCAGCTTCGGCCAGGAAAGCGTCGAGCTCGGCCGCACCGGCACCGCGCCGCGTGCCTTTCAGGGGATCGTCTCGATCAAGGATTATCCGGGGCAGACCCAGGCGGGGATGCTCGACGATCTGCTGCGCCTGCCGTTCGAGCTGACCATCTCGCAGAGCTTCGGCTTCGTCGATCGCCAGGCCGCGCTCTCCGGCATGAACCTGGCGCTGCGGCGGATGCGCTCGGCCGAGGACGAGGCGGTCAGCCTTCGTGCCGATCTGTCGCGCGCCAAGGACGACGTCGCCGCCGGCCGCGCCGCCTTCGGCGAGCATCACCTGACCATCGCCGTCCATGCCGACACGCCGGACGGGGTGGACGACGGCGTCGCCGAGATCCTCGCCGCGCTCGGCGATCTCGGCATCATCGCGGTGCGCGAGGAAATTGCGCTTGAGCCTGCGTTCTGGGCGCAATTCCCGGGCAACTTCAAATATATCGCGCGCAAGGGCCTGGTCTCAACCGCCAATTTCGCGGGCCTCGCCAGCGGCCACAATTTCCCGATCGGCCGTCCCTCCGACAACCATTGGGGCGACGCGGTGACCCTGCTGGAGACGACCGCCGCCGGGCCCTATTTCTTCAATTTCCACCAGGGCGATCTCGGCAATTTCACTGTCATCGGACCGTCCGGGTCCGGCAAGACGGTGGTGCTCAATTTCCTGCTCGCGCAGGCGCGCAAATTCCGGCCGCGGATCATCTTCTTCGACAAGGATCGCGGCGCCGAATTGTTCATCCGCGCGATCGGCGGCCGCTACGATCTGCTGCGCCCGGGTACGCCCTCCGGCCTCAACCCGCTGCAGATCGAGGACAGCCACGCCAATCGCCAGTTTCTGATTGGCTGGCTGGCGGTGCTCGCGGGCGGCGCCGACGTCGACGAAATGGCGCAGATCAAGGATGCGGTCGACGCCAATTTCGCTCAGCCCGCGGCCCACCGGCGCCTCCGCAACATCGCCGAATTGTTCCGCGGCGGCCATCGCGCCCACTCGGCCGATCTGTGGGCGCGGCTGCGGCCGTGGTGGGGCGAGGGCGAGCGCGCCTGGCTGTTCGACAATGCGCAGGATCTGACCGATCTCACCGCCGCCTCGGTCGGCTTCGACATGACCCAGATCCTCGACGATCCCGCGGTCCGTACCCCGGCGATGATGTATCTCTTCCACCGCGTCGAGGAGCGGCTGGACGGATCGCCGGCGATCATCGTCGTCGACGAAGGCTGGAAGGCGCTCGACGACGAGGTCTTCGTCCGCCGCATCAAGGATTGGGAAAAGACGATCCGCAAGCGCAACGGCATCGTCGGCTTCGCCACCCAGAGCGCCCAGGACGCGCTTGAGAGCCGCATCGCCAGCGCGATCATCGAGCAGGCGGCCACCCAGATCTTCATGGCCAATCCCAAGGCGCGCGAGTCCGATTATGTCGAGGGCTTCGGCCTCACCCCGCACGAATATGAGATCGTGCGGACATTGCCGGATTCGTCCCACAGCTTCCTGATCAAGCACGGCACGGACAGCGTCGTCGTCCGCCTCGACCTCTCGGGTGAGCGCCAATTGCTGACCATTCTCTCCGGGCGCGAAAGGACGGTGCGGATCCTTGACGAGGTCAGAGCGGAAACGGGCGACGATCCCGAGGCCTGGATCCCCCGGCTGCTGGAGCGGGTCTGATGGTGCATCGTCCTCCTTCGGCCTCTTCCGGACAAGCCTCGGCCGGCGCCGGTCGCGGGCGCCGCTCACCAATCACGGCGCCTTCCGGACGAGCCGGGCTTCGCGTCGGCAGAGCGGTGGCGAGATCCAGTCCGGTCGCCTTGACAGCGGCAGGGATGCCGATCGATGTTGTTGACCGGATATGGCCATGAGCCGGGACGCCGCGCCCGAGCCGCCCGTCTGCGCGAGCGAAACGCCGGCCGCAACGCCCGGACGGCCAGCATATCCGCAGCGGGGATTCCGGATCGGGCTGATCGTCGCTTCCGGAGCAGCCCTTGTCGCATTGTGCGGGGCGTTCGCGCTGGCCCTTTTCGTCCCGATGAAGACGGCTACGCCCGTCATGCTCCTCGTCGATCGCCGGACCGGACATGTGCAGGCGATCGGCGCCGGCGCCGCCGGCACGGGTGCCGCCGATGCCGTGCTCAGGCGCAGCCTCCTCGTCCAATATACTGTCGCGCGGGAAAGCTTCGATCGCGACATCCTCCAGCACCAGTATCGCAAGGTCTCATCCTGGTCGGCAGGCCCCGCGCGCGCAGACTATGTCCGCACCATGGAGGCCTCCAACCCGGACAGCCCGCTGCGACGCATCACCCGCAACAGCGTGGTCGAAGTGAACGTGGAAAGCATGACAGACCTCGGTCCGGATGTCGCGATGGTGCGTTTCGACACCGTTCGAAGGGATGCGAACAACCGCTCGGAGCGTACCGGAACCTGGGCGGCCCTCCTCCGCTACCGGTTCGGGGCCGACCTTCCCCCCGAGCAACGCTTCACCAACCCTCTCGGCTTCCAGGTCGTTCGCTATCGCAGGGATCCGGAGGTGCTGCCCGGGCCGGAATCGCCGGTGACGCCGGCGCCGCGAACCGGCAGCCGGGCGGTTGCCCCGGAACGCGAGCCGGAACCCGCTTCCCCTTCCGCCGCCGCGCAGGCTAGCGTGGTTCCCGAAGGGCAGGAGTCGGAACGGTGAAAAGACCGGTTCGCGCTCCGGACAGGCGGTGATGGCCAGTATCGACCGATATACGGATCCGCGCGTTGACGGGCAGCCGACCGCGCAAGCCGAGGTCGAGCCGGTCGTCGCCAGGCGCAGTTCGGGCAAGACGCTGTGGCTGCTGGTCGTCCTGGCCGGCGCGGCCGCGGTGATCCTGTTCCTCTTCCTCGAGTCGCGGCGCAGACAGGCTTCCGAGACCCGCGTCGAGGACTCTTCGGGAGGCGGGAATTTCCCCGCTCCACCGCCTCCCCTCTACGTTCCGCCCGACCTTCGAACGCCGCCATCCTTGCAGGCGCCGTCGGCGGGGACGGCGACCATGACGGCCCGCATTCCGCCGGAGGCGCGGCTCGTGCCCGCGCCGCCGCAACCGATGGCGTTGCCGCCCCAGGCTCCGTCCCCCGCATCGGCTGCGCCGGAGCCGGAGGTCTACGCGCCGTCGGTCATGCCCCCGGTCGGTCCGCCGCCGCAGGTGCGCGCGGATCCCGGCCCCGCTCTGGTGATCGACACGACCGGCCCCGCCGCCGCAGGCGCGCCCAGCGACGCCGCCCCGACAGGCGCCCCGACCGGCACGGAGGCGGGCGCGCTCGGCGCCCGTGCCCGCGCAGCCATGCTTGCCAACCGGGAGACCACCGTGCCGCAGGGTACCCTGATCCCCGCCGTGCTCGAAACGGCGTTCGACTCCAGCCGTCCCGGCTTTGCCAGGGCGATCGTCGCCCGCGACGTTCGAGGCTTCGGCGGCACCCGAGTGCTCATTCCCCGCGGCAGCCGCCTGATCGGCGAGTATCGGGCGGACGGGACTCCGGGCCAGAAGCGGGCCTTGATCAACTGGGTTCGGCTGATCCGACCCGATGGCGCAACGATCGCGATCGGCTCTCCGACCACCGACACGCTGGGTCGCGGCGGGGTACGCGCGAGCGTCGACACCCATTTCTTCCAGCGCTTCGCCGGCGCGATCCTGCAATCGGCCGTCGACATCGGGGTGGCGCTGGCGTCGCGGAGCAACAATGCCTCGGTCATCGTGGCGGCGCCCGGCAGCACTGCCGTGGCCGGGACTTTTGCCCCGTCCGAGCCGATCCGGCCGACGCTCAAGGTCGCGGCAGGCCGGAGCATCGGCGTATTCGTCGCCCGGGATCTGGACTTCACGGGCGTCGGGGCACGCTGATGGCGGCGGGCGCGCAGGGTGCTACGGGCATCTACCTCCAAAGCTATCTCGCGCCGCTGCGTGCGGTACTCGAGCGGCCGGACATCACCGACATCTACGTCAACGGGCCCGGCGAGATCTGGTTCGAGACGATGGCCGGCGCAATCGAAAGCAAGCCCGTGCCGGAGCTCGATGAAACCACGCTATGGCGCCTCGCCCGCCAGATCGCGGCGATGTCGCACCAGGGCATCAGCCGCGAGCATCCGCTGCTGTCGGCGATCCTGCCGGACGGTTCCCGGGTCCAGGTGGTCGCACCGCCGGCGACGCGCGGCCATCTGGCGCTTGCCATTCGCAAGCACGTCCAGACGGATCTCAGCCTTGCCGATTATGTCGAGGCCGGAGCGCTGAACGATGTCACGATCCAGGCCGGCGTCGACCATCACGGTGTCGACGCCGCGCTCGACCAGCGCCTGCGCCGCGGCGATGTCGCCGGAGTGCTGGCAGAGGCGGTCCGCGCCCGCAAGAACATCCTCATCTCCGGGGGAACCTCCACCGGCAAGACCACTTTCCTCAATGCGCTGCTTCGGGAGATCCCCCCGGAGGAACGCCTGATCTTCGTCGAGGATACGCCCGAGCTTCAGATCCGGCAGGCCAACGCGGTCGGCCTGGTCGCCGCCCGCAGCCGGCTGGGCGAGAGCGAAGTCACCGCCAACGACCTCGTTGCGGCATCCCTGCGGATGCGCCCCGACCGGATCATTCTCGGAGAGCTCAGGGGCGAGGAAGCCTATGCCTTCCTGCGGGCGGTGAACACGGGACATCCCGGATCGATGACCACCGTTCATGCCGATTCCGCGGAGCGGGCGGTCGAGCAGATCGCTCTGCTCGTGCTGCAGGGCGGCACCCGGCTCGGCCGTGAGGACGTTCATTTCTACGTGGAGAGGACGATCGATGTCTTCGTCCAGCTCAGCCGCTCCGGCGGGCGGCGACACGTCTCCCAGGTGGTGCTCAACGAGCATAGCCGCTGAGCATCGCCGATTGTCGCCGCGGCGCGGTTCAGGCGGCGGCGCGGCCTGCGGACGCGTTGCCCTGATAGTCGCGAAACCACTGGACGAAGCGGGGAATGCCGACGTCGATCGGGGTCGTGGGGCGGAAGCCGAGATCCCGTTCGATCGCGCTGATGTCGGCGAAGGTGTCGCGGACGTCGCCCGGCTGGATCGGCATCAACCGTCGCATCGCAGGACGACCGCAACTGCGCTCGATCAGGTCGATCATCCTGGTCAGTTCCTCGGAACGATTGTTTCCGATATTGTAGAGGCGATGTGGCGCCCGGCTCCCGCCGGCCTTTTCGCAGCCGTCGTCAGCGGGCGGATTGTCGAGGCAGGCGACGACGCCGCTGACGATGTCATCGACATAGGTGAAGTCCCGCCGCATGTCGCCTTCGCCATAGACGTCGATCGGACGGCCTTGGAGGATCGCGCTGGTGAAGATCCACATCGCCATGTCGGGCCGGCCCCAGGGCCCGTACACGGTGAAGAAGCGGAGCCCGGTCTGCGGCAGGCGGTAAAGGTGCGCATAGGTCTCGCTCATCAGCTCGTCGGCCTTCTTGGTCGCCGCATAGAGGCTGAGCGGGTGGTCGACACGATCCTCGACCCGGAAGGGAAGGCTGTCGTTGCCGCCATAGACCGAGGAGGAGGAAGCGTAGACGAGATGACGGGAGCCGCGGGCGCGGGCGATTTCCAGCAGGTTGAGATGTCCCACGAGATTGGACTGGGCATAAGCGCGGGGGTTGAGGATCGAGTAGCGCACCCCGGCCTGCGCGCCAAGGTGCACGATGGCGTCGAAGGACGTTCCGGCGAGGCCGCTCTCGAGCGCGTGCCAGTCGGAAAAGTCGATCCGGCGGAAATCGAAGCGATCGCCATGGCCCGATTGCAGGACGCGCAGGCGGTCCTGCTTGAGGGAGGTCGCATAATAATCGTTGAGACTGTCAATGCCGATGACCTGATCGCCGCGAGCGAGCAGGTGCGCGGCAACATGAAAGCCGATGAAACCGGCGGCGCCGGTCACGAGTATCTTCTGCGTCATCTGTTTCGTCCTCGCTGGTAACGGCCGCAGCCGGCACCCGACACTGCCCGAAGCTTCCGTGTGCTCAGGGCTCGCCCGGGCTTTTCTCATGTCTGCAGGCGCGGTGGGTCCGGATCAGAGGATCGGACAGCCGGATTCGTCATAGACGATCCCGGTGAAGTCGGAGACGAACCCGGGCTTGCCGGCTCCCGCCGGTTCGCGACCGCGCGGCGAAGACGCATGGGCCTTGGCGGCGCCATCCCGTGCCTTCTCCCCTTCCCGACTAGCCGGCGATCCGCCGCCGCCCGTCACCCTTCCCCCCACGAGAACCTCCCGCTTCGTGATCGATGATCGGCACTGTAGGCACCGGCATCGTGGGGTCGCCAGTTGGCCATCCGGCCAATCCGCGGACCTTTCGAGCAAGGAAGGGTGATCGTTCGGATGATCTCACGGGTGGGTTGCCGCCCGGAAACATGACAATCGGTGCAGAAAGCCGCCCGAACTTCGCAAGGGAGTTCACCATCTGCCGTCAGTGCATTGTTGCACGACTGCCGGTGCGGGCCCGGCATTGGCCGCGAACTTCCCGCCACCATGATCGAGCGCGGCGAGCATGACCGCGAGGCCATGCTCGAGCGGCGTCGGCCCCCAGCCCAGCGCCTCAAGCTTTTCAATCGCAAGCGGCGCGAATCCGAAGTCGGCGGTATCGCCGCCCGGCCGGATATCCAGGCGCTGCTCGTCCTCACCGGCGATCGCGAGCAGGTGGCAAGCGATGTCTCGGATGGTAGCGCGCTGCCCCGACCCGACATTGTAGACGCCGCTCACCCCGCCTTCCAGACAGCGCAGCAACGCGGCCACGACATCATTCACCTGGACGAAATCGGCGCCGAAGCGGCCACCGTCGATCAGCCTGAGCCTCTCACCGCTGCGCAGGGCACGGATCAGGGCGGGCACGGCACCCTTGCTCTGTCCGGCGCCATAGACCGAGGAGAGGCGAAGCGTCGTGAGGCCGATCCCGCCGGCGGCGCAGGATGCGCCGGCAAGCAGCTCTTGAGCGATCTTGGACGCAAGATAATAGACGCGGCTGACCGGGTAGAGTGCAGCCTCCTCGTCGGGCCGCTCGACCCAGGGCGCGTAGGCATTCGCACTGGTCGTCTGCAGCAGTCGCCCGACCCCGGCCGCCCGCATCGCCTCCACCAGCCGCAACGTGCCGAACGCATTTGCGGCCATGCACGTTTTCGCTTCGGAAGGATCGAAATGATCCGGCGGAACCCTCGCCGCGAGATGGATGACCGCGTCGACATCCTCCAGGAGCACGGGATCGAGCGGCTCTTCCCCAAGCAGGTCGAACCGCCTGGCGTCCGCTCCGGACAGGCCGGCAGGATCGCGAAGGAGCAGCCGCACGTCATGAACGCCGCGCACGGCCTCGACGAAGCGGCGGCCGATAAAGCCGGTGCCGCCCGTCACGGCAAGCAGGAGTCGCCTGCCCGTCATTTGACCTGCTCGACCGCCTCGCGGGTCACCACCGTTTCGCTGAGATGGCGAAGGATGATCGCCTCACGCACATCCGGTGCGACGATCGGCTCGTCCAGCAGGACATGTCTCAGGCACATTTCCACCTCGTTGAACCCGACGAGCGCGCGCAGCGGGGTCGCACCCGAGAAGCGCGCGTTGATCTCGAACACGCGCGGCCTGCCCTGACGGTCGGTCCTGAACTGGAAATTGGCGGGCCCGAACGGCGCAAGCGCCTCTCCAAGCCTGCGCACTTCCGCATTCAGCGCGTCATAGGCGCCGGAATAAGCGCGGAAGGTGTTCCCATCCCTCAGGTCCCGCCGCATGACGATGGACGCCGCCGCGACTCCGTCGAACACCAGCACGCTTGCGGTATATTCGGTGTCGGAAGTGCCCACGCACTCCTGGACGACCAGCCCGCTCCGCCCCCGTATCGCGTCGTCCAGCTCCTGCCGGTCGTGTACCACGGAGACGCCGACGGAACGGGCACCGACGCGCGGCTTCACGACCAGTGGGAAACCGACCTTCGACAGCAGGGCTTCCACTGACGGCCCGTCCTCAGCGCGCGCCGATGCGGGCGGATCGAAGCCATGGTCGCGCAGAAACTCGAACGTGCGGAATTTGTCGTCGGCGATCGCCACCACCTCAGGCGCGCTGACGATGATCCGGGTGTCGAACCGCGCTTCGAGCGCCGGCCGGTGCGCCGCGAATGCGGCGAGCTCGACGTCCGTCCCGACGAGCACGACATCGGGCCGCTCGCGCTCGAGCAGGCTGGCGATCGCCTCGACGTAAGAGGGGTCGTCCGCGAGCGGCACGCGATAGGCGGTATCGCCCCAGTAGAGCCCGGCGGACAGGGGATTTGGGTCGGTGACGACGATCGTCGCGTCGAGCTCCGACCGGCGCAGCGCGAGAATGATGCCTTGGCCGAGAACGGCGCCTCCGCCGGTTACGACTGCCTTGATCATGAATAATACCTGCAGATGCGATCTTTTGTGTCGTCCGAAAGATCGGTTGCGCGAACGGCACGGACGAGAGTGCCCCATTCCACGGACACGGGCCGACGCTCCGCCAGCAGCCTCCCTCCGGCCCAGCATATCAGCGTCCACTCGCTCGTCCGAGCCGCATCGCGCGGCTGCCCGACCGAGCCGACGGTCAGGACGGTGCGGCGTCCGTCCGCATGGCGGCGATAGCGATGGGTATGGCCGAACAGACCGGCGCTCAGTCCGCGGGCGGCGAGCGCGGATGCGGCGGCCTCGAGGTCCTCGGACGTCCGAAGATAGGACCAGTCTCCCGGGCCGTTGGGATTGGCGTGCGCGGCAAGGAGACCGTCCCGCGACCACTCGTCGCGCCATGCAAACCCGCCCAGACTTCGTCCCTGGAGGCGCTCGCAGGTCCAGTCCACCGACTCCCGTATCCAGGGCGGGATCGTCAGTTCGTAGCCGGGGCAGCCGCTTTCCCTGTCGAGATAGATCGAGTCATGATTGCCGCGCACGAGCAGCGCGCCGTCGCGTTCCACGGCATCCTCCACGAGATCGAGCGTCTCCGCCGGCTCGGCGCCGTAGGTCAGAAGGTCTCCGAGAATGAGGAGCTGGTCGAAGCCCGTGTCGCGCGCCGCCGCGAGCGCCGCGCGCAGCGGGCCGGCGGCAGCATGAACGTCACTGATGACGGCAATCCTCATCGAGCCCCCTGCACCGGCGGCAATGCGCGCGGTTCCCGGTTCGCTTAGCGGAAGACCACCGGCCTCGGCAGGCGAACAACGGTCGTAAGCCTTATGCGCAAGGCCTAACCATTCCGGCTGAGCGACCTGCGCGACAGGGCTTCCCGCCGCGCCGGCGTGTCGGTCGGGAAGCACGAAAGGGCTAGTTGGCGGCCGCTTCCTCCCAAAGGCCTAACCACTATGCCCTTGCCTTTTCTCCCAAGGGCTTTTGCGTGGCGCCACTCCACCTTGCAGGATCATGCGACGTGGCGCCCGACGCAGGGGCGCCGAGCCTGCAGGCGCAAGGTTGCGGAGAAGAGAGATGAACGTTCAGGCTCGACTGCTCGGTCCAACCGCTCCAAGCGACGGCGGCGGCGCCGCGCCTCGCTCTATGACCAGCCCCGTTCACGCGAACCAGCTGCTGTCGATACGGCAGATGTGGAGCATCATCCGCCGCCGCAAGATCCTGCTGTTCCTGGTCGTCGCCCTTGTCACCGGCGCGGTCACGATCTCCCAATTGCTGACGCCGCGCCTCTATGAAGCCGTCGCCACCACACAGGTCGAGCTGAATGACGCCACCGGCGCCAACCAGGCCGACGTCGCCGCGCGCAATCAGCAGCGTGTCGCGAACGAGGCGCGCCTCTACCGATCCCGTGCCCTGGCCGAGAAAGTCGTGCGCGACCTCGATCTCATCCATGATCCGCGCTTCATGCTGCAGGCCGACAATGGCGATCCCGACCGGGCGATCCTGCGCGCCAGCGCGAGGCTCGAGAACATGACCAAGATCAACAGCACGGGCGACTCGGACCTGATCGACATCGTCGTGCAATCACGTTCGCCGGAACTTGCGGCCCGAATCGCCAACCAGTTCGTAGACAGCCTCCAGGAGCTGAAGTTCGGCCGGCGCAACATCCGCAAGGAGCGTACCGCGATCGCGCTCGCCGGCGAGCGCGACCGGCTTGCCGCTGAGACCCAGGCGGCCGAGCAGGCGATCGCAGACTTCCGACGCCAGCATGGCATGCTGGCCGGTGCCGGCGGCCCGGAGGATTATCAGCAGCTGAACCGGATCGCCGTCGAGGCGGCATCGGCAAGTGCGGCACGCGCGGCGATGGCCGCCCGCACCGCCGGCATGCCGGGCGCCGATACCCTCTATCGGGCGAATGCCGGCAAATCCGCGCTGCTCGAGCAGCAGCAGCGCCAATATGAGGATCTGATGCGGCAGCGCTCGGACCTCAAGGTCACCTACGGCGCCCGCCATCCCGAAATGCAGCGGATCGATGCGCAGCTCGCTGAGATCCGGGGTGGCATCGAACGCGAGCAGCTCGCGAGCGCGCGCGCCGAGCGGGACCGGGCCAACGCCGCCGCTGCACGGGAACGTCAGCTTGCCGCGAGCGAGGCCGCAGCGGCTGCCGCCCGCGCCAGCACGCTGGAGAGCCGGGTCGGCGTGATTCGGTCCAAGGCCTTCTCGAACAGCGAAAATCTCGTGCAGCTCGCGGCCCTGGAGCGCCGGGCCGAGGTCCTCAAGCAGAGCTACATCGTCACCGCGCAGCGTGCCCAGGACGTCCGTGCGGAGCTCAAGACCACCGGCGTCAACTCCTCGCTCATCTCGCAGGCGACGGTTCCGGACCAGCCGGTGGCGCCGGCACCCAAGAAGGCCGCGCTCGCCGCATTTTCCGGCTCGATGATCCTCGGGCTCCTGCTCATCTTCGCCCTCGAGATGTTCGACAACCGGATCTGGTCGAGCGAGCAGATCGCGCAGCTGTTCGGCTTGCGGACGTTCGCCATGTTCCCGAAGGTCAACGCGGCGACGCTCACCGACGCGGACGGTAGCCTCGTCACGCGGCAGCCCCACTCGGTCTATGCCGAAGTCGCTCGCAACCTGTTCGCGGAAGTCGAGCATCTCGCGCCCGAAAACACGCATAACAGCGTTCTGGTGACCTCGCCCTTACCCGGCGCGGGCAAGTCCATGGTCGCGGTCGCCCTTGTCGCCGCGGCTGCGGCGGCGGGACGGCGGGCGGTCGTCGTGGACCTCGATTTCCGCAACCGGAACAAGGGCATTTCCCCTTTGGAAGGAGATCTCTCGCAAGGCCCCGACCTGATGGACTATCTGGTCGGCGGCGCGCAGACGACCAGGCTGCTGCCGCCGCCCGAGCCCGCCGAAAGCGCGCGCGACGCGCCGACCTACACGCCGGTCGTGCTGGCCTCGAGGAGCAGTGCCGATCCTGCCGCCTTCATCCGCCTCACCCAGATCCGCCGCCTGCTCGGAGACCTTCGCAACGATTTCGATCTGGTCGTGATCAACGCGCCGTCGGTTCTCTCCGTCCGCGATGCGCGCACGATCGTCGGCCTTGCGGACAGCACGATCATGGTCGTCCAATGGGGCAAGACCACGATCGAACAGATGCGGGCGGCGAGCCAGATCCTTCAGGAGCAGGTCGATGGCGCCGTGATCAACCGGGTCGACTATGCCGAGCATGCCAAGCGCGGGCATGGCGACCCGCTGCAATTCTACGCGGCGTCGGTGGCGACTTACGACGAAGAGAAGGAGCGCCCCGCCTGGTTCGCGAGACTGCGCCGCGGCGCGCGCCGGCACGAGGCCGCGTGAGGTGGACACGACCGCCGCATTCGGCACCGCTGGATTGCTGACAATGGACCGTCACCAGAAGACCTGTGTCGTGCTGATCGATCCGCGGCCCTTCACACGTGCATGCACGTCCGCGGGCCTCGTCGCGGCACCGGACTTCCAGGTCCATGCCTTCGACCGGCTCGCCGCGGCGGGCGAGATCGCCAGTCCCGACCTCGTGCTGCTCCAGCACGAGCGTGCCGCAGAGAATATGGCGACGCTGACGGAAGACGTGCGCGACGCCATGCGACGATGGCCGGGTGCCCTGATCCTCGTCGTCACGCCGGATGGCGATGCGGAGCGGCTGCTCGAAGCGCTTCAATGCGGTGTGCGCGGTGTGCTGACGACGGACACCAATCTCCAGGCGGTGATCTCGACAATCCGCCTGCTGACCGCCGATCTCGTCGTCTACCCGCGCGCGGCGATCAATCTGATCCGGAGCGCACTGTCGGGAAGCGGTGAAGATGCGGCGAGCCCCGCCGGCGACGAATGGGCCGAACGCGACACCTTCAGTCAATTGACGCCTCGACAGCAGGAAGTGGTCCGGCTGCTCGCGCTGGGCATGTCGAACCGCGCGATCGCCAACCTGCTCAACATCAGCGAGAGCACGGTCAAGGTCCACATACGATCGGTCATGACGCAGACCGGGGTCAGCAACCGGACCCAGATCGTCGCGCAGTTCATGAGTCATTTGTCTCAGACGTGATGGAGGTCATGTGCAAAGTCCGATCGAACCGCAGCGGCCGTTGACCGCCGCGCCACAGCCGCTCCCGGCGGCCACCGGGCAAGGCATTCGCAATGCCGGGCGGGCGGCGGGATCCAGCCACCTCGACCGTCTCGAGGCGGAGAGCATCCACATCATCCGCGAGGTGGCCGCCGAGGCCGAGCGACCGGTCATGCTCTACAGCATCGGCAAGGATTCCGCGGTGATGCTGCATCTCGCGCGGAAGGCCTTCTACCCGTCGCCGCTGCCGTTTCCGCTGCTCCATGTCGACACCACCTGGAAGTTCCGCGACATGTATGCGCTCCGCGACAGGGTCGCGGCCGAACCCGGCATCGAGCTGCTCGTCCATCGCAATCCGGAAGCGGAGAGAATGGGCATCACGCCTTTCCACGGGCCCATCCACACCGACATGTGGAAGACCGAGGGCCTGAAGCAGGCACTCGACAAGTTCGGTTTCGACGCGGCCTTCGGCGGTGCCCGGCGGGACGAGGAAAAGTCACGCGCCAAGGAACGGATCTTCTCGTTCCGCACGGCCGCCCATCGCTGGGATCCGAGGACGCAGCGTCCCGAATTGTGGCGGCTCTACAATGCACGCAAGGATCGGGGCGAATCGATCCGGGTGTTCCCGTTGTCGAACTGGACCGAGCTCGACGTCTGGCGGTATATCGCGCGGGAAGCCATCGAGATCGTGCCGCTTTATTTCGCCGCGCCACGGCCGACCGTGGAACGCGACGGCGTCCTGTACATGGTCGACGACGGGCGTTTCCCGCTCCGTCCGGGCGAAGCGCCGACGCTGAGATCGGTGCGCTTCCGCACGCTCGGCTGTTACCCGCTCACCGGCGCAGTCCTCAGCGAGGCGCGCACGATCTCCGAGATCATCGACGAGACTTCGCTGTCGACGACTTCGGAGCGTCAGGGCCGCGCCATCGACAGCGACCAGGCGGCCAGCATGGAGAAGAAGAAGCTCGAGGGGTATTTCTGATGAACATGGCGTCCGCTCTTGCACAGATCGCGCTTCCCGACGTCGACGCGTCGGGCGACAAGAACCTTCTTCGGTTCATTACCTGCGGTTCGGTCGATGACGGCAAGTCGACCCTGATCGGGCGGCTTCTGTTCGACTCGAAATCCCTGCTCGCCGACCAGGTGGAAGCGCTCGAGCGGGAATCGCGCGTGCACGGGACCACAAGCGAGGGGCTCGATTTCGCGCTGCTCGTCGACGGGCTTTCCGCCGAGCGCGAGCAAGGCATCACCATCGATGTCGCCTACCGGATGTTCGAGACTGCAAACCGGCGGTTCATCGTCGCCGACACCCCTGGCCACGAGCAATATACACGCAACATGATCACCGGTGCCTCGACCGCGGACGCCGCGATCATCCTGGTCGACGCCCGCAAGGGCGTGCTGACGCAGACCCGGCGTCACAGCTATCTTTGCCATCTGGTCGGCATCCGCAACGTGGTGCTCGCCGTCAACAAGATGGATCTGGTCGGCTACAGTCGGGAGCGGTTCGACGAGATCGTTGAGGATTATCGCGCGTTCGCTCAATCGCTGGGGATCGAGAACGTCGTGCCGATCCCGCTTTGCGGTCTGTCGGGCGAGAATGTCGCGAGCCGCTGCTCCAAAATGCACTGGCATCACGGGCCAACATTGCTGGACTATCTGGATTCGGTGGTGGTCGATGGGGAACGGCTCGTCGAACTTCCGTTCACGATGGTCGTCCAGTGGGTGAACCGTCCCAATTCGAGCTTCCGCGGATTCTCCGGCCTCGTGACCACCGGACTTCTTTGTCCCGGCGACGCCGTGCGCGTTCTTCCGTCGGGACGCACCACCACCATCGAGCGCATCGTGACCATGGACGGCGACCTGCCGGCGGCAGCGGCTGGCCAGGCGGTCACGGTGACCTTTACCGACGAGGTCGACTGTGCCCGCGGCGATGTGCTGTCGGCGTCGGCCGACCCGATCGAGGTGGCCGACCAGTTCGAGGCGACGCTGGTCTGGCTCGGCGAGGATCCGATGCTTCCCCAGCGTCCCTATCTGCTGAAGATGGGGGCCAACACCGTTCCCGTGCGCATCACGGACCTCAAATACCAGGTCGACGTGAATACGCTCGGCCAGGAGGCAGGCAAGACGCTGCCGCTGAATGGAATCGGCGTCGTGAACCTCGCGGCCGACAGGGCCCTTCCCTTCATGCCCTATGCACGAAGTGCCGATCTCGGCGGCTTCATCATCATTGACCGGCTGACGAACAACACGGTCGGTGCCGGCATGATCCATTTCGCCTTGCGGCGTTCGCACAACATACAATGGCAGGCGCTCGAGGTCAGTCGCGAAGCGCATGCCGCCCAGAAGGCACAGCAGCCGAAACTGCTCTGGTTCACCGGCCTGTCCGGGTCGGGAAAGTCGACGATCGCCAATCTGGTCGAAAAGAAGTTGCTCGCGCTCGGCAAGCACAGCTTTCTCCTGGACGGCGACAACGTGCGTCACGGCCTCTGCCGGGATCTAGGGTTCACCGATGCCGACCGGGTCGAGAATGTCCGACGGGTCGCGGAGGTCGCGCGCCTGATGACCGATGCGGGGTTGATCGTGCTCACGGCCTTCATCTCGCCGTTCCGCGCGGAACGCGACATGGTCCGAAGCATGTTCGGGCGCGACTTCATCGAGATCCATGTCGACACGCCCCTGGACGTCGCGGAGATGCGGGACGTCAAGGGCCTGTATCGCAAGGCCCGGGCAGGCGCGCTGCGCAACTTCACGGGCATCGACTCGCCCTATGAAGCGCCGGAGGCGCCGGACCTCCGCATCGACACGACCGCGATCTCGCCCGAGGACGCGGCGGAGCAGATCGTCGCGCTGCTTCTCGAACGTTGATGTTTCCGGGGGTCGCCGGGCGGTTCGTCCCGGGCCTTCAACCTTCCCTGTCGAAGCCTGGAGCGGCACCGATGAATGATGCAAATCTTGCCCGCACGCTCGCAACCGAGGCAGGCGCTCTGCTTCTCCAGCTCCGGGCGGAGGGGAAGCAGACCGGGAAGGCTCTTGGCAAGGCGGGCGATCTGCTGTCGAACGCCTATCTTCTCGAAGCCCTTGCCAGACATCGCCCGGGCGATGCGGTGCTCTCGGAAGAGACGGCCAGCACGGCCGACCGGCTGGCGAACCCACGCTGCTGGATCATCGACCCGCTCGACGGCACGCGCGAATATGGCGAGGGGCGCTCCGACTGGGCGGTCCATGTCGGCCTGGCGATCGAGGGCCGGGCAGCGGTGGGCGCTGTCGCCCTCCCCGATCTCGGCCTGACGATGGACAGCGGGCGCCCGCCATCGCTCCCGCAAAGCAATCGTGGACTGAGGATGCTGGTCAGTCGGACCCGGCCCGCGCCGGAGGCGCTGGCGGTAGCGACCGAGCTCCAGGCCGAGCTCGTGCCGATGGGCTCGGCCGGCGCGAAGGCGATGGCGGTGCTCCGCGGCGAAGCGGACATCTACCTGCACAGCGGCGGGCAGTTCGAATGGGACAATTGTGCTCCGGCTGCCGTTGCCGTCGCCGCAGGCCTGCACGTGTCCAGGCTGGACGGGTCCCACATGGCCTACAACAAGCCATGCCCGGAATTGCCCGATCTGCTGATCTGCCGGCATGACCTGGCCGAGCGGATCCTGTCCTTCTGCAGATGATGACGCCGACGCCGGCCGACGAGCGCCGTTTCGGCCCAAAGATCTACTCCGCAATCGCTGGCCGGCGCGAGAGATAGTGTTCGGAACGCGTGACGCCGCGGCTTAAGATTCGGGTGCGGCATCCGCCGCGACAGGAGGAACTTGCAATGAGGATGCTCAGAACAGTCGGATTGCTCGGGTTCGCCCTTGCTCTTCCGACCGCTGCGGCGGCGGTCGACGACAGCGTCATTTACGCCACGAAGCCGGAGTGCAAGGCAGCCCTTGCCGATGCCAGGGAGGAAGATCCGTCTTATTACATGCGCGAATGCCGTCCCGAGGGTGAGGGATGGAGCTTCCGGGTGAAGGATCGCGGCGACAGGTCCACCAAGGGCATGGGCAACTAGAACATGACTGGATCAGGCTCAGCCTGGTCCGATCATTCTCATGCCCTTATTCTAGGGCGAGCAGCCCGGGCTCCGGGCTCGAAAGCTGCGCGTCCGCAAGCAAGCGGCGGCCCGCCTGCATATCGGCCGGGCCGCCGCATGCGCCAATCCGTTTTCACTTCGGCTTCTTGCGCGTTCGGATTTCCGCCAGCGTCGCCTCCGCGCGCCGCAGCTGTAGGCGGGCCGATTCCACCCGGTCGCTGGCCCTGGCTTCCATTGCGCGATGCAGGTCCTCCCGGATCGCTGCGCGCATCGCCTCCGCGCCACCCTCCTGCAGGTCGTCCGCGAAAATCGATTGCAGCATCGCGTCGACGCTCTTGTGGCCCATGCGCGGAAGACTCATCAGTTCCGAGCGGGAGCGGGCAATCCCCTTCTCCCGAAGCAATGCCTTCAAGGCTTCGAGCGTGTCGGCGCGATCGCCATAAGCAGTGATCACAGCCACCGCGGTGCCCCTGCCGAATATCGAGCTCAACGGCTTGTACAGCGGGTGAAGCACCCTCCAGTTCATCGCGCAACGCTCCCGAACCTGCCGGACTCCGAGGCGCACCGCCTCCGCCGAACAGATTAGCGCGGCCGCGCACGCCGGCGCTGCGGAATATCGGCGAAATCGTGAAGCTTGCGAGGTAGGTCGAACGAACTAGTCGCGGGCTTGAACCCGAACGTGCGGCAGCACGCGCGACTTCAATCCGAGGCTAGCGGCCCGCTGCGGCAACCAGCGATGCCGGCACTTCCGGATGCCCCGCCCGCGATCCGCGCAGCCAGGCAATGTCGAGAATGACGGCCGTAAAGCCCGCCAGCGCGATGTGGGCGATGTTGGCACCGATGGCCCCGAGATGCGGGATGGCCAGGAAGCTCGTTCCAAGGAAGATGGCCACACCGACCGCGGAGACCGCCAGAACCAGGCCCGGACGATGCATTGCGAGCAGCGCCGACCGCGAGGGCGCGGCATGCATGGTGAGAACCACCGCCACCAATTGCGTCAACAGCAACGGATAGGCCGCCGCATAAAGGGCGCCTGGGCCGATCCTGATGATCCACTCTCCGAGCAGCCAGGCGGCCGCAAGACCGGCGAGGCCGACCCCCGCCAGTGCAGCCTGGGTCTGGAGCACCGTGGACCTGAACCGCTCCCGCTGCCCGCGTGCCCAGATGCGGGCGACATCGGGGTAGATCACGGCCTGGACCTGCGCTCCGACCTGCTGAGCGACCTTGCCGATGCGCTTGGCGAGATAATAGAAGCTCGCTGCAGCCGGGCCTGCGAGCGCGCCGACCAGCAGCGAATCGGCTTCCTGGGTGAGGGTGCGCATCGTCATCGACAGGTTGGTGGACCAGGCGAACGACATGAACCCGGGAAAGCTCGCGCGAAGGCCGCGCCAGCGCACGGAGAACGGCCCCGGTATTCCGAGGCTGCGCAACGCGCCGTAGCCGAGCCACAAAAACAGCAGGGATCCCGCGATCTGCGCGATCGTCCAGGAAAGGATGAACGCCGCGATGCCCCATTGCTGATGGGCACACAGCATCGCGAGACCGATGCGGAGGATGTTTGCGGCAAGCTGGCTGTAGGCGAGTATCCGGAAACGGCCTGCCATGCGAAGCGCTGCAGTCGGGACTCCGGTGATGTTCACGGCAAGTGCAGCCGCATAGATCGCGACCAGGCCCACATGGGCAGGATCAAGGCCGAACAAGGGGCCCAGCAGCGCCGCCCCTCCCCAGGTGACGAGTGCGGCCAGCAGGGCCGTCGACACGTCGAGCATCAACCCCAGAGCGTAAAGGCGGCCGAGCCGCTCGCGGTCCGGCTCGCCCTCCTCGAGCGCCGTGTACCGGATCAGCGGCTGCCACGATTCGAACCTCAGGACACGCTCGACCGTACGGCCATAAGCGAGCACCAGCACCATCACGCCATAGATTTCAGGGCCGAGCGCGCGCGCCGCCACGGCGACGCTCACAAGCATGATCGCCGCGTTGCCGAAGCTGCCGGAAAGCAGGTGCCCGATATTGACGAGCCGCTGCGTCAGGCTCTGTACCTGAAGGTCCTGTGGCACGGGCGGAGCATCGGGTACGGACGATCCCGCCATGGCTCACCTCCTCGCGATGTCCCGCTTTTCCGCTCAGTGGGCCGCGATCGCGAGCTGGGGCAGCGCCTCATGCGCGAAGACCTGCGGCGTCAGCGCAGTGAACTCGATCGCCTCGGACTCCAGCCATGGGCCCATTTGCTGGGCGTTGAGCGTGATCCCCTCGAGGCCGCGATTGACCGCCCAGATCGCCGCCTGGGTCCTGTTGTGGACGCGAACCTTGCGCAGGATCGCCTTCACATGGACCTTTACCGTCGCCTCGCTGATGTCGAGCACGCGCGAGATGATCTTGTTGGGACAGCCCATGATCAGGCAGCGCAGGATCTCGGTCTCGCGATCGGAGAGCTGAGCGCTGTCGATCGTCTTCTGGACCGCATCGCTTGCCGCCGCCGGAGCGTGGGCCGGCAATTGCTCGGCCAGCTGGGAGGGAAGGACTTTCTCGCCGGTCGCGGCCAGCTTCAGCGAGGCGATCAACGGCACCGGCGTGATCTCCTTGACGATATAGCCGCTCGCGCCCTGCCGGAAGGCGGTCAGCATCGTTTCGAAATCGAATTCGTCGGCGAGGAGAACGATCCTCGCACCCGCGACGTGTGCCTGGATCGTCTCGATCATTTCAGGCTCGCAGCCATTCATTCCCACGTCCGCGACGACCAGACAATTTTCGAGGCCGCACAGGGCGTCGGCCGAAGACCTTAGCTCCGATGGCCTCGCCGCCGATGCGCGAACATCGAATCCCTGTTCCGCCAATATCCTGCAGAGTCCCTCACGGGTGAGTGCATTGCGACCGACAAGTGCGACATTGATCGAGTCTGGCATCTTTACCCCCTCTTACCGACTGACCACTTCACGATTCACCGCGCAGTTCTATGCCGCGCTCGAGGCGTGAAGGGCTGATTGTTTGGATAAGCGAAGCGAACTCGCAAGACCGTCGTGCCGCTGGAATCGACATCGATCTTGTGCAGCAATAGTACCAGAGGGCAGGCCACGTGTCCAATCACGGAAGTGCCTACCTCGAAAGGGCAGTCGTTAAAAAAGGCTTACGCCTGCTTTTCGGAGCTTTTCGGCTATTGTTGCGGAGGAGACATGTCATGCAGGGCCGACTCCTCACCCAAAAGGCGTAGTCACAGCCGGAACGTTTGCTGGCTGTTATAACGGCATGTTACCCGGCGGCAGCGCCCCGACGGGCGCGACTCGCGTCGCGGCGCGAAGAAAAATGCGCGCGCGCGACTCAATCGAGCGCATGTGGACCACTCCGGTTTACAAGCTCAACATGGCCAATAAAAGTTATTAACAGTCGATCCAAATAAAGCGTCCTGCTCGAGACCGCTTCCCTGGAAGTACCGCCGGCGATCGGCAGCCGCCAACGGCACCTTTCTTCAGCATATTCCGCGGATGAGCACATAGGCCTCGGCGGCCGCACGATATACGGCCGCGCCGCGCATCATCGCCAGCGCACGGATCGCCTCTAGGGAACGCTCGTCCGGATAGGCCTTGAGCTGAGAGCGGAACTGCGAGAAGGCCGCGAGCTTCGCCTCCAGTTCGGCGGTGATGTCGACGAAGCAATTCGGCGTGAACGGTGGCGTGATTCCCGGCGCCCACCAGTTGGTCTCCGAGAGCGTTTCATAAGCGAGGACGCGGGCGGGCGCCGAGGGCCCGCGTGGACGTGCCCAGACGAGCGCCGCGTTGAACACGAGCTGGTGGTCGACATGAATGTCGCCGATGAACGGCACGAGCAGGGTGTCCGGACCGATCTCGCCGAGGGTCTCGCCAAGTTGCCCGTTGAGATCGCTGATCGGGACCTGGTCGAGCTCGGCCGCAGGCAGATCGAGATGATGCGTGCGCGCGACTCCGAGGGCCTCGTGGGCGCGCCGGGCCTCGTCGCGCACGGTCGAGACCATCTCCTCCGGAAAACGTGGGCTATAGCCTTTGGTGACGATGACGACATGGACCTCCGCACCCGCCTTTGCGAGCCGCGCCATCGTCCCGCCACATCCGAGGACCTCGTCGTCCGGATGCGGTGCGACGATCGCGATCCGCCGCCAGCCATCGAGCGCGTTCATGCCGGCCGCCCCAGCACGGCATGGAGCCGGGGCGCCTTGCCGGTCTCATGCTCCCAGGAGGTGACCGTCAAGGCGCCCTGGTCGCCGCAGAAGATCGTGAATCCCGCGGCATCGATTGCCACGACCTGGCCCGGTACGGCACGGCAGCGTTCGCCAAGTCCTGATCGTTCAGCGGCCCATAAAGTCAGCCGTCCGGCTCCGGATGTCGTGAAGGCACCGGGATATGGCCGACCGACGGCCCGGACTAGGCGCTCGATCTCGTCGGCCGGCCTGCGCCAATCAATCTCCCCGTCGGCCGCGGTCCTCCGGGTCGTCCAGGTGGCATAATGTTCATCCTGGACGTCGCGGCGCGCCGTGCCTGCGCCGAGGTCCGCCAGGGTCCGCCGCATCATCGCCGCCAGGGCCTTCATATGCTTCCGGTAAAGCGATGCGGCCGTTTCGGCACAAGAAACGTGGAAGAATTCCTGGTCGAGGATCGCACCGCTGTCGACGCCCTCGTCCATCCAGAACAGGGTTCCGGCCGTGATCGGCTCCCCGGCCAGGATCGTCCAGGGGATCGCCGCACGGCCGCGCATGCGGGGCAGTGCCGCGGGGTGGTAGCCGATCACGCGGCCAGGGCAGATCGCCATCAGCTCGGGCTTGCAGATCTGCGACCAGCCGATCACGAAGATGTAGTCGGGTTGAAACCGGGACAGGCGCGCCAGCGCCTCCGGGTCGTTGATGCCGCGGACGGCGACGAGCTCGGCACCCGCCTCCACGGCGATGGGCGCGAGGTCGTAAAAGTCCGAATGCCGCCCGGCGAGGAGCGGGTCGAGCGTGAAGATCGCCGCCAGAACCCAGTCCGGAGCCGACGCGATCGCCTCCGCGGCGATGAAGCTGCTCTCAACAGCCCCGATGATGACCGCCCGCAATGGCTTTCTCCAGATTGGTGTCGTTGCGCCGCTCGCCAAGGATCATCACGCCGATCGTCCGCACCAGGATCGCGAGATCGCGCACGAACGACCGGTTGGCGACGTACCAGAGATCCAGCTCCAGCTTTTCCTCGGACGTGAGCAGGGTGTTGCCGTTGACCTGCGCCCAGCCGGTCAATCCGGGCCGGACGCGACCGCGCGCGATCCCGCCGGCGCCGAATGCCGCGATCGTCTCCGGAAGCAGCGGCCTTGGACCGACAAACGACATCTCCCCACGCAGGATGTTGATCAGTTCGGGAAGCTCGTCGAGCCTCGTTCGCCGGAGCAGGTGTCCAATGCGTGTCACGCGCCGCGAATCCGGCAGGAGCGTACCGGAGCCGTCGCGCAGGTCCAGCATCGTCCTGAACTTGAGGATCTCGAACGCGGCGCCGCCGAGCCCGGCGCGCGTCTGGGTGAAGAAAATCGGCCGGCCCACGCTGAGCCGGACGGCAAACGCAACCAGCGCAGCCAAGGGCGCGGCCACCAGGCCGACGAGGAGAGCGAGGAGCATTTCGGCAAGGCGCGACATCGATCAGGCCTCGACTTCCGCCGGAACCTGATCGCGCAGGTGCGATCGCCCCCGCCCAACCGTATGCAGCCCCATCGCGCGAATGAGCAATGCATTGACCTTGCGCACGTCATAGCGGGCGGTCGCCGCTTCCCGTGCCGCCGCCGCCATCTGCTCGAGACGCTTGCGGTCTTCAACGATGCGCAGCATCGCCGCCGCAAGCGTCTCCGGCGATCGTGCCGGCACCAGGAAGCCGGTCACCCCGTCGGTGATGGCATCGCGACAGCCGGGCAGGTCGCATGTGATCACCGGGCGGCCGCTCGACATGGCTTCGAGGATCGTGCGCGGCAGACCTTCCCGGTAGAAAGACGGCAGTACGAACGCGTGGCATTGTGCGAGATAGGGACGGACATCCCGCGTTTCCGGGATATGCTCGATCAGACCCTCCCGCGCCCAGGCCTGCACATCCTCGTGCGAATAGCCGGTCGGATTCTCGGTTTCGGGACGTCCGAGCAGCATGAAACGCGCGTCCGGCAGTGACGGGCGCAGCCTGCGTGCCGCTTCGATATAGTCGCCGACGCCCTTGTCGCGCATCAGGCGCGCCATCATCAGGAAGCAAGGCGGTCCCTCGGGCAGCCTCGCCATCGTATAATGGCCTGTGTCCACGCCCGAGCCGGGCACCTGCAGGACCCGATGCTGCGGGTCGATGATGCCATGCTCCAGCATCATCCGACGATCGTCGTCGTTGAACACGAAAATCGTCTCCGCACGCGCGACTCCGGCGCGATATAGGCGCGACACGAGCTTGCGAAGCCAGACACGGCGGTCGGCTGCCTCGCTATAGACGTAGCCGAGGCCGCTCATCACGACATGGAAGCGCACGGCGCGCAGTCGAGCGACGAGGCCCCCATAGATGATCGGTTTCTGGGTATAGGCGATGATCGCGTCAGGCTTCTCGTCGACGCAAAGCCAGGCATAACGCGCCAGGGTTGCGAGGTCGCGCAAGGGGTTGAGGCCGGCGCGTGCCATCGGCGTTTGGCGGTAGCGCGCGCCCATCTGCTCCAACGCCCGGATCACCTCGGCATCGACGTCCGGGGCGCAGGCGACAACCTCATGGCCGGCCTTCACCAGCTCTTCGAGGAGTTTTCCACGAAACCGGACCAGCGACATCGCCAGGCTTGCCAGAACCACTATCTTCATGATCAGCCCTTCATCCGCCCCCCGGCCTGGCGCCATCGGCGATGCCGCGGCCGCCGGCAGCGCCGGTTTCCCTTTTCTACGGGTGCGTGGGCTGCGACGGGCCTGCCATTCCGAGCATCATGCGAAAGAGTTAGGGCCTGACGCCGATGCCGTTCGCGCGGCGCGATCGGGCTGTCCCCGACGCGCCTGACGGGTGCGTCTTCTGCCCGGTCGCGCCCGCCGATACCCCGAAAGAGGTAGCGCAATCGCCATCCGGTAGGCGGAGCGGCCGATCCGCACGATAACGGCTAGTGGCTGAATGGTGGACTTAATCCACGGCACGCTTTGGCATTCTGCGCCGCGAAAGAGTCGGCACGACGGGCGCATCGCCCGTGATCGATCCGTCTGCTCTTCGACGTGATGAAGGAGGAGCTGTCTCCATGGCGAAAGAATCTGGCTTCGGCCCGGCAACGACGCCGGCGCCCCGCCCTGCCAGCGAGAGAGCGCCTCGAGCCGCCGGGCCGACCAGGGCGGGCGGCCTGCTCCCCCGCTCCGGCGCCGGGCTGCTGCGCCTGTTCGCGGTCGCCGGTCTCGATGCGGCGGCCGTCACGCTCACCTTGCTGCTCGCAGTCGCGCGGGTCGACGGCGACGCGCCCCGCGCGGTGCCGGCCTCACCCGGAGCGCTCGCCTTGTTCGCCGTGCTCGCCGTGACCGCCTTCTTCCTGTTCGGCCTATACCAGCGAAGCTGGCGCTATCTGAGCTCCGAGGATTGCATCTTTCTCGGCGCCGTCGTCGTCAGCGGCCTCGCCCTTCCCTGGGCGATCCGCCTCTATCTTTCCCCCTCGACGTTCAACGATACCAGCCTCCTGCTGCCCTCGATCCTGGTGCACGTCATTCTTCTCACCGGCGTGATGGGTGCGATGCGGATCTGCCGGCGGACGATCCGCGAACGGTGGCGAGCCAGGGCGACGCGCCAGGCTGTCGCGCTGCAGCGCCGCCGCGTGTTGCTCGTCGGCGAGCTGGACTGGGCCCGGGCGATCATCGAACTGGCCCGCGCGGACGCGACCTGCACGTTCGAAGTGGTCGGGATCCTGACGGAGACTCCCAACGTCGGTCGACTGAGGATCGGGGGCGTCAAGGTTCTCGGTGCAACCGATCGGCTGCGGCCGGTGGTCGGCGATCTCGCCGCCAGAGGCAGTCGGCCGGAAGCGATCATCGTCCACGAAGACAGCGAACGCTCGCAAGCGGCGCTCGCCCGCCTGCTTCCTGCCGCGAACGATCTCGAACTCACCATCGGCCGCATCCGCAACCTTTGGGGCGGACCGGGTGGGGACGCAGGATCCCACCTCCAGCTCGAGCAACTGCCTCTCGCCGAACTGCTGGGACGGGCAATGGTCGAACTCGACAAGGGGCCGGTCGAGCGGACCCTTGCGGGCCAGCGCATCCTCGTCACTGGCGCAGGCGGAACGATCGGCGGCGAGCTGGTACGCCAGATTGCCGGGTTTCGCCCGGCCGAGATCGTGCTTCTCGATCACTGCGAATACAATCTCTACGCCATCGACATGGAAGTCCGGGAAAAATTTCCCGAGGTCACCTTCCATTCCGAGCTCTGCTCCATTCGCCAGATGCCGGCGCTGCGGAAGGTGTTCGACCGGCACCGGCCGCAGCTCGTCTTCCATGCCGCGGCCTTGAAGCATGTCCCGATCGTCGAGGCGAGCCCGTGCGACGGCGTCCACACCAATGTCCTTGGAACCCGAAACGTGGCGAATGCCGTCTGCGAGTTCGGGGCCCGGGCAATGGTCCAGGTCTCCACCGACAAGGCCGTCAATCCGGTCGGCATGATGGGTGCGACCAAGCGGCTGGGAGAACTTTACTGCCAGGCGCTCGACCTGATCGGCTCCGCCGACCTGGACAGCCCCCGCTTCATGACGGTCCGCTTCGGCAACGTGCTCGGCTCCAGCGGATCGCTGATCCCCCTGTTCAAGAAGCAGATCGCCCAGGGCAAGCCGCTGACCGTGACCCATCCCGACATGGAGCGCTTCTTCATGACCGTCGAGGAAGCGGTTCAGCTGGTTCTGCAGAGCAGCACCCGGACGATGGAGCTCCAGGGAAGCCGGGGAGCGATTTTCGTTCTGGACATGGGTTCCCCGGTCAAGATCATGGACGTCGCCAAGCGGATGCTGCGGCTTGCCGGCCGACCGCTCGATGACGACGCGATCCGGGTGGTGGGTCTGCGCCCGGGCGAGAAACTCTACGAGGAATTGTTCGACGCGTCCGAGGAGCGGGTCCCGAGTCAGATTCCGGGCGTGTTCGAGGCACGTCCCTGCCCGCTGCCGCTCGACCGCCTCGTTCTCGGCTTCTCGCAGCTCGAACAGCATATCAAGGAGGGCGATGTCGAGGCGCTCCGGGCGCTGACGCTCGCACTGATCGAAGCGCCCAAGCATGCCGCCTGGGATCCTGCCCTGCTCAGGATCATCCAGGAATCCAAAATGTACCCGCCGTCCGAGCAGGACCTGACCGGCGGTCCCGGCACCCAGCCGGCAATTCCGCTCAAGAGATATCCGGGGAGGAAAGCATGATCAGTCCCTACGCCACGCTCGACGCGGCGGGCGCCACCCTCGCACTTGATCCGGACGCCGGGCGGAGCGGAGCTTCCGTGGGCAAGATCGCCTCCGGCTGGCCCCGCCACGATGCGGACGAGATCGCGGCGGTACAGCACGTGCTGCAAAGCGGGCGGGTCAATGCGCTCGTTCATGGCGAGGAGACCCGCGCGTTCGAACAGGAGTTCGCGGCCTTTTGCGGCGCGCCTTTGGGTATCGCGGTGGCGAATGGAACGCTGGCCCTCGAGCTTGCGCTTCGTGCCCTCGGCGTCGGTCCGGGCGACGAGGTCATCGTTCCGGCACGAAGCTTCTTTGCCACGGCGGCCTGTGTGGTCGCAGTGGGCGCGGCCCCGGTCTTTGCGGACGTGGACCCGGTCAGCCAGACGATCGACCCGGCTTCGGCGGCGCAGCTGGTCAACGCTCGGACGCGGGCCATCATCTGCGTTCATCTCGGCGGCTGGCCGTGCGCGATGGATGAGCTGCAGGCGCTCGCCACCACCCACGGGCTCGTCCTCGTCGAGGATTGCGCGCAGGCGCACGGCGCGACCTATCATGGCCGGAAGGTCGGCTGCTTCGGCGATGCGGCCGCATTCTCCTTCTGCACCGACAAGATCATGTCGACCGGCGGCGAAGGCGGGATGCTGCTGCTCCGCGACGAGGCCGTCCATGCCCGGGCCTGGGCCTATAAGGATCATGGCAAGAGCCTGGCCAAGGTGCGGGCGAAGGCGCCTCCCGGCGCGTTCCGCTACGTCCATGACAGCTTCGGCTCCAATTTCCGGATGACGGAGATGCAGGCTGCGATCGGCCGGGTGCAGCTGCGCAGCCTGCCACTCTGGCTGGCGAGGCGTCGGCGAAATGCCGCCATCCTGACCGAGGCGCTGCTGAACGAGGCCGCTTTGCAGGTCCCGCAGGTCCCGGACGGGCTCGAGCATGCTTTCTACAAATTCAACTTCCTCGTCGATGCCGGTATCGCCGGGACTCCCTCCGATCCGAGCTTCCTGCGGAGCCTCATCGATCTCGGTGTTCCGGCAAGCGCCGGAACCTGCTTCGACATGTCGCGCGAAGAGGCGTTCAGGGCGGAAGGGTTCGTCAATCCGGTGCCGCTCGACGGTGCGGCCTCGCTCGCCGGCCGCAACATCTGCCTTCCCGTCGACCATACGCTCGGCGATGCCGACATGATCTTCATGGCGGCCGCCATCCTCAAATGCCTTGCCGCCAAATCCCGCTGCGTGGAGCTCGTTGGATGACCGACACTCTCATTCTGCCCGACTTCGTGATCATTGGTGCGGTGAAAGGCGCAACGACCTGGCTGCACGGCCAGCTGCAGGCCAATCCCGGCGTCTACCTGCCCGACCCGGAGCCCCATTTCTTCAGCCGCGACTATCAACGCGGGTTCGCCTTCTACGCGGACTTCTTCAGGGGCGCGGCGCCCGGCCAGCTGCTCGGCGAGAAGTCGGCGGATTATCTGGCGCACCCGCAGGCACCGGCCCGCCTCGCCAGGGCGCTGCCCGGCGTTCCGCTTGTGGTCCAGCTTCGCAACCCCGTGGAGCGCGCTTATTCGGACTACAAGATGCTGTACCGGAGAGGCACGATCCGGGGCGGGCCGGAGCTTCACCTCACCCCCGCGAATCGCGACCATCGCCGCTTTCTGGAAGACGGCCTCTACGCGAAGCATCTGAGGCGCTGGTTCGACCATTTCCCGAGGCACCAGATCAAGGTGTTGCTGTACGAGGACGTGCGGAACAGTCCGGAGGACACGGTGCGTTCCGTCTGCCGGCACATCGGAGCCCCGGAAGTCTATTCCCCGTCCTCCGGCGCGCGCCGCTTCAACGATGCTTCCGAACGCTTCCTGCCGCTGGGCATGCGCCGCCTCCTCAAGCCGCTGAAGGGCGCCGTGAAGCCGTTGCGGAACAACGCCATGTTCACGAGGGTCCGGGGGCTTCTCGCCCGGGAAATCGCCTATCCCCCGCTCACCCCCGTCCTCCGTCAGGCCCTGATGGATTATTATGCGGACGACGTCGTCCAATTGTCCGAGCTCATCGGGCGGGAACTCGGCCCCTGGGTCGGGATCGACCTCGCCCCGCCCCGTCGGGCGGCGGCAGGCTAGCCATTTCGAGGCAGGCGGATGCTCCTTTTGGTCAGACCAGGGACCGGAATCCCCAGCCCGAATCGGCGGCGCGGGGTCTAGTCTTCTAGGCGCCCGATCCGAGTTGGAGATGTCAGATGCCCGGTCCAGGTTTGAAAGTCCTTTGTGCCGCGGCACTGTTGCTTGCCGCTTCCTGTTCGAGCGGCCTTGGCGACCTTCCGCAGCTCGCCGGTGCAGAGGCGGCCGAGTTCCGGCTTGGCACCGGCGACGAGCTTCGGATCGTCGTGCCGGGCCTGAGCGGCACCGACCCTACAGGCAATACCACCTATGCGATCAACGACCGCGGCGAGCTTTCGCTGCCGGTGCTTGGCGCGGTACCGGCGGCCGGCCTCACCGTCAGCGAACTCGAGAAGTCGATCGCCGCTAAGCTGGTCGCAGGCGAATATCTCGTTGCACCGAGCGTCAGCATCCAGCCGGTCAAGCTGCGGCCGGTCTACGTCACCGGAGAGGTCCGGAATCCGGGCGAATATCAGTTCCGCCCCGGCATGGCGGTGCTCGCCGCCGTCTCCGCCGCGGGCGGCTACACCTATCGCGCCGTCCAGGGGCGGGTTGCGATCACCCGGGTGGTCGGCGGACGGCCGGTGACCACGCGTGCCTCGGATACCTCCTGGGTGATGCCGGGCGACACGATCGTTGTCTACGAGAAGTGGTTCTGAGCGGATGAAGCGCGTCACCGGCCCGCTCGCTCTTTCGGCTGCCACGCTCGCCCTGGTGGCACCCGCGCTCGGCGATGCGCAGGAGCTCAGCCGCGCAACGCCGGTGATCGGCACCGCCGAGAGTGATTATCCGCGCACGCCGGTGACCGTGGGCGACACCCGGCTTTTCTTCAACGGCGACGTTCGCCTCGAATATGACAGCAATGTCTATGCCCAGTCGCACGATGTCACGTCCGATTTCAAGGTCGTCATCGCGCCGGCCGTGACCGCGGTGCTCGACAAGGATCGCTATCGGCTGACCGGGTGGGCCAATGCCCGGGCGGAGCGCTTCTTCGACGTCACCACGGAGGATTCGACGGCGGCAAGCATCGGCGCGACCGGCGAGTTCCGGCTGCGGGCGACCGACTCCATCACTGCTCTGGCTTCCTACGAACGCGCGGTCGAATCGCGCGGCGATCCCGAGGCGCGCACCACGCCGACCACCGGCCCCCGGCTGATCGACATCTCGCGTGCCGAGTTCGGCTATAACCGGACGGGAACCCGGATCGGCTTCCGGATTCGCGGGACCGGCGCCCGCTTCGATCATGTCAGCGCGGTCGATCGCGAGCGCGACCATGACAGCCTCTCGCTCAGCGGCCGGATCCGCTACCTGCTGAGCGATCTCAGCAGCGCCTTCGCGGAGCTGTTCTACAATCGCCGCGACTTCGCGCTTGCCCGGGACGCCAGCGGCGTCGATCGCGATTCCGCGACCACCGGCGGCAGGATCGGGATCGCGATCGATCCGGGCGGCGTGCTCCGGGGGGAAGCCGGAGCCGGCATCTTCAGGTTCAATCCCCAGGATCCTACGCTTTCCGCCCGGACGGGCTTTTCGGCGCAGGCCGCGCTCATCTACCAGCCGCGGGCGCGGCTCGCTTTCACCCTCGACGGCTTCCACGGAGACGCTGCCACAGTCCGCAGCGGCGCTTATGCGCGGGAGGACACGCGTGTGCGCCTCGGCATCCAGCAGGAGGCCCGGCGCAACCTCCACTGGCAGGGTGGCCTCGTCTATCGCCGATCGGCATTTCTTGGCACCAGCGTCGTCGAGAAGACGCTCGGCGGCTATGGCGAGGTCGAATATCTCGTCAACCGCCGCGTCGCAGTCGCGCTCAGCGGCCGCTACGCCGACCGCGAAAGCAGCCGTCCGGGCGATGACTTCGAGCGTTTCCGCGGCGCGCTCGAGCTCAGGCTGCAATTCTGAGCGCGTGATGCCGAGCCGCCCCGCCCCTCATGCAGCCCTTCGCCAATCCCGCTATGAGCGGCCACTGCTTGCTCTCGCATTGGCCCTGCTGCCATCCTGTTCCGAGCCGACCGAGGCCGCGGCGCCGCCGCCCCCGGCACCAGTTTCCGGCGAGCTCGCCTTTCCCGGGGCGATCGGTCATGGCGCGACCAGCCGGGGCGGCCGCGGCGGCCGGATCCTCTATGTCGACAGCCTGACCGATCGCGGGCCGGGCACGCTGAGGCGCTGCATCGAGGAGGAAGGCCCCCGAGTTTGCGTGTTCCGGGTGAGCGGGATCATCCGGTTCGAAGGCGCCTCGCCGGCGATCAAGAACCCCTATCTGACCATCGCCGGACAAACGGCGCCGGGCATCGGGATCACCATCGCCAACAGCGCCGACGGTGCCGGCCGCACCCCGATCATCGTCAAGGGCACCCATGACGTCGTGATCCGCCACGTGCGGGTGCGGCTCGACACGTTCGGCCCCGATCCCGCCGGCGAGGATGCCTTCACCATCGAGAACAGCCGCAACGTCATTCTCGATCATGTCAGCGGCAGCTGGGCTCGCGACGAGCTGGTCAATCCCTATGGCGACAATGACCGGGTGACGATCAGCTGGTCGATCTTCGCGGAAGGCATACCGCCGCACGACAAATGCGCCTTGCTCGGCAGCGACCCGGACGGGCCGCAAAATGTCAGCTTCATCGGCAATTTGTGCGCGCACAGCGGCGACCGGAATCCCGACATCAATTTCGAGCCGCGATCCTGCGTCGAGGTGATCAACAACGTCTTCTACAATGCGAACTCCCAATTTGCCGAAGTCTGGGAAAGCTATGGCGGAACGCCGGTGGCCATCGCCGGAAATTACTTCCGCGGCGGCCCCAATACCGCGCGCCATGCGGTCGGGATCGATCGCGAGATCATCGGTGCCAAGGGCCTGTCCAGAATCTATCTCTGGGACAACCGCTTCGACGGCAAGTTCGTCCATACCTCGCCGCTGCTTGCGCCCGCCACGGTGGCGCAGCCGCCCTGTCCGATGACGATCGTGCCGCTGACGCCGGACCAGGCCTATGGGCGCGTGCTCGCCGGGGCCGGCGCCTTCCCGCGCGACGACATCGACAGGCGCGTGATCGAGGACGTGCGGACGCGGCGCGGCAGGATCAAGACCGCGCCCGGCTCGATCCCGCCGACGAGCGACGCCACCGCCCCGTATCCGGACCAGGACCGGGACGGCATGGCCGACGACTGGGAACGGCAAATGCGCACCGACCCGCAGCGACCCGATGCCTGGGGCGATGCCGACGAGGACGGCGACTACAATCTCGACGAATTCCTCGATCACCTTCACCGGCGGCTGACCGCCGCCCCGCCATCCAGCGCCCGACCCTCGCTTCAAGGAGATTCATGAGATGCGCATCACGATCGTGGGCGCCGGCTATGTCGGCCTCGTTTCGGCAGCCTGCTTCGCCGACTTCGGCCATGACGTCACCTGCGTCGACAAGGACGTCGACAGGGTCGCGGCGCTCAAGCATGGCCGAATGCCGATCTACGAGCCCGGCCTCGAGAAACTGGTGATGCGCAACGCCAGTTCGGGCCGCCTCCGGTTCGAGCTCGAGCTGGCGTCCGCCGTCGCCGGCGCGGACGTCGTCTTCATCGCGGTCGGAACGCCGTCGCGGCGCGGCGACGGCCACGCCGATCTCAGCCACGTTCATGCGGCCGCCCGCGAGATCGGCAGCAACCTGGCCGGCTATACGGTGATCGTGACCAAGTCGACGGTTCCGGTCGGCACGGGCGACGAGGTCGAGGCGATCCTGCGCGACGTCGCGCCGGATGCGGAGTTCGACGTCGTGTCCAATCCCGAATTCCTCCGGGAGGGCGCCGCGATCAGCGATTTCAAGCGGCCCGACCGGATCGTGATCGGCGCGGAAAGCGCCCGTGCGGCGGCGGTAATGGAGGAAGTCTATCGCCCCCTCTTCCTCAACCGCTCGCCGGTGGTACGAATGGGTCGTCGCTGCGCCGAGCTCACCAAATATGCCGCCAATGCGTTTCTCGCGACCAAGATCACCTTCATCAACGAGCTTGCCGATCTCTGCGAGGCGGTCGGCGCCGACGTCCAGAATGTCGCGCACGGGATGGGCCTCGATAACCGGATCGGCGCCAAATTCCTCCACGCCGGCCCCGGTTACGGCGGATCCTGCTTCCCCAAGGACACGCTCGCTTTGCTCAAGACCGCACAGGACCATGAGACGCCGCTGCGGGTCGTGGAGGCGGTGGCCGCCGTGAACGACGCCCGCAAGCGGGCAATGGGCCGGAGGATCATCCGGGCGCTCGGACGCCCGGCACGGGGCAGCCGGGTTGCGGTGCTCGGCCTGACCTTCAAGCCCAACACCGACGACATGCGGGACTCGCCGTCGATCGCGATCATCCAGGCCCTGGAAGATGCCGGGGTCGAAGTCCGCGCCTACGATCCCGAAGGGATGGATGCCGCGCGCCTGCTGGTGCCCGGGGCCACCATGGCTGCAGATCCCTACGAGGCGGCCGAAGGCGCGGATGCCGTTGCCATCGTCACGGAATGGGACGTGTTCCGGGCCCTCGACCTTGAACGGCTCGGCGCCGTCATGCGCCGCCGGTGCCTGATCGACCTGCGCAACATCTATCGCCGCGACGCGGCGGCAGCCGCCGGCTTTGCCTACAGCGCGATCGGGACGAGCGCCGCTCCGCAAGCGGCGGACGCTGCATTCGAGCGCATGCCGGAGCCGCGCACGGCCATGGTGAGCGCCGCGCGATGACCAGGCCGGGCGGATCGGCGACGAGCGGCCGCCGGACGATCTGCTTCCCCTTCACCGGCGACACGGTCGGCGGCAGCCACATATCGGTGCTCGGCCTCCTCGCCGGTCTCGATCGCCTGCGACTCCGCATTCTCGTCGTGCCTCAGGTCGGCGACGGCGCCATCGCCCGGCTGTTCGCGGGTGAGGAGATCCTGCCAAGCCCCGAGGCGCAGGCGGGACCGCCCGGGCCAGGCGGGCGGGTCGGCGCGAGGGAGGCCTTGCAGGCGATGGCGGGCCTCGGCGCCAAGGTCCGCTTCCTGCGCCGCCACGGAGTCGACATCGTTCACAGCAATGACGGGCGCACCCATGCGAGTTGGGCCCTGGCCGCCCGCCTCGCCGGAGCCCGTCTGGTATGGCACCATCGCGGTGATCCCTCCGCGCGCGGCCTGCGGCTGCTCGCACCCTTGCTGGCCGACCGGGTGCTCGCGGTCTCGACCTTCGCGCTCCCGGCGCCGGGCCTCTGGTCGGCGGCGGGCAAGGCCGAAGTGCTGCACAGCCCGTTCGACACCTCGATCCGGCCCGATCGGGTGCGCGCCAGGGCGGCACTGATCGAGGAGACGGGGTTGCCGCAGGACACATTGGTCCTCGGCTATTTCGGCAGCTTCATTCACCGCAAGCGCCCCCTCGCCTTCATCGACACCATCGCGCGGATCAGGGACCTGCGCTCGCACCGGCCGGTGGCCGGCTTGATGTTCGGATGCCCGGAGGAGCCGGGAATGGAGGCCGCCATGAGGAGCCGGATCGAAGAAGCCGGAGCCGAAGACGTCGTGCGGCTGATGGGGTATCGCTCTCCGGGCGCCGAATGGATCGCGGCTTGCGACCAGCTCGTCGTCCCCGCGATCGGCGAACCGTTCGGGCGAACACTGGTCGAGGCCATGCTGGTCGGCACCCCGATCGTGGCGACCCGCTCAGGAGGCAATGTCGAGGCATTGCGGAACGGCGCGCTCGGCTTTCTCGTCCCGCCCGAGGATTCATCCGCGCTCGCGGAGGCCTGTTGCGCGCTTGCGGACGATCCCGCTCTCGCGGCGCGGCTTGCCGGCCTGGCCCGGGAGGATGCCATGACCCGCTTCGGCCAGGAGCATCATTGCGCCCGCGTCGCGGAACTCTATGCCGCGCTCGGCTGAGGGCATTCGCCGCGCACCGGCGGAGTGCCGCCAAGCGAGGTGACCGCGTCGTTCCATGCGAGGAAGATGCGTTCGGGCGCATACCGGATCGCCGCTTCCGGCGCTTCGGTCCGGAGCCGCGCGCGCAGTGCTTCGTCTCCGAGCAGCCGATCGAGCCCGGCGGCGAGCGAGGCGACGTCGTCCGGGGCGACCAACAATCCATTCTGCCCGTCCCGGACGAGGTCGGAGGGCCCGAAATCGCAGTTGGTGGCGACGACCGGCAGACCGGCGGCAAGGGCTTCTCCGAGCACGTTGGGGAAGCCTTCGTAGCGGGAAGACAGCACGAAGGCATCGGCATGGATCAGCCAGCTTCCCGGTTCGGCGCTGAGGCCGCGCAAGAGGATCCTCGACGACAATCCGACCGCCGCGGCCCGCCCGGCGAGCGCGGCTCGCTCGGGTCCTTCGCCCCAGATATGCAGCTCCCAGGCCGGGTGAGCGTCGGCGATCGTGGCAAAGGCGTCGACGAGGAGATCGAACCCTTTCTGCCGGGTCAGGCGCCCGACGGCGACGAGCACCGGTGCTCCGGCCGACACCGGCCTGAAGTCGGCGGGACTGACCGGATTGGGGATCACCTTCACGCGGCGGCGGGCCGTACGCGGGATGCAGCGGACGCTCCCTTGGGTCTGGCAGATGACGAGGCTCGCACGGGCATGGACGAGGCTCGAGGTCAGCCGCCACAGGAAATGGGCATCCTGCCGCTCCGGATTGTTTCGTTCCGCCACTGCCACCGGCACCCGGAGGCCGATGGTCGCGATCAGGGTCAGGATGTTGATCTTGGTGAGGAAGCTCACCACGACGTCCGGATCCAGCCTGCGCAGCGCGGAGCGAAGGGCCCGGATCCGCGCGATCAGGCCGGATGCGCCGGCTTGTCGCGGAAGCCCGAGTTTCACGACGTCGACGCGCTCGGGCAAGCCATGATAGACACGGTCCTCGCCACGGTCGAAACTGATCACCGTGACCTTGTCGCCGACCGCCGCCCAGCTCCCCGAGATCTGCGCGATCACCCGCTCCGCGCCGCCTGCGCCGAGCCCGGCGGTGACGATTGCGATATGGCGGCGGCCGGGCGGCTGCGCGATCATTTCCGTCCCTCCACCGTGTAGCCGAGCGCCGCCAGGTCGACGTCGATCAGATCCTGGGTGCGGGCATTGCTCTCGGCATAGAAGTCACCGACATGGGCGGCGATCACATTGCGCAGCCGTGCGTCCAGGCGGCGTTCCAGAAAGCGTGGCGAAAGCGCGGCGAAGAGCGGCCGCAGGCGCGCATATCGTTTGTGGAAGCGGGGGATGTGGAGCAAGGCGCCAGGACTTAGCTCATTATGGTAGAGCAACATGTTGAGCGGTCTCTGCACGGCCTGCATGAGGAGCGGCCGCGCCGCGTTGACGCGCTTCGCTTCTCCCACCGGCGCCGGCGCGCCGCCGCAATGCCGGACGATCCTCGCGCTGAACGCGGCGGGGTCGCGGGCGAGGAGCTCATAAGGAAGCACCAGTACCCGCTCGGCTCCGAAAAGCCCCCGGTAGAGGTCCAGCATCCGGTCGTAGCAATAATATTCGAGAGAGAAGCTCGGCTTCCGGCACAGACGAGGCTCGGGCGTGACCAGGAAATGCTCGATCGACTCGACGCCGCCGTCGGTCACGTGCTGGCTGTACATCGAGCGGATGACCGCCTTCTGCTCGCGGATCACGATCAGGATCCGCGCCTCGGGAAAGGTTGCGGCGAGGCGCTCGGCGATGAGCTGGCGGTCCCTTCCGCCCGACGAGGGGTAACCCGACAGGCGTTCATGACTGAGAACGAGCGTGCGCCCTTGCGCCAGCGCAAGATCGGATGCCGGGCGATAGGCGGCGGCGGCCGCGGCCGGATCGTAGAAAAGCGGGTCGGGTCGGACGAGCGCCTCGACCAGCGCGTGCCGGGGAGTCGCCGGATCGGTCATGAACCCCTGATCGCGCGCGTCGAACAGGTTCGACTGCAGCCAGGTCGACGCGGTCTTGTGATAGCCGATGTGCAGCAGCAAGGGTGTCCGGACCTGCCGGTCAAAGCCGCAATCTTCCCCCGCCCCTGCCTGCGCCCGGGGCTCTCCGACGTGATCCATGCCACACTTCTGCCACGGGAACCGTCGCGTCCGCCAAGGCGCATATTGCCTAATCCGGAATCGCAATTGCGAGCTCCCGGCGGCGACCCGATTGTCGGCCGGAGGGAGTAGGCCATGCGCATCTTGTCTGTCCTGACCAGCTTCACCTCGGGAGGCGCCGAGATGCTCGTCTGCAACCTGGCGAAGCAATTTGCCGGAGACGGGCATTCGGTAACGATCGTGGCGCTCGCAGATGCGGCGGCAGTCGGCAACAGCCCCGACACGGAGCGGGAGATGATGGCCGAGGCGCGCCGGGCGGGGATTAATGCGCGCTCGCTCTCCCTCGTCCGTCGCGGCAATCTTTTTTCCGGAGCGCTGGCCGTGCGGCGGCTGATGGCGGAGCTTCGGCCGGACGTGATCCATGCGCATACGGCCCGGGCCATTCCGATGCTGTGGCTCGCGCGCACCAAAGCCCCGATCCTTCTCACCCACCATAATACAAGGCTTAGCTTTCCGCCGGCGATGTTCCGTTTCTTCGACCTCAGCGTGCGAGAATATGTGGCGATCACGCCCGAATGCGCGCGGATCGCGCGCGCGCATGCGCGTCGGCCGATCCGGTTGATACCCAATGCGGCATCGGAGGCCTTCCGCGCGGCCGCGCCGCGGACCCGGCCGGCCGAGCGGCCGATGATCCTGAGCGTGGGCGCGCTGACCCCCCAGAAAGATTATCCAACCCTCATCCGCGCGGCGTCCCACCTGGCCACGGCCATGGCTGCAACCGGCCGCACGCCGCGCATCAGGATTGCCGGCGGTGGTGCGCTGATGGCGGAGCTTCAAACCCTTGTGGCCAGCGAGCGCGCGGGCTCGATCGTCGAATTGCTGGGCCCGCGCAGCGATGTCCGGGCGCTGATGACGGAGGCCGACCTCTACGTGAACTGCTCCCTGTACGAAGGCATGCCGATCGCGATTCTCGAGGCGCTCTCGTCGGCGTTGCCGATCGTCGCGACCGACGTGCCGGGGAACCGGGAACTGATCGACAACCGAAGCGGGATCCTGGTCCCCGGATCGGACCCGCAAGCGCTTGCGTTGGCCGTCCAGGCCGCGCTTACCGACGAGCTCGGCTACAGACGGCTGTCGCAGGGCGCTTTGTCCGCCGCCGCCGCATTCACGATCGATGGATGCGCAAGAGCGCATCTGCAGCTCTACGCGGATGCGCTGCGCGGCGACCAGCTCTCGCGCCGCGCGGCCTGAGCTGCTGCGCCGCCGACCTTCGCCAGATCCCGACCCCCAGGCTCCGGCTTACCCGGCGCATCGTGTCTCAACGGCGGTCGTGGCCGCTCCCGGCCCAGCGCCCCCCATAAACGGTGCTGAGCGCAACCATCACCGGCATCAGCCAGAGCCGGGCATACATGTGCGCACTGGTGTTCGTATAGATAAGGAAGACCACCAGCACGCCTGCCGCCATCGCGCCGGCGGCCCTGTCGATCCGAACCGCATTGAAGGTGAGCAAGACGAGCACGCCGAGGATGCTCAACAGGCCCAGAAAGGCGATGAAGCCGCCTTCGGTCCAGATCAGCAGATAGAGCTGGTGCACGGGCGCGCCGTGCAGGCTCTCCTCGCGGAAGCGATCTACCCCGAGGCCGACGAGGGTCGTGTCCTCCGCCATTGTCCAGGCTTCCTTGATCAGCTCCGCCCGGCCCGCAAAGGTGCCTGCCTGGTTGAGGTCGCCGCTGGTGATCGCGCCCGCGACACGCTTCTCGAACGTCGCCGGGAGCGGCGCTCCGCTCGCGACAAAGAGCGCGCCGGCAAGCCCGACCACGAGCGCGAGCCGGACCATCTGTCGCCAACCGACGAGGACCAGCGTTACCGAGGTCGACAGCAAGGTCGCCGAGAAGCCGGTGAACGAGGCGCTCAGCAGCAATCCCCAGGCAAGGATGCCGCCGCACAGCAGCGCCGGAAACCAGCCGATCAGCTTCTTGTGCAGCGAGTAGATCAGCATCGGTGCCGAGAATGCGATCACCGCGCCGTTCCAGTTCGCTTCTCCGGCCAGGGCACCGAGCCGCTCGCTGCCGGTGATGAACTTGGTTCCCAGCAGCGCGCTCGTCTGGCCGTAGGAGAAGAGGTTGATCGCAAGGATACCGACCAGCTCGGAGAGCAATGTGCCGATGCAATAGATCAGCGGGAGCCTGCTCGTCTGCTCCACCGGATAGGAGTTGAGCAGCATCGGAATGAGACATAGCGAGAAGCTATATTGGGCGCCGACCACCAGCCATCGGCTGAGATCGCCATTGACGGCAGTGCTCAGGAACAAGCCGCCGAGCAGCATGGCGACGGCGAGGAACCACAAGGAGGTGATCCCTCCGAACGGAGCGCCGCTGAGGCGCCCGGTGGCGACCATGATCCCGAAACAGCCGACGAACGCGATGTCTGAGATGGTGATGTTGAGGGTGCCTGGGCGGAGCACATGCCATCCACCGGCGAGGACGGACAGAAACAGCAGCATGCGGGCGGCAGCGACCCACAGGTCGCTCCCCGGCTCCACCCTGAGCAACGGATTGCCGGCCGCCCTGGATTGCCTCCGGGATCCCGCCGCATCCCTGGGCATCATAGATGGTGCCATCGCCTGGTCTCGGGTAAGATCCTGGTTCACGGGCCGGCCTCCTGCGTGCCGGCTGATCCTGGGCGTGCCGACGTCCCGCCGCAAATGCGCAAGAGCCCAGCGGCGATACATTTAGACCTACGCCTTTCGAGGTAGAAGCACGCCTTTCCCCTCACCCGCAAGCGCCCGCGCAAGCCGCGCCGGCGATGCTAGGCTACTCCAGGCCGGGCTCGGCGAGCCCGGTCCAGGTGCGTGGTCGATCCAAGGGTAATCTGTTCGATGCCTCGTCAGTCTCCGAGCAAGGCCCAATCCTGGCACTCACCACCAGGCGATGGTGACCGCGGCGGTGCTCCACCCTCGCAATCGCACCAGTCCCCGCCACCGGCCGCCGCTTGGAGGCGGATGAGCGGTTCCTGTTTCAGCCCGGCGGCGCACGGCCTTCGGGGTATCGCCTGCCTGCTGGTCCTCGCAGCGCACATCCTGGCGGGTGCGGCCGAGCACGTCTATCCCGGAGACCGGGACTATGTCGCCCTGGTCCGGATCCCCTCCTTGTTCGGGACCTACGGTGTCTATCTGTTCTTCGTCATCTCCGGCTATGTCATCCTGCCGAGCGCAATCCGCTACCCCCCGCGCGAGTTTGCGCTTCGTCGATGGCTGCGCATCTATCCGTTGTTCTTCACTTTCTCGGCCTTGTTCGTAATCCTGAACGCGCTGACCAATGCCTATCCGAAGCAGAACAGCCTCGGAGCCGTGCTTGCCGGCTTTCTCTTTCTCGACCTGTTCACACCGACCGAGCAGCTGACGCCGAATGCCTGGAGCCTTTCCTATGAAGTCGTCTTCTATTGCCTGACGGCGCTATGCGTCCATGCGGCATTGCGTACCAACAGCATCTTGTTGAAAGCGGCCGCCTTCTCGCTGGCCGCGTCCTTCCTGTTGTTCGAGCCGATCTCGATCTACTTCCTGGTCGGCGTGGTCATACGCCTGGTCCAGGCCCGGACCGGCCAGGTGGCGAGCCGGTGGTCGCGTCTCCTCGAAGCTCCGGCTCTGTTGCTCGCGCTCTACGCCGTGACTCTGGGCCGGCACGATTATCAGTGGCACGAATTCGATCGTCCCACCCTTCTCGCCTGTCTGCTCTTCACGGGCCTGTACTTTCATCTTGCGACGCTCGCCGGCAGCCTCAGCGGTCGGCTGCTCGCCAATCCGGTCACCGCTTATGCCGGAACGATCAGCTACAGCCTCTATCTCGTCCACCCGTACGTCTATTTTCCGCTGCGGGAGGGATTTTTGCGGCTGGGCCTGTTCACCGACGCAATTCCCCAGTCCATGATTGCCTTCTCGGTCGCCGTGACCGCACTCTCGCTCGCGGGATCGCACGTCGTCCATCTGTATCTCGAACGGCGACCCTATGAATGGTTTTTCCGGCAGCGTCTTTACGGTCGCACCCGATCACCTGACATCGGGCCGGCCCGCGGCTGACGCGCGCCCGTGGAGGGGCCGCCCAGCCCCGCGCCAAGACTCCTCATCTTCAAGGCCATCGATATGGCGTACCGGCTGCTTCGTCCGACCCAACCTGTGGCGTGCGAGCGGGGAAAAGCCGGCGACGCCCCGCTGCCGCGCCTTCGATCGTTCGACCGCCCGGCCCGTTCCTCGAAACGAAGCTTGAGCCGCGCCGGCCGCCGGCAGCTGTCAAACACGCGATAACCGGACGACCCGTCCGTTAAGTAACAAGGCATTTATTCGACTACGCCTTTTGGTCGATAGTGTATTTGCGACATTGCTAACAGTTGCGCATCCGGCAATGGGGCGCCGCCAGCTTCGCGCGAACGGCCGGATCATAGATCACCGCCCGTGTCAAAGCCGGCCAGGAAGACGGCACTTCAAGCCGTCTCCTCCTGCACGTCCTCGTCTTCGCCTTGCCAGGCGAATTCAACTCCACGCTGGGCTTCTCGGCATTGTTTCTGCCGGAGGTCAATATTGTATCATGAAGGTATTTTGCGTTGAAGAGTAAGTACATGTGTTTGCTGGTTGCCAGCGGCTTCGTACTAAGCCTGGCGACCAGCGAGGCGATTGCGTTTGACAAGCCAAAGCCAAAGCCGACCAACCCGGTGCCCGCGCCGCCCCCACCACCGCCGCCACCGGCCCCCGCACCACCACCACCACCGCCGCCACCCACGCCGACGCCGGCTCCGCCTCCGACACCCGCCCCGACCCCCTCGCCGGTGCCAAGTCCGGCCGGTTACAATCCCGCGAAGCTCCCCAGCGGAGCGCAGCGCGCTTTTCCAACCGCGGAAGGGTTCGGGGCGGGTGCGCTCGGCGGCCGCGGCGGCAAGGTCTTCGCGGTGACCACGCTCGCGGATTCCGGTTCCGGGTCGCTTCGGGAATGCATGATGGCAAGCGGACCCCGTACCTGCGTGTTCAGGGTGTCCGGCACGATCGAGCTGCTCAGCCAGATCAAGCCCACGTCGGGCGCACTGACGATCGCCGGGCAGACCGCTCCGGGCGGCGGCATTGCCATTCGCAATGCGCCGTCGAACCTGACCGGTTCCCCGATCTTCCTGAACAAGCCGGACAATATCATCCGTCACATCCGCATCCGGCCCGGCCCGACGTCAGGGGCGAAGCAGGACACGACGGATGCCGTGACGGTCGATGCCGGCGCGAAGAACACCATTCTGGATCACGTATCGCTCTCCTGGGCCACCGATGAACCGTTCAACTCGACCAAGATGTCGTCGAACATCACGGTACAATGGTCGCTGGTCTATGAAGGTCTCAGCCACTCCACCCACAAGCAGCTTGAACATGCCAAGGGCATGTTCATCGAGGGCAGCGGGATCACCGTCCACCACAGCTTCATCGGCCATGCCACCGACCGCCTGCCCAATGCCGGCGTTGGCGGCCGCGTCGATATCGTCAACGTGGTATCCTACAATATGCGCGAAATGGCGCATCAATATTTCTCGATGCTGCAGATCGCCCGCGAAGCCGGCTCCGGCGTCAAGCGCGAGGCCAACGTGATCGGGAATTGGGTGTCCCGCGGGCCGAGCTCCTCGGCGTGGCTGCCCATCTACGGCGGCGACTATCAGGAGGAATATTCGACTTATCCCGGCTATGCCGGGCTTTACCTCCAGGGCAATATCGACGGCCGCCGGATCCACAACACGCTCGATCAGCGGCTCTTCCTCGAGCCCAAGGACTGGAAGTACGTCACTGCCTATCCTTTCCCGATGGCCGTCTCCTTCTACACGGATGCGGCGCAGGGCGTTCGCGACGTGACCCAGTTCGCCGGCGCCTTCCCGAGGGATGCCTCCGATGCACGGGTCGTCGGTGACTTTCTCGCCTGCAAGGGCAAGATCATCGACAGCCCGACGGAGGTCGGCGGCTGGCCTGCACTCGCCCAGGGCTCGCCTTATCCGGACTCGGATGTCGACGGGATGGATGATCGGTGGGAAGCGGTGAACGGCATCAGCCAGGCCAGTCTCGACGCCGACGGCGACGGTTACACCAACCTCGAGGAGTTCCTGAACGAGCTTGCCGGCGACCAGGACGCAGCCGGAAACCTCATCCTGCGGACCGGGCGCGGCAATGGCGCCGTTCCCGCGGTGAATTGCGGCTTTGCCGTCAAATGAGAAATCCCGGGCAGGCGGCGCCTGTCCGGGTCACGGCGGGCCGTGGCGGACGCGTGACGATCCGCAACGGCCGGCCTTGCACCTTCGTCCTCGTGTCGAGAAGCTGAAGCGATCGCCCTGGAGCCGGCCGGAAGGACGCAGGATATGACGAAAGCTGCACGCCTGGAGCGCTCAACCGAATTTACGATCCGGAGTGCCGGTGCGCCCTCGCCGGCGCTGCGCCGCTTCGAAGCCAGGGGAAAGGACGAGACGGGGCTCGTGCACAGCTTCCACACGGATTGCGAGCAGCTCGCCGGCGATATTGCCGAGATTTTCCGTTGCGACTTGAGCGAGGTTCGCGTCGATCGGCACGCCTCGCGATCCTGACCCAACGAGACAGTCGCAAGCGCCGCAGCCAACGAATACGCATGAAGACGCCGTCGAGAAACGCCCGGAACCGGTGTCAGCCGTTCTCCAGGATCCTGACGCAGTCGAGGTCCTCGCCCATGATTTCGGCGATATCGACCGCCTGATCATGATTGTCGGTATGGAAGCTGTGGATATTGCCGTCGGCATCTTCCCCACAGACCTCGTAACGGCGCACGGCCGAGGTCGGCATGCCTGACGAGCGGATGCTGAACTGAGTCGTTCGGTCCGCGGCGGAGGGCGCTCTCTCGTAGAGCGTTCCGGGGGGCGATCGTCTCATGGCTCGGCACACGACGTTTTTTCCTATCTTAAATCAAGCGGGCCCGACGACTTTATCCACAGAAAAGTGACGGAAAGATTTCGATCGCGCGTCTTGGTGGTCGCACGGGAGCGATCCGACGCGTCCGAGCGAGAAACCGGCAGCCCTGCCGGACGGCTGCTTCACCGCGGCGGGAAGCAGGCATGTCCATCCGCGAGCCTCCGCCCGGGCTCCGGATCGTCCGGCTGCGCCATGCGCCCACCGTCCCACTGGAAAACCGCCGGACTTTCCCTCGTAATGCGCCACGGCAAGCCGCTTCGAGGGATCGCGCTATCGGCTTCGCGCCGTCCTTATTCGTGTCGTCCTGCCTTCAGCGCAATCTCCGAAGGAGCCAGCAGGCGCCATCCGCTCGAGGGGACGGTCAGCAGAATATTCTGACCGCCTGGGATCGCGCGCAGCTTTGCGCGTATGCGCGAGATGTAGACGTCGACGATCTTGGAGGCGCTCGGTGCATGATCCCCATAGAGAGCGGCGAGCAGCTCCGCCCGGCTTACAATTCCTTGGGAGGCGGCCGCGAGGACCCCAAGGATCCGATACTCGGCTTCGCTGAAGCGCGCCTTGCCGCCGTTGAACGACACGCTCTGGTCGAACGGGTCCATGAGGAACGGCCCGATCGCGACCGGCAGACGCGCCGCCGTATCGGACGGCAGATCCTGGAGCTCGGCGGCGGCACTTGGCTTGCCGTATCGCCGCAAACTCGCGCGAATACGGGCCAGGAGCTCACCCGGCATAAACGGCTTGGCAATGAAATCATCGGCGCCCAGATCCAGCGCCTCTACCCGCTCGCGCTCCGAACCGCGTCCCGACACGACGAGGATCGGCCGGTCCGAGAGCTGCCGCAAGACAATGAGGAGCTCGCGCCCATCATAATCGGGAAGACCAAGGTCGAGCAGAACGACATCTCCAACGCCTTGCGACACCAGCGAGATCGCCTCGGAGCCGCTCGCCGCCTCGCGCGTGTTGAAGCCGCCAATTTCGGCCGTCGAACTCAGCACGGATCGAAGCTTCGGATCATCTTCGACAACGAGGACTTCCATCGTCACCGCGTCACCTCCGCACGAAAGCGGTCGGCACGGGCAATGCTCCATGGGCCTGAAGCACCCTCTGCTCTCCTCTGCCGATGCGTTCCCATCCGAATCGCGCCATCGGCTCGCACGTTCGGCTTCCGTCTTCTTACCGGCGCGCCAGCCCGCGCGATCCCGTTGCGCAGGAAGAACGATTTCGGTCCGTCGTGGGTTACTCGAAGGATTGCACCGGGACAATGGCGCTACCCCGCCGCAGAAGATGGTGTTTCGCCTTGTGAGCGGTCATAGCAGCCAGTATTTTCGTCTCGGTTCAGAGACTTATTGCCTCGAAGCCCGGGAGCGCCTTCCCCGTTCGGCCGAAAGGCGTAGTCCTTCTTGTCCGTTGCGCGGGGGCGGGTAAGCAGCTTTCCTGCAGCACGAGATACATTCGGCGGGTCGAGGGAGCGAGGAAAAGCCTTCGCGGCCTGCAACCTGCCGACTCGGATCAGCCTCTCCGAGCAAGGGTCAGCCCATGTCAAAGCGCCGAAGCAAGTGGGGAGCCTCCCTCAAGCCCTCATATACCACCAAGCGCCGCCTCAAGGATCGAGCCGCGGGAACCGACTGGCCCTTCCTCGCCGCAGCCCTCTTGCTCCTTCTCGCCATCATCACCGGAATCGCCTTCCTCCGCTGATCCGGACGCGAGGCGCCTGCCGGCCGGTCCCAGCTGAAGCGCGGCCGGCGAACGTCAACGGCGCGCCAGCATCCGCTCGGCCCTGTCCATCCGGGCCAAGAGCGCGCCGACGATAACGGCGGGAACGGAGCGCCCCTCGGCGACCAGCCTGCGTACGTCCGCAAGTTCGTTTTCGGTGATCTGGTTCATCCTCGTGGTCCAGTCCTCGATCGTCCCGTCATCCGTCGCACGGGGCGTTGCGAGAAAGGCAGCGACCAAATTGCTCGGAAGCACGACCTAGCTGACACAGGTGTAAACGCGCTTAGCGACTTCGTAGGTGTTTTTGCAATTCATGCAAAGCAATGGGCGGGCGCGTGCGCCCCCCCTGGCAGGCATATCCCGGCCGCGACACGGCGCCGATCACCTGACGGTGCGAGAACTCCGGAGTTCCCCGGCGCCGTCCAGACGCTCGGCTTCGGCGCGATACGCGTCAGCCATCATCCGGAGCAGGTCGCGACGTCCCGCTTCTCCCTGTTCCTCGGCCTGGGCGCGGTAGCGGCCGGCACGCTCCAAGAGGCGCGCACTCAAGCGCTCCGGGAGGGACATGACCTTGATCCTTTGGAACCCGGCGGTGGCGGCGTCCTAAGACGATCCCGCACCCCGCCTCGGTGCTGGCTTAGAGCGCGCCTCGGGCCTGTCGCCATTCCGAGCTGCGGCCCGGGCGCCCGCCGACGCCCGGGCCGTCCGCGAACACCCCCCTTTGTTCCGCGGTTTTCCGGAAGCAGGGACCGCATCGATGCCGCGGAGACGGACACCGCCCGCAGCCACTGCATCCGGGCCAGCCTTGCCGGCGGCTCTCGCCTGATCATCTTGCCCCTGCTTCCCCTAGGCGCCCGCCCGCCCCGCGGCGGTTCGGGCGTCCGCCAATATCGCGCAGGTCGACCCGTCCGCTGAGGTGGCAAATTGTGGTATAATGATGAAAACGCTGCCGGGCCTATGAACTCGAGGCCATGGGCGGTGCCGGCAGCAGCGGCTCGAGGAGCCGCTGCACCTCGGCATCTCCTTTCCAGCGGGCGGCGATCCGACGCGTCACGGGCGCGGAATACCATTTTTCGCCCAGGTCATTGGCTTCGTGGAGGAGCTCCACCAAAGCCGTGCGGTCGCCCATTGCAGACGCGAAGAATGCGGGGGTATCACGCAGCTTGCGCGCGCCGACGGCAATCTCCCGCCGGGACTGCGCGATCAGTTCCGCGACAGCCGTGTCGGGATTTCGCCGGACCGCTGCGTCGATCGCGGAGGCGGCCCCCAGCAGATGCGGCTCGCCTTGCAGCCGCGCGCGCGCCGAGAAGGCACGCGAATAGCCGACGATGTCGCCTCTCGAGATATGCAGCCATGCGAGGCAATTATAGATGGTCGCATCATCAGGGGTGCGTCGTGCAAGAGCTTCGAGCTGCTCCAGCGCCTTGCGATCGCGACCTGCCTGCCAATGCGAGCAGGCCTGCTCGACCTCGATGGTCCGCGATCCTGGGGAGAGCAAGCGGGCCTTGTCATATTCCCGCTGGGCCGATTGATCCTCGCCAAGATCCGCGAGCACATTGGCGTACCAGAAATGTGACTGGGCATCGCGGCCGTCCAGTGCGATCGCGCGCTGGAAATTCTGCACGGCCGAAGGAGCCTTGCCGCTCCACCAGTAATCGATGAAGCCGAGCGCACGATACGCGCTCGGAAGTTCCGGATCGAGCCGCAGCGCCTCCTCTGCGTGCCGGCGCGCGTGGCGATAGGCGGTCGGATCATTCACCGCACCATATTCGCGGATCAGGAGCCAGGCCTCTGCCAGGCCGGCATGGGCCGGCGCGAAGCGCGGCTCGCGGCGGATCACGCTTCGATAGAGGCCGATCGCACGATTGAGGTCGGCGGGAGAGCGGCGCGCCCACAGATCACGGGCGGTGACATAATCGGCAGCCACTGCAGGGTCGCGCGGCAGGCTGATCGCCCGCGGCGCGCCAGTCCCCTGGGCAGGCTGACTGGCCTGCTGCCAGGCGATGGTGATGAAGACGAGCAGGACGAGCGCAACAACGCCGCTCACCGCGCGCCCCTGCCATGCCGGCCTCGGGCGCGGCGCCTGCATGGGGCCAACCCGATCGGGTTCCGGCAGTTGGGCCGGCGTTCCCGCACCCTCCCCCAGGGAGGTCGCTATATCGTCCTGCCGAAGCGCCCAGGCGGCAAGCTCGTGCTCGAAGGCGAAGATCGAACCCTGCTTCCCCCCGGGCAGACGATGGACCGGAAGGTTACGCTCGCGTGCCCAGCGCATCACCGTCGTCCGGTCACGGTTGAAATAGGCTGCGACCTTCTTCCAGCCGTCGAGCCGCGTCCCTGTCGCCGGTCCCAGAGGATCCATCCAACACTCCACCACGCGCTGCCCACAACAGCGAACTCGAGAGCGTGCGGCCCGGACCGCAGCGCGTCAAGGCACGACTTGGATCGACGACTATAAAGCAAAGACGCTCAGTCGTTTGGCACATCACGACCTATCTCTCCCGGGACTGACCCCTGGGACGAAAGGTGCCGACCGGCAGTACGCCGGACAGCCTCGACGAGGCAGGAGGGTCGGAGGAAATCTGTCGGACATCGGTTCGCGAGCAGAGGAGCGGAGCGTCCAGGAGTCTGCGGCGCCCGGAGCCCTTTCACTTCCTCAGTAGGGCAAGAACACCAGAAGCAATCGTCTCGCTTGCTCTTACCGGAGCGTGATCGGGTAACCGCAATGAGCACAGCTCGCCGGACAAGCTAAGCGAACGGACGATTAATACTTGCTTAACCCGAAACCACCTGAAACACGCGATCAGGTTCGAGCGCCGAACACTGCGGGAGAGGGGCGCAAATTTGGTAAATCAACAGACTTAGCCTGCCTGTACAGACCATTGCGACTTCAGGACCCTGCGGCGTGTCTGCGGCCGCGGGACGCGCAGAGGATTGCCTCGCGCAGAAGATTGCAGCTTATCTTGGGGAGGGATTTCTAATCATGACCAACGGATTTATAATCGAAGCTGGTGGAAGCTCGCGCGCGGTGGCCCTGTTTGTTACCGCTCTCGCGCTCGCCGGGATGACCGGACCGAATGGGAATGGCGGCAACGGAGCCGCGCCGATCGCTGGCGCCACCGCCGCGCCCCCCGGCTATAATCCGGCCAAGCTTCCGGACGGCGCGCAGCGCGCCTTCCCGACGGCCGAGGGGTTCGGTGCGGCCGCGAAGGGCGGGCGTGGCGGCAAGGCCATGTGGGTCACCACGCTTGCGGATTCAGGGCCGGGCTCGCTGCGCGACTGCATGGAAGCAAGCGGCCCACGAACCTGCATTTTCCGGATCGCGGGAACGATCGAGCTCGTGAAGCAGATCAAGCCTCGATCCGGCAATCTGACAATCGCCGGCCAGACCGCACCCGGCGGCGGAATTGCCATCCGCAACGCTCCGTCCAACCTGACCGGCTCGCCAATCGCGCTCAACAAGCCCGACAACATCATTCGCCATATCCGGATCCGTCCCGGGCCGACGTCCGGCAAGAAGCAGGACACGACGGACGCGATCACCGTCGACGCAGGCGCCCGCAACACGATTCTCGACCACGTTTCCCTGTCATGGGCGACCGACGAGCCGTTCAATTCCACCAAGGCTTCCGCGAACATCACCGTGCAATGGTCGCTCATCTATGAGGGCCTCAGCCACTCCACGCACATCCAGCTCGAACATGCCAAGGGAATGTTTATCGAAGGCAGCGGCATCACCGTGCATCACAGCTTCATCGGACACGCGACCGACCGCATGCCTAATGCAGGCGTCGGCGGGCGAGTCGACGTGGTGAACGTCGTTTCCTACAATATGCGCGAACGGGCCCACCAATATTTCTCGATGCTTCAGGTCGCCCGCGAACCCTCCTCAGGGGTCAACCGGGAAGCGAACGTCATCGGCAACTGGGTTTCGCGCGGTCCGAGCTCATCGGCCTGGTTGCCGATCTTCGGCGGCGACTATCAGGAAGAATATTCCACCTTTCCTGGCCATGCCAAGATTTATATCCAGGGTAATATCGACGGTCGAAGGAGCCACGTTACACTTGACGAACGCCTGTTCCTTGAACCCAAAGACTGGCGCTACGTCACGGCCTATCCATTTCCGCTGTCGATGTCACTTTATAGCGGCGCCGCCCAGGCCGTGCGCGACGTCGTTCAATTTGCCGGCGCGTTCCCGCGCGACGTGTCCGATGCCCGTGTCATGAGCGACTTCCTGGCTTGCAAGGGCAAGATCATCGACAGCCCGGCGCAGGTGGGGGGCTGGCCGGCGCTGGCGAGCGGCACGGCCTATCCGGACGCGGATCGCGACGGGATGAGCGATCTGTGGGAGTCCGCGAGAGGCCTCAAGGACCCGAACCTCGACCCCGACCGGGACGGCTATACCAATTTCGAGGAATTCCTGAACGAACTGGCGGGCGATCAGGATGCTGCGGGTAACGTCATCCTGCGAGTGGGGCGGGGCAATGTCGCCGTCCCGCCGGTAAATTGCGGCTACAAGATCTGAGACTCAACGCCGGGAAGAGCAGAGTGCGCCACTGCCCGCCGGCCGCGTGCCGCCCTTCCCGGCTGGACCCCGCAGAGATCGAGTCCGCCGGGCACGGCATCCAAACCCGCCGACGCGGTTTGAGCCCGGCATTGTTTCGCAACCCGCCCTACGTCCCGCCGGGATCACGGCGACAGCTGCCGATCGGGAATATGGATATCCCTTTGTCCGGCGGTCCATGAAGAACGCTCGAGACTGCAGCCAAAGCCGCTTAATGCGGATTGTTCACCAGGAACCGGGATCGCAACGACGCTAGCGCCGCATGGCTCAGCTTCAACGGCGGCGCGGCCTTGCACGTCGAAGCCTCGCTCATGCGCCCCGCACCAACCAGAAGCTCGCGCGGCTTCTGATCACCAGGTCGGGTGGCGAGTCGTGTCCAGATGTCCATCTCGGATCTCCGTGCTGCGGCGAAGCGTCATAGCCTATTCTGTTTCCCGAACGAAGCACCGGATGTTTCGTTGAGCATCCTCCCGGCACCCCCCCGTCCGGCTTGCTCCAGGCCCGCTGGGTCAGCAGTCGATGCTTGGCCCGGTCTTAATCCGGCAGCACCAGCAGCCCGTCCCCCATACGCTTCCAGATCCGCCATGCCGCTTTGACTCGTTGGACCTCATGGACATTCCGCCCTCGGGCATCTTGCAGTATCCTACCCTGCACATACGGGGAGCTCGACTGCCATCCAAGGTTGCGACAGTCGCGTGCTGAGCAAACCTTGTCCCCGACCGCCGCGGGACCTGCCTTCGCGCGTTCGCTCAGCCGACCGCCAAGCGCAACGGCCTGCGGGCTCGTTGTCCTGCCGCGCTCTCGGCGAAGAGGCTGATCGAAAGGGATGGGAACATCGGGTCGAGAAAGCCCGGAAACCTTCGCCGAAAGGCGTACGACGCCACCCGGAATAGCCGTCCCCGGCCCTATTGTTCCAATTGCGCCAACGCCCGCTTGGTGTTTGACTTCAAGTGCGCGCTGACTCCCTTCAGCGCCGCTGCTTGGTCGGCAGCCGGTCCCCGCCGAGACGACCCTTACTCGGCGGGGATTGTCATAACGTCAGGGTGGTCACAGCCAGTTGGATTCGGAAGGTTCGCCGCCCCCGCCTGCGATTGGCGCACCAGGTGACGAGTCTCTCTGGAGAGGCGCCACGGGAGTATACGGATGCAAAGACCCTCGGAGCCCCACTTCGTCACGACCCGCCTCGCAATGGCGGCAGTGACGTTTCTCCTCCTGAGCGCACTCGTGCATGCGGGCCTGCAGCTTCTCGCCTCGCTTTGAGCGAAGATTTCCCGCGCCGGAGCCGTTTCCGCACAACTCCACGCCTGCCCAGGCTTGAAAGAGAGCCACGCTCGAGGCGGAGCACCGTCGGCTCTCGTCGCGCGTGAAGCAGAAATTTCGCCTTCGTTACGGCACCGCAGGCGCGCCGGCTTTGCCACCCGCCGCCGCCAGGACTTGCCGGTAGGCCGAGGCAAGCCGTGCATGCGCTGCCGCTGCCCGCGGATCGCGGGCAGCTCCGGCAGCGGCCTGCTCCTCACGCACACGCTGCAGGAGATAACCGATATCGGCAGTCTGCATCGAACGTCTCCACAACGAAGTCGTTTGAACGTGCATCGTCCGATCGATGCCCGTCATTATCATGGATCACCAAACACGATGTTACCGTGCCGCAGGCACTTATAAAGTTGGTTCGCGAGAGATAATTAGCTGCGCAGACAGCAGAAAATGGCGGTACGACATGCACACACCGGGGCTATGCGGCACCGGGTTTCGGAGAAAAGCCCAAGCCGTTCGGCTTCAACGGAATGCGTTGCGAACTCCCAGTTACGCGCGCCAAAGGAAGTTGGTTCCTGCTAATCCCGAGTTCCTCGACTCGCGTAGAAGCGTTGCGCGACCCTGGCTTGAGCCTGCCGCAGAGAAGGCTTCGCGCCCGGACTAGGAACAGGTGATGCTCTCCCAGATGCTCTTTGCCAAGAGTGACCAGGGGCTGGCAGCCGGTCAGCCGGGATGGCCGTGCCGTGGCGAAGCAATCGGCAGGACCGCGGGCAGCGTCAGGAACGATCTGTTGAAGATGACCACTTGTCGCGAGAAGCGGCTGAAAGAAATTATGGATGATCACCATCTGGTCGCATCCCGTCGTGTGCGACTGCTCTATGACGGCCTATGGGGACGCAATTTCCCCTTGGAGACGAACCATGAAAAAAGCAGCAGCTCTCTTTCTGTTCGCAGTCGGCTTCGCAACTCCGACCATTACGTCGGCGCAGGTCGATGATACCGTCATTTACGGGACGCTGGCCGACTGCAAGACAGCGCTTGCGCAGGCGCGCATGCAGGACCCCTATTACTACACGCGTGAGTGCCGCCGGGAGGGAGAGGGTTGGAGCTTCCGCATTCGGGATCGGCCGGACGGCAGCACCGCGCCCGGGAAATGAAGAAAGAGGGCGCCGCCTGCGCGGCGCCTTCTCGCTCGGCCGCCGGCGGGCGAGGCGTTCCGATCTCCCTTTCGTCTCGCCGGCAAGTTCGTTGTCGTTACCCGCTCGGGGCTGGCCGTCTGCAATCGCCGCCATGCGAAACGGCAGCCGCTCCCTTCCGGGTGTCGCGGAGGATTCCGGAAGCATCGCGCGGGTGCGCATCCGGCAAGACCATGTAAGCTTCCCGGTGGTGCTCGTGGCGCTTGCCTGCGGACGACACGCAATCGATGGACATATGTCCCGTCGGCAGGAAGCAGGAGCGCGAGCGGCGAGCGGCGAGCGCGCCGGACTCGAGCATGAACTCTCGTGCCTCGCGGCGCCCCGTCCTCAACCATGCCGCACCATCGTAGCGACTCATACCGCCTGCATGCCCGCCGAACCGAACAGCCGGCCCGCACGCCGGCCCGCCAGGCCGCTACGAAGGCGAAGACCGAACGACTGGGGGTTCAGAGTAGGAGGCGCGCTCTCTGGACAACCGGCTGACCTGCCGTGCGGATAGTGGTACGATCGGCGCCGCGACCGGCCCTCCCAGGAGGTGGTGATGCAGAAGATAGTGCGCCCCTTGGCGCTTTTCCTCGTCGCCGGAACTTTGATGGGCGTACGCCCCGATACCCCGACGCGCTATTCGCCTGAACTGCTGAGCCTGCTCGATCCGACACGAAAGCTCGGCAACATGTGCGGGGGGAAGGTCGGAAGCGGCGCGATGCGCCAGAGACTGATGGTTGCTGCGGCTGCCGTGCAGAGAAAGGCAGCACCGGCTCCGCCGCTCTCCAGTCGCCTTGGCCGGGTGCAGTTCCCGATCACCACCAGCAACCGGAAGGCACAGCTATACTTCGATCAGGGCCTGTTGTTTGCCTATGGCTTCAACCACGCGGCAGCGATCGCGTCATTCCAGGAAGCGCAACGGCTCGACCCTGCTTGCGCGTTGTGCTTCTGGGGCGAGGCGCTGGCGCACGGGCCCAATATCAACGCGCCGATGGATGGCGGCGTGAACGCGCGCGCGATCGAGCTGGCGCGTCGCGCCGATGACCTGGCGGGAGCCGCCACCCCGCCCGAGCGGGCGCTGACGGCTGCGATGCTCCGGCGCTACTCGGCCAACGCAAAGGTCGACCGGGCCACGCTCGACGCCTCCTATGCCGATGCCATGCTCGCCGCCGCCGAAGAATACCCCGGGCATGACGATCTCGCGCTGCTCGCCGCCGAAGCGGCGATGGACACCAGGCCCTGGGATTATTGGCAGGCCGATCGCCGTACCCCCCAACCGCGGATCGGGGAAGCGGTGCGGCTCGTCGAAACGGTGCTGGCGCGCAACCCTGACCATCCGCAGGCAGCGCACCTCTATATTCACCTGATGGAAAACGGTCCCGACCCGAAGCGGGCTGAGGCGGCCGCCGACCGGCTCGCCGCGCCCCTGGCGCCGCAATCCGGTCACCTCGTCCACATGCCCGCGCATATCTATTTCCGTGTCGGGCGGTGGAAGGACTCGATGCGCGTCAACGTTGCCGCCGCTCGGGCCGACGAAGCCTGGATCAGGTCGAGCGGCGACAAGGGGCTCGTTCGCTACGGTTATTACCCGCATAATGTGCATTTCATCGTCACGTCAGCGCAGATGGCCGGCGATATGCGAACAGCCATTCGCGAGGCGCGACGACTGGAGAGCCTTCTCGATCCGGAGACCAGCGGTCGGATCGCCTGGATCCAGGCGATCAGCGCCGCTCCCTTTTTCGCAGCAGCGCAATTCGCGACGCCCCGCCAGATCCTCGCAATGGCCGAACCGGATGCGCGTATACCCTATGCCGCGGCGATGCGACGATATGCCCGGGCCATCGCCTTTGCCCGGCAGCGTGACCGGCCTGCGTTCGACAGGGAAATCGCGGCTCTCCGCATCTTCCGCCAAGGCAAGGTGCTGCAGACGATGGAGACCCAGGGCGTGCCGGCTCGCGACCTCGTGCAGGTAGCGGACCGGGTTGCGCAGGCCCGCTGGGCGCAGGCCAACGGCCATCCGGGTGAAGCGGCGATGCACTACCGTGCGGCCGTGGCGCTTCAGAACAGGCTTGCGTACATGGAGCCGCCTTTCTGGTATTATCCGGTGCAGCAATCGCTGGGCGCCGTGCTCTACCAGGCTCGCCAATATGATGAGGCGCGAGACGCGTTCAGTGCCGCGCTCCTGCAGTCGCCGGGCAGTGGCTGGGCGCTCTATGGCCTTGCCGCGACCGAGCGCGCGCTCGGGCACAAGGCGGAAGCGGCCGCGGCAGAGGCGGCCCTGGAACGCGCATGGGCCGGCGACCGCACCTGGCTGAGGATGGACCGACTGTAGCCCGACATCGGCTTGCGTTTCTTCGACTGCGCAGCTCTGCCTCGATCTCGGAGTCGCGGACGAGGCTCTCGACGTCAGGCGAAGTTCTGCTTCGGCGCGCTTGCATTTCGCCCAGCGATGATACGACCGGAGGCCCGTCCAGCGCTCCCATGCGGATTGCCGGCAGAAGATCGAGTACTGGACGCCTCCGAAGACAGGTGCCAGGAACATTACGGCCCTTCTGCCATATCGACGAGAATGACTTTAAGGCGCATCTTTATTAAAGCCGGTGAGCTGTCGCCCCCTTCGGACCTGCCGGTCAGGGCCGAGGCGCTTCTGGACTCGTGCGCCTCGGCCCGTTCAGTCTGTGAAGACCATCATCAGCACGAAGACGGCTGCCACCAGCAAAAAGGCGTGCAGCGCTCCGCGCTTGAACTCGGGTGAATTGATCCAGGGCTTAGCCATCGAGCCTTCTCCGGAGGAATACCGCCATATCCTGATCACAGGATGACGCCGACTGCCGTTGATCCGCGCATCGGCGGCTATACGCTCGCCTGCCGTCAAGGTCGACCGCGCGCGCGGGCAGCGGCGCGTTGAGTCGTCACGGCAGGCGGCGTGTCCGTCGTCGGTTTCCACTCCTGGTCGATTTCACGCGTCCAAGCGAACGTGAAAAGGGGCGACCCCTTCTTCCAGGGGGTATGCGGATAGGGATCGCCCAGACGCTACAGCCGCCTGTACTTTGACGCTTATGGATTGCAGCACATGCGCATCAAACGCACAAGTCGCTGTCGCCGAATTGAATGGGAAACGGGATAGAATGTATTTCCGCTGATGCCTAAATTTGTCTTCAGGTTCGACCAAACGCGATTAACGCCTCATCAAATGAATAGCACTTTCGGGCTAGTCTTTCTGGCAAACTCAAGAAAGCAGTCGGCCAACTCCCCTCTGCGCCTTCTCCGCCTTCCGCTACCAAGCTCAACCGCGGCGGGCCAACGGCAGATCCTGACCGGCTGAACTCCCGTTCTCCCATGGCGGCCTGGGTCGCCGCCACCTCCAGGAGTGAGGCGGCGAGCCCAGGGCCGCACATTAAGAGAACCTCTGTGGGTCTGGGGCATGGACGCCTCAGGCGTTTGCACAATGCTGAGGTTTCCCGAATTGCCGCTCCGGATCTCCGCGCCATCTTGAGCCCATTGGTATTCATGAAGGTGGAGCCGCGCCGACGCGATGGAGATCGAAGCGTTTGGAGATTTTCGCTCCAGATCGTTCAATTGGTTGAACGCACCTGCGCCTCGGCAGCGAAACGGCATCTGGGCGGTGGTGCTCGCGCGAGCCGGGCCCCGCCCTCCCAAGACCCCCTCGATCCCGCATCAAGGGGAGGCTGGATTATCCCGAAAATATGACTAGCATTAGCCGGCAGCAGGTAGAGAGGGGCATCTGCAATGATTACAGACGATGACAAGCGAGCGAACACGGCTGCTTTCGAAAGGGTGATCGTCTATTGCGTAACGCACGGCACAACTCCGGCACGGATTGACGATAACTATTATTTTGCTACGCCGGCGCCGATAGCGGGATCGTGGTATTTCTCACTGGAATGCAACCAATGCGGAAAGGCAACGCCGTTGTTCGCTGATGCTTCCAATGGATCGGACACGATCTCGTTCGATGGCTCAGGGGAGATCGTGGCTGATTGCCATTATTGCGCGAAGACGAACGTAGCGTCACCGAGCGCGATCCATTCCATGCAGTGGCTTTGAGCGAGCTGTGCGCTCTGCACATGTCCGTTCCGGTTCAGGCCTGGTCACCAGGAACGGCTCATAGTGCGGCGACTAGCGTCGACGGGCCCGAGCGATGGACAAGCATAATACATCGTCTTGTCAGGACACCCATCAGCATGCATCTCGTGAGCTCTGCGCATTGTGGACTGCGGCACACTCAATCGCTGCCTCAACTCCGCAAGGCAGTTCTGCCGCATGCCAATGCGAGGCACCTCACCGCCTTGGCCCCTTGAGCAAGTCAGCCGCCGGCGCCAGTCCTGCAGTCAGCAGGTCGGCCCACTCCTGCGCGATCTCGCGGCGGCGGTCCATGTAGGCGGCGCGGTTGTAAACGGCTTCGATCTGGTTCTGTGGCAGGTGGGCAAGCATCAGGTCGATGATGGCTCGATCACCGGGCCGCCCTGTCCGCTCCGCCCGCTCGTTCATCACGGTCGAGAATGCCGCGCGCCAGCCATGAGGTACGTGACGGCCGTGATAGCCGGCTCTGTTGTAATAATAGCCGATCGCATTCTCGCTCAGCGGACGATGAAGGTGACGGGTACAAGGAAACACTATCTTCAGCCGGCCGGTCAGCGGCCTGATCGCGACCAGCAACTCCAATGCCTGGCGTGACAACGGGACCAGATGGTCGAAGGCCTCGTCGTCCTTGCGCTCGAGGACGATCTTCATCCGTGCTGCCGGAACGCGCCAGATCGGCTGTCCGGCCATTGTCGGATCGGCGGCCTTCCAGTCGATGCCTTCGAACTCGTCCCACGTTGCTCCGCGGATCACCCCCGGACGAACGGCGGTCAGGGCCAGGAGCCGGGATGCCACCTTGGTGACGGGACTGGCGTTCGAAGCTTCCGCGGTGTTGAGGAGACGGTGCAATCCCTCGATGTCGGTGATAGCCGGGCGCCTCGCTTTCTTCGGGGTGGGTCGTAGCGCCTTAGCCACAGGAGCTGCGGGATCGGCGGAGCAGATACCGCACGAAATTCCGTAGACGAACACGGCGGACATTCGCTGGCGAACCCTCTTGGCGGTTTCGAGCGCGCCGCGTTCTTCGATCTTGCGGAGCACTGCGAGGGTCAGGGGGACGTCGATGTCGGTGAGCGGCAGCCGGCCGACATAGGGAAAGACCTCCTTCTCCAGGCTGCTGATCACATCGTTTCCATGAACCGGCGTCCAGCGCGGGGCTTGCAAGGCGTGCCAGTCGCGGGCGACTGCCTCGAATGTCGCCTCCGCTTTTGCCTTGGCGACAAACCGGTCCTTCCACGCTTCTATCGCGGGGTCCCGCCCCTCGCGTACGAGGCTCTTGGTGTCCTCTCTGCGCAGGCGCGCCTCCGCGAGCGACATATCCGGATAGGTCCCGAACACGAGGCGTTTCTCCTTGCCGCCGATGCGGAACTTGAACCGCCACGATTTGGATCCGGCCTTGCTGACGAACAGATAGAGTCCGCCGCCGTCGGCAAGTTTGTAGTCGGCCGTTTTTGGCCTTGCCTGACGCACCTGAAGATTCGTGAGCACAGTGCCCCCATCGTTCAGTTTCGATGCCCCCAAAATGCCCCCACTTTTCTCTGGTAGGCGGTGTTTCCGGGTGGATCGCGATGGACGCATCTTGCCCGACAACCCCCGGAAATCCTAGGGTTTTCAGGTCGTTGATGGACGGCGTTGGACAGGGAACTGGCGGAGAGGGTGGGATTCGAACCCACGGTACCCGTGAGGGCACAACGGTTTTCGAGACCGTCCCAATCGACCACTCTGGCACCTCTCCGCGAAAGGTCTACGCACCGGAACAGGCCGGCGGTGGGTCGTCAGGCGGGGCGCTTAGCCGAGCGTTTGACGCTTGCCAACCCCGCAATCTTGCGGATCCGCGCAACTTTCCTACATCGCGTTCATGCAGGGCATCAAAAACATCACGGCCGACGGCAGCCCCATCGCTCCTGTCGTCCGACATGCGGATTTCGCGATCGGCGACATCGTCCGACACCGTCTCTACGATTTTCGCGGCGTGGTTTACGACGTCGATCCGGTATTCGCCAACAGCGACGAATGGTACCAGGCGATCCCGGAGGATCTGCGACCCGCCAAGGACCAGCCTTTCTACCATCTCCTCGCCGAGAATGGCGAATCGAGCTATATCGCCTATGTCAGCCAGCAGAACCTCGAGGTGGACGACAGCAACGAGCCGATCGATCATCCGGAAATCGCCGGCCTGTTCGACGCTTATGCCGAAGGCCGCTACCGGTTGCGGCGGGAACGGACCCACTGATCGCCCGTTGATCGACCGGTTCGGACGTGCAGGCGATTTAGGGTTCACTCTTGGTTGACACGCAGGGCACCTCACTGTAGCAGCCCTCAACTCTCCTGCGCGGAGCCACCGGCTCTCGCCGATTCCGCATGCGGGTAAAAGCTGGAAGGTAGTTGAGACAAGCCATGTTCGCAGTCGTGCGCACGGGCGGCAAGCAGTATCGCGTTGCCGCAGGAGACAAGATCGTCGTCGAGAAGCTCGCTGGTGAAGCGGGCGACACCATCACGCTTGGCGATGTCCTCATCGCCGGCGAGGGATCCGAGCTGCGCTCGACCGACGGCCTGACGGTCGCCGCCGAGATCATCGCGCAGGCGAAGGCCGAGAAGGTCATCGTCTTCAAGAAGCGGCGCCGGCACAATTATCGCCGCAAGAAGGGCCATCGTCAGCAGCACACCATCCTGCGCATCGTCGGCATCGGCGATCAGCAGGCGGAGAGCAAGCCGAAGGCTGCCAAGGCCGCCGCGCCAGCGCAGGACGCTGGCGAGACTTCAGCTCCGGCACCCGAGGCTTCCGCCGAAGCGCCCGCCAAGAAGCCGCGCGCCAAGAAGGCCGCAGCCCCGGCCGACACCGAGGCGCATGTTCAGGCTCCGCTCAAGGTTGAGGGCGCTGAGAGCCCGGCAACCGATACCCCGGTCGCTGACAAGAGCGACTCCGAGTAAGACGAAGGCAGATCAGAGATGGCACATAAGAAAGCAGGCGGTTCCTCCCGCAACGGTCGCGACTCGGCGGGTCGTCGTCTCGGCGTGAAGAAGTTCGGCGGCGAGCAGGTTCTCGCCGGCAACATCATCGTGCGTCAGCGCGGTACCCGTTGGTATCCGGGCGCCAACGTCGGCATGGGCAAGGACCATACCCTTTTCGCGCTTACCGAAGGCCGCGTGACGTTCCGCGACGGCAAGCTCGGCCGCAAATACGTATGCGTCGACATGATTGCGCAAGCAGCCGAATGACGGGCGACCTGGGTCGCCCCTAGAGGGTGACCCCCAGGTACTCGCAAGAGCACCATAAGAGGGAGAGGGGTCACCCCCTCTCCCTTTTTCGTTTCTCCCTCGAAACTGTCACCAGGCTGCAACCTCATCGCGGTAGCGGCCCGGCCAAAGAGAAAGAGGTAGAGACGATGTTTGCTAGGACCGAGAGATTGCTGCTGCGGCCCGGCTGGGCTCAGGATGCACCCGCCCTCTACGCGGCGGTCGCCGATGAAGCGATCGTTCGCAATCTCGCCAGCGCGCCGTGGCCTTACACGCTCGGCGATGCCGAGGCGTTTCTCGAAACCGAGCGCTTGCCGGCGGAACCGTCGATGCTGATTTTCCGCCGCACCCTCGGCGCACCGCAGCTGGCGGGCGCGATCGGTTTCGGGCGGCGGCCGGACGGCGAGATGGAACTCGGCTATTGGATCGCGCGCCCGTTCTGGGGTCTCGGCTACGCCACGGAGGCCGGCCGCGCCGTCATTGCCATGGCCCGCGAGAGCCTGCGACTGCCGCGGGTCCATGCCGGGCACTTCCTCGACAATCCCGCGTCGGGCCGCGTTCTGCACAAGCTGGGCTTTCGTCCGGCCGGCGTCGCGCCACGGTACAGCGCCGGACGCCGCGGCCTGGCGCCCTGCCGGGACTATGCGCTGGAGCTCGGCGCCGAAGAGGACGTCTCCGCAGACGCGCGAATGGCGGCCTGAGCCCTACCCTTTCCTGCGATCCGCGGCCGGTCTATCCCGGTAGCGGACGCAGGGGGATGGGATGAAATCGATCTGGAAGCAGACCAAGGCGGAAAAGCTCGGCTTCATCGACGGCTTCAATCTGTTCTTCGGGGCCTTGCTCGGCGCCAATCTGGGCACGCTCGGCACGGTGCCGCTCCGCGACTATGTCCTGCTGATCATCCTGCTGGCCGGCACCGTGGCGGTGCTGCGAATGATCTCCACGTCCGAACGCCGGCTCTACGCTCTGGCATCCCTGGCGCTCTACGTCGGCCTGCTCGCAATGGTGTTCGGCAGCGAGCGCATGGCCCCGAACGGGCTCAGCGAGGGTGATCTGCATCGATTGGTGGCCACCCTCGCGATCTGGATCGTCGCCGTGCTCGCGATTGAATTCGCACCGACGCATGCCGAGGACCCAGTCTCGTCGATCCCGCCCGCCGATCAGGCGTAGCCGAGCGCTTTCTCTTCGGCCGCAATCAGAGCGCGGTCGTCATGATTCCAGGGGTGGAAGCCGGGAAGAAAGAAGCTGAGCCACGCGCCCAGAATCTTCCGCATCATCCCGGGCTTCGCGAACGCGAACCAGAACAAGCCTGACCAGGCCTTGGGGCCTTTGATCCCATCCTGCGCCAGCAGATCGAGCGCGCCTTTGGTGCGATCGACGAGAAAGTGATGGGTGACGAGAAGCATCACTCGTGCCTTGATGCTCCAGCGCTTGAACCGGCCCATCTCCTTCGTGGCGTGCAGCCAGGTGTCGTAGGCGACGCCCTTATGCTCGATCTCCTCGATCGCATGCCAGCGCCACAAGGCGGCGGTTTCGGGATCGGCGCCGGCGAGGTGGCGTGGCTCGGCGAGCAGCTCGTGCGCAAGCATCGCCGTATAATGTTCAAGCGCCATGGTGACCGCGAGGCTGACGATCGGATGCTTGGCGCGGACGATCGCCAGGCGATGATCGACCGCTTTGTCGAGCCTGCTAAGATCATAGCCGGCGTCGACCGCACGCTTGTTGAAGGCGACATGCTCGCGGCTGTGCAAGACCTCCTGAGTGGTGAACGCCTTGATGTCGGCGGCAAGCCTCGGCTCGGCACCGTCGCGGAAGGCGCGAACGCTCTCGACGAAAAAGGCTTCTCCCTTCGGGAAGGTCGCGGAAAGTGCATTGTAGAGCGCGGTGCCGATCGGGTCGCCGCCGAGCCACCAGCGCTCAGTCTGGCCGCCGCGTCCGAATTTCTGGTCACGGGGCGTGATCGTGAGATCGGAGGGTGTCGCAACGCTCGCCATGCTGTATCTCCTTCGCCATGACAGATCGCGATTACTGACACTGATGTCAACAGCCAGAGCCCGCCTCACCCCGGAAGAAAGCCGTTCCGCCGCCCTCGAAGCCGCCCGTACCCTGCTGATCGAGGCTGGGCCACAGGCAGTTACGCTCAAGGCCGTCGCGGCCCGCATCGGCCGGACCCATGCCAATCTGCTCCACCATTTCGGCTCCGCCGCCGAGTTGCAGGCGGAGCTTGCCCGTTACCTTTCCGAGCGGATCACGGCGGCGATCGGCGATGCGGTGGTTCGGGCGCGGCACGGCACGGCCGATCCGCGCGAAATCGTCGATCGTACCTTCGATGCCTTCGGCCGCGAAGGCGCCGGGGCGCTCGCCGCCTGGATGATCCTGTCGGGCAACAAGGATGCGCTCAACCCCGTGCTGGAGGCGATCCATCGCCTGGTCGATCATCTCGGCCGAGGTCATGAGGACCGGCCAGTGCACGAAATCACCCTATGGCTGGTACTGGCGGCGCTCGGCGACTCGCTGCTTGGCGAGCCGATGGCGGCGGCGCTCGGCCTGCGCCCTGAAAAGGCCCGCGAACTCGCCCGCAACCACCTTCTTTCGTCGATCGGCGTGGCAGCGGAAGGCGTGCGTCCCGAGACCACGATCTCTCAGGCTGAATCAGCCTGAGGCGTGAATCTTGGTCTCAACCCTATGATAGAGCATGATTCACGTCATCGGTGGAAGCGCGAAGCGCTTCCACCTCAGACGATCATGCTCTAGGTCCCCCCGATGCATTTTCTGGATCAAGCAAAGATTTTCATTCGCTCCGGCTCCGGCGGCCCGGGTGCGGTCAGCTTCCGGCGCGAGAAGTTTGTCGAATATGGCGGCCCTGACGGCGGCGACGGCGGCAAGGGCGGCGACATCGTCTTCGAGGCCGTGGAAGGCCTCAATACCCTGATCGATTTCCGCTACACCCAGCACTTCAAGGCACCACGTGGCAAAGGCGGCGCCGGCCGCAACCAGACGGGCGCCGGCGGCAAGGATCTCGTCATCAAGGTTCCGGTCGGCACCCAGATCATTTCCGACGATCGCGAGCATGTGCTCGCCGATCTGACCGAGGTGGGCCAGCAGATCGTGCTTCTGCGCGGCGGGGACGGCGGCCGGGGCAATGCCAGCTACAAGACTTCGACCAACCGGGCGCCCCGCCAGCATGGTACCGGCTGGCCGGCGGAGGAAATGTGGGTGTGGCTGCGCCTCAAGCTGCTCGCCGACGTTGGCCTCGTCGGACTGCCCAATGCCGGCAAGTCGACCTTCATCAACGCCGTCACCAACGCCAATGCCAAGGTCGGTGCCTATCCGTTCACCACCCTGCAGCCGAAGCTCGGCGTCGTCCAGCACAAGCAGCGAGAGTTCGTGATGGCGGACATCCCCGGCCTGATCGAAGGCGCAGCGGAAGGCGCCGGCATCGGCGACCGCTTCCTCGGCCATATCGAGCGCTGCCGCGTTCTCCTTCATCTGGTCGACGCCAACGAAGAGGATGTCGCCGAGACCTATCGCACCGTCCGCGACGAGCTCGAAGCCTATGGCGAGGGCCTCGAGGAGAAGGACGAGATCCTGGCGCTCAACAAGGCGGATACGCTGGACGACGAGATGCTCGCCGCCCTCGCCGACGAGCTCGAGCAGGAAGCCGGCGTACGCCCGCTGATCGTGTCAGGCGCAACCGGCAAGGGTGTCGAGCAGGTGCTCGATGCCCTGCTCGAGCGCCTGGATCCGCAAGCGAGCAGCGGAGAGGAGGCGGAGGACAGCGGTGATTGGTCGCCGCTGTGAGGCGGAGGGGCACCATTCGCACGCTCGCCGTTACCGGCGGCACCGGCTTCGTCGGCGGCCACCTCCTCCGCCTTGCCGTGGCCGAAGGCTATGATGTCCGTGCCCTGACCCGCGCCTGGAAGCCGCCGGAGGATGAGATCGCCTGGGTGGAGGGTGCGCTCGATCGCTCGGATTCGCTCGAGAAGCTCTGCGCCGGCGCCGACTCGGTGATCCACATTGCCGGCGCGATCAACGGCAACGAAGCCGAATTCGAGGCCGTGAACGTCGGCGGCACCGCCGCCGTGATCGATGCGGCGCGCAAGGTGGGCGTACGGCGCTTCGTCCACGTCTCCAGCCTCTCAGCGCGCGAGCCCGAGCTTTCCGCCTATGGCCGTTCCAAGCTCAAGTCCGAGCGACTCGTCGCTGCCTCTGGCCTCGACTGGACGATCATCCGGCCGCCGGCAATCTATGGTCCGGGCGATCGCGAGACCTTCGAGCTGTTCAGGATGGCGCGGATGGGCCTGGTGGGTCTGCCGCCGGGCGGCCATTTCTCCGTCATCCATGTCGACGATCTCTCTCGCCTGCTGCTGGCCGTTCTCGACGATGCCGACAGCCGCTCGGTGCTTTACGAGCCCGACGACGGCCGTGAGGGCGGCTGGGAGCACCGCCATTTTGCCAAGACGCTGGGCCGCATCTACGGCAAGCGCGCAGTGACGGTGGCGATGCCGAGGCCGCTGCTTCATCTCGTGTCCGGCGTCGACCGTCTCGTACGCCGCAGCAAGGCGAAGCTCACCCCGGATCGCGTGCGCTATTTCTCGCATCCGGATTGGGTGGTCGCCGCCGAGCGGCGGCCGCGTTCGGCATTGTGGATGCCGCAGGTCCATACCCCGACCGGTCTCAAGGAGACGGCCGATTGGTACCGCAGCGAGGGTTGGCTGGGCTGAGGCGCGCGCGACTTGAACCCTCCGCGGCCCGGCCCTAAATTGAGCGTGCGGGACCGGGCCCCTCTGGCGGCCGTTCTTCAGGAACGATCGTGATGTCGGACCGCATCGGGTTAGCTCGATGCAGTCACGACCATTTGCCTGCCTGCATCGCAGCCGACCCGATCGATGACCAACCATCGATTGGAGTGTGGCAATGAATGCAATGACCTTTCGCCTGACCCTCGTCCACCGCAGGCTTGACGACGAGATTCGCCGCGAGCTGAGGCGGCGCCTTCCCGATTGGACGCGATTGCTGCGGCTGAAGAGACTGCGGCTTGCGGTCAAGGACCGGCTCCACCATCGGCCGGCACTCGCGCCGGGCCGCTGAGCAGGCGGCGGGCCGGCGAACGCCGTCGGCCCGCCTTCCGGCACGCTCCCCTCTGCGCCTCCCCAGGGTCGCATTCCGGCCCAATTGTCTTGGCAGGAGGGCGCACGGAACCTAAGGGACGGCAATGACCGACAGAGACGAGATCTTCGACAAGGTGAGCCAGCTCATCGCCCCGTTCAACAAGAAGGGCGTGACGCTCGCCGAGAGCACCACCTTTGCCGGCGATCTCGAATGGGACAGCCTGATCGTGATGGATTTCGTCGCCTCGGTCGAAGACGAGTTCGACATTCTGATCACGATGAACATGCAGGCCGAGATCGAGACGGTCGGCCAGTTGGTGGACGCGGTCGAACAGCTCCGTAGCGACGGCTGAGGCGATGACCGAAGCTGCGCGCAACCCCATGGATCCCTCCGACGAGACCGCGGTCGCGCCCTCGCACGGCCGTGACCTGTTCTCGAAGTTCGACTCGCTGATCGCCGAACGCGAAGCCCTGCTCGACACCGGAGTCCGCGATCCGTTCGGCCTGGTAATGGAGAAAGTTCTCTCCCCCACCCGGGCGATCATCAAGGGCAAGGAGACGATCCTGCTCGGCACCTACAATTATATGGGCATGACGTTCGACCCCGACGTCGTCGCCGCCGGTAAGCGCGCCCTGGACGAATATGGCGCGGGCACCACCGGCAGCCGCGTCCTGAACGGCACCTATCAGGGCCATCGCGAAGTCGAGGACGCGCTCAAGGACTATTACGGCACTGCGCATGCCATGGTCTTCTCGACCGGCTACCAGGCCAATCTCGGCCTGATGTCGACGATCGCCGGCAAGGAGGATTACATCATCCTCGATGCCGACAGCCATGCCTCGATCTATGACGGCTGCGCGCTCGGCAACGCCCAGATCGTCCGCTTCCGGCATAACAGTGTCGACGATCTCGAGCGGCGGCTGAAGCGCTTGCCTGCCGAGGGCGGACGTCTGGTCGTGCTCGAAGGCGTTTATTCGATGCTGGGCGACATCGCACCGCTCAAAGAGATGGTGGAGGTCGCCAAGCGCCACGGCGCGATGGTGGTCGTCGACGAAGCGCACGGCATGGGCTTCTTCGGCGAGCGTGGTCGCGGTGTCTTCGAGGAGGCAGGCGTCGAGGATCAGGTCGACTTCGTCGTCGGCACCTTCTCCAAATCGGTCGGCACCGTCGGCGGCTTCATCGTCTCGAACCATCCCAAGTTCGAAGTGCTGCGCCTGGTCTGCCGTCCCTATGTCTTCACGGCCTCGTTGCCGCCGTCGGTCGTCGCCACGGCGGCGACTTCGATCCGCAAGCTGATGCATGCCGGCGAGAAGCGCGCGCATCTCTGGGAGAATAGCCGCCGGCTGCACCAGGGCCTGCGCGAACTCGGTTTCAACATCGCGACTCCCGATGCGCAGTCGGCGATCATTGCGGTGCTGTTGCCGGATCAGCAGACCACTGTCCTGATGTGGCAGGCGCTGCTCGAAGCCGGAGTCTATGTGAACATGGCGCGCCCCCCAGCCACGCCGGCCGGCATGTTCCTGCTCCGCTGCTCGCTCTGCGCGGAGCATTCCAGTGACGAAGTCGGCCGCATCCTGGCTATGTTCGAGGCCGCCGGACGTGCAACCGGCGTAATCGCCTGACCTCCTTTCAGGTCCGCAACGAAGCATTTCAGTAACGCCCACGCGCCCCAGCACACCCCCGTCCTACAGGATGCGGGGGTGCGGCACCCCTTTACGTAGCTTCCCTGGTCTTTCCAGCGCATTTGCTTTGGAATAGACTTGGTAAATGGCGGGTGAAGGATTTGAGACGTCCGTGGACGGATCTTCAGGCAGGGGACGCGGCCTTCTGGCCAGCGTGGGAGCAGTCGTCACGACGCTTTTGCTCGTCGCTCTGATGTACATGGTGACCAGTTCGAACCGGGCACGCGAACAGGCGATCCTTTCGGAACGCCACAGCTACGACGTCATGCTGCTCACCCGCAGCGCCGACGGCTCGATCGCGCGCGCCGAAGCGGCGCTGGGCCGCTACGTTCTCGACGAGCAGCAGAAAACCGGTACCACCTATTACAATGAGTGGCGCCTGGCCGAGCGGCAGATCACCCAGCTCGAGCGCATGGTGTACCGGGACCGCGAACAATATGCCCGCGTCAAGGCGCTTCGCAAAATGTACCGCGACCGAGGGGCCGAACTCGCGGCGGCCGCCGCAGCCGCAGCTGCCCAGAAGGGCGCCGGCGGCATCAGCCTCTTCTACCAGGCCGGCATGTCCGACGACGGTCCCGGGCCCGCGCTACGCGCCAAACTGTCGGAGATCGCTCAAGAGGAGCGTCACGATCTGCTCGAACGGATGACCGCGACCGGCGCGTCCGGCGCTCGCGCCAACGAGCTTACCGAGTGGCTGGGCTGGATCGCGGTGCTTATCGGCATCGGCGCCGTTATTCTCGGCTATCTCGCGTTCCGCGCGATCAGCCAGCGCCTCGACGCGCTTGCCGAAGCCGATAGCGAAGCGAGCCGCGCTCAGCGCCTCGAGGAAGCAGTGCGGGTGCGGACCAGCGAACTGCTTGAGGCCAATCAGGCGCTTCAGGCCGAAGCGGCCGAGCGCGCCGCTGCGGAAGCGCAGCTTCGTCAGGTGCAGAAGATGGAGGCGGTCGGCCAGCTCACCGGCGGCATCGCCCACGATTTCAACAACATGCTTGCTGTGGTCGTCGGCGGTCTTGATCTCGCCAAGCGCAAGCTGCGGAGCTCCAAGCGGGAGGTGGAATTCCATCTCGACAACGCGATGGAAGGCGCCACCCGCGCCGCCGCGCTGACCCGGCGCCTGCTTGCCTTCGCCCGCGCCGAGCCGCTGCTGCCAGTCTCGACCGCGCCGTCGGAGCTCGTCGAAGGCATGCTCGATCTGATCGATCGCTCGATCGGCGAGCGCATCTCGGTCTCGACCCGCTTCCCGGACCTGCCGTGGCACGTACGCGTCGACACCAACCAGCTCGAGAATGCCGTGCTCAACCTTGCCGTCAATGCCCGCGACGCGATGGATGGCCAGGGCCGTCTTGCGATCCGAGTCGACAATGTCCGCCTGGACGATCGTGAGGTCAACGAACTCGGCGCCGGCGACTATGTGAAGATCAGCGTCTCCGATACCGGATCCGGCATTCCGCCGGAGATGATCGACCGGGTCTTCGAGCCGTTCTTCACCACCAAGCCGGTCGGTAAGGGTACCGGGCTGGGCCTCAGTCAGATCTTCGGTTTCGCGCGCCAATCGGGCGGTGACATCGTCCTTGAATCCACGGTGGGCGTGGGCACCACCGTCTCCATCCTGCTGCCGCGCAGCGAAGTTGGTGGCGAGGAAGCAGGCGACGTCCGGGTCGCCGACAGCATGGCTGTGACCAAGGATGCAGAGGCGGCCACCGGTATCTCGATCCTGGTGGTGGAGGACGATCCGCGGGTCAGCCGCGCGACCGTCGGCGCGCTCGAGGAACTGGGCTACCGCACCATCGCCTGTGCCAGCGGCCGCGAGGCCATTGAACTGCTCGAGCGCGAGCCGAACATCGCCCTCATCATCACCGACGTGATGATGCCGGAAATGACCGGTCCCGAGCTCATTCGCGAAGCGGCCCGGCGCTGGCCGTGGATCGCAGTGCTGTTCGTCACCGGCTATGTCGGAGAGGCCGGCGATGCCGACGATCTCAGCGGGCACGACATCCTGCGCAAGCCGTTCACGGTGTCCGGTCTTTCCAATGCGGTCGCCAATGCGCTTTCGCATCGCGTCAGCGGATGGCACCCCGCCGAAGAAGTTTCGGCAGCAGAGTAAGCGCCGCCACCAGCGGCCAGCGCCGCTGCCAGGGCCGGATCTCGATCTCGGTGCCGGCGTGCCGGTTGATCTTCCATGCGAGATAGTCGATGCCGCCGGCATAGGTGCCGCTGGCCTTGATCAGCCGCACCACGGTCAGTGCCTTGCCGGAGCGCCGCATCCGCGCCCAGCGCCCCAGCGCCCGTCGGCGCTCTGCCGGCGTGATCGGCCTGTCGAGTGACAGGTCGGCGGCCGAGAGCGCGGCAGTCGTGAAACGGGTGTAACGGTCGGGATCGGCATCGACCACCGACATCGCCCTGCCCTTGCGCTCCGATCGCAGCTCGGCGCCATAGGTAAGCTGAAAGCCGAGCCGCCACAGGTCGAGCGGGTCCGAACCTGAATAGAGCGGACGCGCCTGGGCAAGCAGGGTCGGAGCCGCGCGCGCGACCGCCGCGACCGCCTGAGCGGCCGCTTGCGCATCGCTGCTCCACACCAGGCGAGAAGGCTGCGCGAACCGCGCCCAGACCGAGACGGATACGGTCTCGGGGCCGTTCAGGCGGTGGAAGTCGGCCTGGCTGAGCACCGCATATTTGGCCACCAGCCCGTCATGCTGGAATGGAAACACGTTCGGCGGGATTAGCCGGTTGGCCCGGACCATCCAGCTCTTGCCATAGGCGTCCGCATAATCGGAGACGATCAGATAGAAATCGAGCATCAGCCCTTCGAGCTGCCGTTCGCGCAGGCAGGAACCGTAGAAGAGCACGGCGCGCGCCGCCGCGGGATATTGGCCGGCAAGCGCCGCCGCCATCGCGGTCACGCGGGGATCGACCGGCTGGGCGAGTTCGCCGGCGACGAGAAGCTCGATCGGTTGCTGGGATGGCGCGTCGGACACGTGCCGCGCTTCGCGCAGCCGGGCCCGTGCGGTCAAGTGGCGCGTGCGGTTCCGCTCAGCACGGTACGATCGCGCCCGCCGCGTTTGGCGCTGTACAGCGCTTCGTCGGCGCGTGCGACGAGCTGCTCGCGATCGTCGTCGAGACAGGGTGCGACGCCCAGACTGCAGGTCACCCGGATGCTCGCGCCGCCATGGCTTACGCGCGCGGCCGCGACAGCGCCGCGGATCCGCTCGGCAACGCCAAGCGCCCCCTGTGCGTCGGTTTGCGGCAGGATCACGGCAAATTCCTCTCCGCCGATCCGCGCCAGCACGTCGGTCTCGCGCAGCGCGCCGGCGGCCGCGGCAGATGCTCGCCGAAGCACCTCGTCTCCCGCCGGGTGTCCCCAGCTGTCGTTGACCGCCTTGAAGTGATCGAGATCGAACATGATCAGGCTCAGCGGCGCATCATGGCGACGTACCCGTTCGACCTCTTCGCGGAGTCGGAGGTCGAAGCTGCCACGGTTTAGCAGACCGGTGAGCGGGTCGTGCGCAGCCAGGTCGACAAGCTGCCGCTGAAGCTGCTTCTCCCGGCTGATGTCGGTGAACAGCCACAGCCGACCGGAAAGTGAATCGTCGTCGATCCAGCGGCTGTCGACTCGGAAGTCCATCGCACCCTGTCGGACTTCGAACTGAAGGTCGGCGTGCGGGTCCTGGGTCAAGGCGCGGTGCAGGGTCTCGCGATTCCCTGCGTCGATCAGTCGCGCCAAAGCCCCGGCGACGACCTGCGGCTGCCGCGCGTCGAGCCCCAGAAGAGCGGCGGCCTGATCGTTCATTTGAACGTCGTGCGAGCCCATTGCGTCGACGAACAGCACCGGAACCGGCACGTGGCGCACCAGGGCCTGAAGGCGCTCGACGGCATCACGCTGCACCCTGGTGGCTTCCCCGGCTTGCATCAGTTGACTGAGGAGATCGGCAACTGATGTCAGCCGGCTGGCCGTCAACCGGTGCTCGCCCGTTCCGACGGCGACGAGATGAAGCCTTCCGCCCCGCACCGGAGCTGCGAGGAACCAGTCCGGCCGCCCCGCACAGGCCACCGTCCACGCCAGCGGTACGCGGACCACACGGGCATCCAGCGCTGTTGCGCTCTCCCCGAGCAATCCCGGAGGCAAGCGAACTTCCTGACCGATGAGTTCGACCCGCTGCGGCGCATCTTCGACGAACCCGCGCTCGTCCCCGATCGCTCTGACCAGCGCACAGAAGCCGTGCGGAATGCTCGGCTCGATCAGCTCCAGCGCGGCACCGATCGCGACGGGGCCTTGCGACACCGGGAGAGAGACGCGGCTAAGCAAGCTGCTCATAAAGCGCCCTTGCCACCACCTGCGGTGCCGACAGATGGGGCAGATGCCCGTCGGTATCGAGCCAGGTCAGGCTGCTGCCGTGAAGATGGCGATGGAGATAGTGCGCAACAGCGGCAGGGACCGCGACATCGTTGGCGGAATGAAGCAGGCTCACCGGTACCTGGCAGAGCGGCAGGAGGTGGCGGATGTCGGACTCGAAAATCGCACGCGCCACCGTGGCCGTGACGTCGGGACGCATCGCCAGCAGCCCCGCGGCGAATTCCTGAACGGCCTCGGGCACGTTCGCGCCGATCGCCATCGGCGCGAAGCCCGCAACCCAGCCCTGGTAATTGGCGGTCATCGTCTCGAACAGCGAATCGAGATCCTCCCGCTCGAACCCGCCGACATAATCCTCGTGGTTAAGGTAGCGCGGCGAGGCGGAGAGGAGAACGAGCTGCTCGAACCGGTCGGGCGCCTCGATCGCGGCGAGCACGCCGATCATTCCGGACACGGAGTGGCCGACATAGCGGCAGCGTTCGACCCCGGCTTCGTCGAGCAGGTCGAGAAGATCGTCCGCGAACGGCGCCAAAGACGCATAATCCTCGGGATCAAAATCGGCGGGAAGCAGCGGCCCGGCGCCCGGCAGATCGAACAGCATCGCCGTGAACGCGTCGGGCAACGTCTCGACCACGCCGTTCCAGACGCTCTGGTCCGTACCCAGGCCGTGCGAAAAGACCACGATCTCTTCGCCATTGCCGACGAAGCGCAGCCGGTGCCGACGGGCCAGCGGACCATCGACGGCGCCCTTTGCGCGCCGCAGCATCACCGAGGTTCGGTCGGGCGCGTTCAGCGTGATCGTGTCCATGTCTCGATGTCTCAACTCAGCGTTTTTGCACCGCGCAATCGCTACATCGGAACAACTTCACGGCAGCCTACGCTCCGACTACGGAGCTTTGCGTAGGCCCTGCCCCTTGACGCTACGGCAGCAAGGACCGATTTGCTCGATGCTGCGTTGCAGCACGAACTCCCTTCGCCGCCCAAGAGATAGTCCATGTCCGCTGATGCCGTGCGCCCGTTTCGCGCCTCTCCTGCTCTCGTCCATTTCGCGCTCGCAATGGGTGGATTCGCGATCGGCACGACCGAATTCGCGACGATGAGCCTGCTGCCATTCTTCTCGCGCGGGCTCGGGATCGACGAGCCGACCGCCGGCCATGTCATCAGCGCCTATGCGCTCGGCGTGGTCGTCGGCGCTCCACTGCTCGCGGTGCTTTCCGCCCGAATGGCGCGGCGGACTCTGCTTCTCCTGCTGATGGCGATCTTCGCCGTCGCCAACGGCCTCAGCGCCCTCGCCCCTTCCTATGAAGCCATGCTCGTTTTCCGCTTCCTGAGCGGACTCCCTCACGGCGCCTATTTCGGCATCTCCGCGCTGGTCGCCGCCTCGCTGGTTCCGCAGGAGCGGCGGACCCAGGCGGTCGCCCGGGTCATGCTCGGCCTGACCACGGCAACGCTTGTCGGCGTGCCGTTCGCCAACTGGCTGGGCCAGGCATTTGGCTGGCGCTGGGGCTTTGGCGTGGTCGCCGCAGTTGCGGCGGCCACCGTGGCGGCCCTGTGGCTGGTGGCTCCGCGCGATCGGCCCGAGCCTGGGGCAAGCCCATTGAAGGAACTGGGGGCACTCCGCCGCGGACAGGTCTGGCTGACCCTTGCCACCGGTGCGATCGGGTTCGGCGGCATGTTCGCGGTCTACACCTATCTCGGCTCGACCCTGATCGAGGTGACGGGCGTCAGCGCCGGCACCGCCCCGATCGTGTTCGTGATCTTCGGCCTCGGCACGACGATCGGAACCTTGATCGTGCCGCGTTTTGCCGATCGCTGGCTGATGCCGACGGCCGGTGGTCTGCTGCTATGGAGCGCCGCCGCTCTGTCGCTCTATACCTTTTCGGCCGGCAACATCTGGACGATCTCTGCGGCAGTGTTCGCGATCGGAGTCGGCGGCTCGCTCGGCACCGTGCTGCAGACCCGGCTGATGGACGTCGCGGATGACGCGCAGAGCCTCGCCGCGGCGCTCAATCACTCCGCCTTCAACTTCGCCAATGCGCTCGGCCCCTGGCTCGGTGGCCTCGCGATCGCGGCCGGCTACGGCTGGACCTCGACCGGGTGGGTCGGCTCTGCACTGGCGCTCGGTGGGCTCCTGTTCTGGGCGCTGTCGCTCGTGCATGCCCGCGGTCGGGATAGCCGAACCGGAAGGCTTGCAACCGCGCATTGAGGCCGCGTCGTGCGTGTCAGGCAGCGAGGCGCAGAAAGGGAACCGGCGACGTCGGCTTCAACACGATCGGCTGACCAGGGTCAGCCGAGAACAGCTCGCCGTCGAGAATTACGTTCGACTGCTCGCCCTGGATGTGGATCTCGTCGCCGCGCTCGAGATGCACTCCGGACACCCGGATCCGCCCAAGCTTGCCGAGGATCCCTGCCGTCAGCGCCCGCAACAGCGCCAAAATGCTGCGATCGATGAGCACGAGCTGCATCGCACCCAAACGGGTCGATGATGCCGACATCTGAGTTCCGAACAGCAGCCGCTGCAACGTCGTCACCAGCAGCACCGAGAATTGGCCGTTAATCTCGCCCTGCTTCAGCACCGAGACCCGCAGCGGATTCGACCGCATCGGGCCGACGCTGATCCGCTTGCCCCCCGCCGCCGAAAACAGCCCGAGCATCAGCGCAATGAAGTGGGCAATCCCGTTGGGGAGTCCGAGCGGATAGATTTTGTGGCGGCAGTAGAGCATCGTATCGGCAAGCCCGGCTCCGCCGAGGAACATGCCGAGCACCGGTTTGCCATCGGCGGTACCGCCGGAAAGCTCGATCAATTCGCGCCGGACGATGTGCGTGTCGAGATCCGACCGGGCGATTTCCAGCACTCGCTCGAGCGCGAGGATCGGATCGCCGCTGGCCCCAAGATCGTGGGCGATGAGGTTGGTCTTGCCGTTGGGCAAAACGGCGACCGGCGGCGGGTTGTCACCGAAATAGCCGCCGTTGAAGATCTCGGTCAGCGCCGCCTGCACGGTACCGTCACCGCCATTGATCACCAGAACGGTCGGCTGAACGCGCGCGATTGTCTTCAGCGCATCGCCGACCTGATCGACCCGCTCAACCTCGTAGTGAAAGATGTCCTGATGCTCGGCACAGAAGCTGCGCACACGCGGCAGCAACGAACGATTGCCTGTCGACCGTGGATTGGAAAGCAGTGCGACTCGGGCCATTCGATCAGCGCCCCACCGGGCCGATGGACAGGCCCGAACGATAGTTAAGCACAACGTTGACCGGCTTGATGCCGGAGCCGACGTTGATCGCGACCTCGCGCAAGGAAGGTTTTAGATCGAGCAGCGAGATGCGCGGATTGTTCGAGAAGCCGCCGCCATCGTTCCAGCCGGATTTGCCATTGGCGTCGGCATCATGCCGCACCGCCACCGCATAGGTGCCGGGCTTCGGCACCGCGACGCAGACGTCCATCGATCCGGCCCGGGTCACCGGCAGATCGATGCGGCGCAGCTTCTTGCCCTTCGCGAGAAATTCCGAAGGGTTGCTGCCGTACAGCTGAACCCTGATCTTGCCCGCGCGATTCTTGAAGCCGTTGACGCTGACCAGCACGGCAGGCCGATTGGAACCCGGTGCACACGCCGCCGCATCCGGGCCGAGCGCAGCCTGCGCCGACGCCGCCGGCGCAAAGGCCAGAACCGCAAGCGCAACGGGGAAAACCATCTTCAACATGAATCCAGCCACTCCTGAAAGCCGCCCATGCCCGCGGGCATGATCTTCGCTCTCGATGCCCCTAATCACTCCGATATCGGGGACGGTTGCGGCCAAATTGTGGTCAAGGCTGGTCGAAAAGGAGAGATATCAGACACTTTGGGCAGCACGGGCGGCTGGTGAAGGCGCCCGAAGCGCAGATGGTTATATGGTGGCGCGCGCCTTCCTGACCCTGCCCCCCGAAGGCGCCTCCCCGCCATCCTCGTTCGAGGCTGCGGGCGCGTGCAGGCTCATCAGCGAATTCATCAGGCTCTCGTCGGCGCTCGAACAGACTCCAAGCACCGTCGCCTCGTCACAGCTCTCGGCGACGATGTAGGCATGGCCCATGTTCGAATCGATGTAGATCGATTCACCCTTATCCAGCACCACGGGATCGTAGAATTCGGTGTGCACCTCGATCCGTCCTTCGAGCACGTGGATATATTCCTCGCCGGGATGACGGACGAGTTCGCCGAACTGCTCCACCGTCTTTGCGCGGATGATGGTGATGATCGGCACCATGCGTTTGCGGCGCAGCTCCGGACAGAGATAATGATAATCGTAATTGGGGGTGGTCACCTGGACCGCGCGATCGAGGCTGCCGATGCTGCGGCGAGCGGTGACCGGCGGCTCAGCCTGCCCGGCGGGCTCGGCGAACAGGTCGGAGATCCGGAGTCCCAATCGCTGGCTGAGCTGCAGAAGCTTGTCATAGGTCAGCGTCAGCCGGTCATGCTCGACCTTGGACAGGGTCGACACCGGAATGCCGCTGCGCTCGCTCATCTCGCGCAGGGTCCAGTCATGCCGGGCGCGTAGACCCTTCAGCACCTTGCCGAGCGTCGGCTGTTCCGATTTTGCCATCGAATCTCTCGTTTGACATTTTTCTAATCAGGATCATTATGTCCTGATCAGCATATAGGTCGCGGTCTCAGGTGAACAATAGTCCGGCACGGCCGGCGTGGCAAACCAGCGCGATCAACGGGGAGCACGTCGCATGCACTTCCGCCTGCCTGTCACCGCACGTCGCGCCATGGCGATGATCGTCGCCCTTCTCGCCATGATCGGCGTCACCGCAGCTGCGCAGCAGATCCAGCCGCTTGGACCGCGCGTATCGACCGAGCGAGCGGATCAGGGTGCCGTTGCGGCTGCAACCGCACAGCCGCAGACGGCGGCGATTCCGAACCTCACCGGCCAGGACGTCAACGCCTGGCTCGACGGCTTCATGCCTTATGCCCTTGGCAAGGGCGATGTCGCCGGTGCGGTGGTGGTGGTGGTCCGCGATGGGCAGGTACTGACCCAGCGCGGATACGGCTTCGCCGACGTGGCCAAGCGCAAACCGGTCGACCCGGCAGGAACTCTGTTCCGTCCGGGCTCGATTTCCAAATTGTTCACCTGGACCGCGGTCATGCAGCTGGTCGAACAGGGCCGGCTGAACCTCGACGCCGACGTGAACACCTATCTCGACTTCAAGATTCCTCCGCTGGAGGGCAAGCCGGTCACGCTCCGCAACATCATGACCCACACGGCCGGCTTCGAAGAGCAGGTGAAATCGATCATCGGCTACGACCGCGACCGTGTTCCAGCTTATGAAGCCTTGCTGAAGCAATGGGTGCCCGAGCGGGTCTATCCGGCCGGGACGACGCCCGCTTACTCAAACTATGCGACGTCGCTCGCCGGCTATATCGTCCAGCGGGTCTCGGGCGAGCCGTTCAACACTTATGTCCAGCGACACATCTTCACACCGCTTGGCATGACCCATTCCAGCTTCGACCAGCCGCTGCCGCCGCGCCTGCGTCCGATGATGGCGACCGGGTACCAGCAGGCCTCGGGAGAGATCGTGCCCTTCGAGATCATCGGCCCAGCGCCGGCGGGCGCGCTTTCGACGACGGGCGCCGACATGGCCAAGTTCATGATCGCCCACCTCAATGATGGTGCCGGAATTCTCCGTCTGGAAACGGCGCGGACGATGCACAACACCGCCAACACCATTCTGCCGCACCTCAACCGCATGCTGCTCGGCTTCTACGAGACCAACATCAACGGCCACAAGGCGATCGCTCATGGCGGCGACACCATCGCCTTCCATTCGGACGTGCACCTGTTCACCGACGACAAGGTCGGCATCTACATCTCGATGAACAGCATCGGCCGAGACGGCGCTGCCGGCGACATACGCAACGCCTTCTTCGAGGAGTTTGCCGATCGCTACCTGCCCGCCGCGCGCAAGGACACGCGCCGCGTGCCGCCGGAGGTCGCGGCCGAGCATGCGCGGATGCTGACCGGCAATTGGATCAACTCGCGCGGATCGCATTCGAGCTTCCTCAGCCTGACCAGCCTGCTCGGCCAGACTTCGGTCGGTCTCGACAAGGATGGTCGCCCGATCGTTCCGGTCACGATGGGCCTCAACGGCCAGCCGCGGGTCTGGGTCGAAGTCGAGCCCTTCCTGTGGAACGATCTCAACAGCCACGAGCAGCTCGCCGCCAAGGTGGTCGACGGCAAGATCGTCCGCTTCAGCCTGAGCGGTCTGCCGTTCATGATGTTCGATCGTGCGCCCTGGTACCAGAATTCGGCGTTGCTGACCCCGTTGCTGATCGCCAGCATCGTGATCCTGTTGCTGACCGTCCTGCTGTGGCCGGTGCGCGCCCTCGTTCGCCGCCATTTCGGCGCCAAGCTCGCGCTCGAAGGGCCGCTGCGCCGTGCCCACCTGTATAGCCGGCTCGCGGCACTGGCGATTTTGCTCGCGCTCGTGGGCTGGGCCGCGGCGATCACGGTGATGATGGGCGACATCGTCAATCTCAGCGCCGCGACCGACCCCATCATCTGGCTCCTCCAGATCTTCACCATCCTCGCGCTTATCGGCGGGTTCCTGGTCCTCGCCTGGAACGTCTGGGTGACATGGCGCGGCGGTCGCCGCTGGCCGGCGAAGGTCTGGAGTGTGGCCTTGCTGCTCGCGGCGATCGTCGCGTTGTGGCTCGGCCTCGCCTTCCACCTGATCGCACTCGGCGCGAACTACTGATGCCGCGCCGGGCATTAGAGGTTCGCTCCGAGCGTCTCCGCCTCGCTGCGCCCTTCCGCATCTCGGGCTATGTGTTCGAGAGCGCCCAGGTGATCGTCGCCACTCTGACGGAGGACGATCATCTCGGGCGGGGCGAGGCCGCCGGCGTCTATTATACGGGCGACGATGCCGCCCACATCATCGACACGATCGAGGCACACCGGAGCGCTTTGGAAAGCGGCGTCGACCGTCACGCGCTGCAGGCATTGATGCCACCCGGCGGCGCCCGCAACGCGATCGATTGCGCGTTGTGGGAGCTGGAGGCGAGACGGACCGGACGTCCGGCGTGGTGGATCGCGGGGATCGAAGAACGCCGGCCGCTGGTCACCACCTTTACCCTCGGGGCCGACGATCCCGCTGTCATGGCGGAAGGCGCACGTGATTATGCCACGGCCAAGGCCATCAAGGTCAAGCTGACGGGCGAGCTCGAGCTCGATCTTGCCCGGGTCAAGGCGATCCGCGCAGCGCGTCCCGACGTCTGGCTCGGCGTCGACGCCAATCAGGGCTTCGGCCGCGACACGCTCGACTCGCTCGTTGCCGGCTTGCTCGATGCGGACGTCGCCTTGCTGGAGCAGCCACTGAGGCGCGGGCGTGAGGCCGATCTCGAAGGCTTTGCCTCGCCGATCCCGATCGCCGCCGACGAAAGCGTACTGACGCTCGACGACATCGAACGGCTCGTCGGCCGTTTTCAGGTGGCCAATATCAAGCTCGACAAATGCGGCGGCCTGACCGAGGGCCTGGCGATGGCTGCCCGGGCACGCGAACTCGGCCTCGGCGTCATGGTCGGCAACATGGTCGGCACCAGCCTCGCCATGGCACCGGCCTTCCTGCTCGGTCAGCAATGCGATGTCGTCGATCTGGACGGCCCGACCTTCCTGGAGCGCGACCGCCAACCTTCCGTGCGCTATCAGGACGGCACGATCTGGTGCGACGAGGCGGTGTGGGGCGCCGGAGCGATGCAGACGGCATGAGCGGCACCGGCCCCGCCGAGCCCGGCAGTTGGTTCGGACAGCCACGCGGCCTGACCATCCTGTTCCTCACCAACATGTGGGAGCAATTCTCCTATTTCGGCATGCGGGCGCTGCTGGTCTATTACATGACCAAGAGCCTGCTGATCGAGCAGCAGGCGGCGTCCTTCCTCTACGGCACCTACACCGCCTTCGCCTATTTCACGCCGATCATCGGCGGAGCGATCGCCGACCGATGGCTGGGCAAGAAGAAGGCAGTGGTGATCGGCGCCAGCGTGATGGCGCTCGGCCATTTCCTGATGACGTTCGAGGCGACTTTCTACGTCGCACTCGCGACGATCGCGCTCGGCAACGGCCTGTTCCTGCCGACCCTGCCAAGCCAGATCAACGACCTCTACCATGCCGACGACCCGCGCCGCCCCTGGGCGTACAACGTCTATTATGTCGGCGTGAACGTCGGCGGCTTCCTGGCGCCTCTGGTCTGCGGCACCCTCGGCGAGGTCTATGGCTGGCATTACGGCTTCGCCGCAGCCGGCTTCGGCATGCTCGCCGGCTTGATCATCTATCTCGCCGGAAGTCGCTATCTGCCGCCGGAACGGCGCTTCGAACCTGCGGCTGCGCAGACGCAACGCATTCGCTCGGACAGCCGCCGGGCCTACGGCGTGCTGCTTGCCATCGGCCTTGCCGTCACCGTCTTCCGCGGTGCCTACGAGCAGGTCGGCAATACGGTCGCTTTGTGGGCCGACAGCGGCATCGACCGCAGCCTCGGCAACCTGACCATTCCGATGACCTGGTTCCAGTCTTTGAACCCGCTGCTGGTGATTGCGATCACGCCCTTTCTGCTCGCTTATTGGCAGCGCCGCGCTGCCGCCGCCCGTGAGCATTCGCCACTGCAGAAAATGGCCATAGGTGCGCTGATCGTCGCCGGCGCCTACCTGCTGCTGGCGGTCGCCGCCGGGTTCGCAGGCGAAGGCCGGGCCAGCTGGGTCTGGCTCGCCGGCTTCTTCCTCGTGTTTACGGTGGGCGAATTGTTCATCCTGCCGAACGGGCTAGGCCTGTTCGCCCGACTTGCACCGCCGCGCTTCGGCGCCACCACCGTCGCCGCATGGTACCTTGCGATCTTCGCCGGCAGCCTGGCCGCCGGGCTGGTCGGCACCCTGTGGAGCCGGCTCGGGCACAGTGCCTACTTTCTGCTGCTCACCGTCATCGCGACGGTCGCCGCCTTTCTGTTGCTGCTGATCGATCGTCCGGCACGCGCGGTGGTCGCAGCTCGCGAACTGGAGAACGACCTCGATCCGCAGGCGGGGCTCCGAGCCTCTTGACAATATTTCCGATTAGGTAGCTACTGTCCGGATCAGGACATACAATCCCGGGATCGGAAAATGTGGATCAGAGTGGCGCAATCTCGGCCGATCTGCAAAATGTTGCGGAGCAAGAGCGCCTTCCACGCTGCGTCAGGAACCCGGATCAATCATAGCGGCCGCTTCGCGGCGGCTCTCGACAAGAAAGGACTGGGGGAATGACGAGGTCCAAATCCTTGACGATGCGCTGGGCGCTTGCCGCCTCTGCCGCAACCTCGCTCGTCACCGGCGCCGCGGCGGCGCAGGAGACGCCGGCCACGCGAGACCAGGTCGCGCGAGATGCAGGTGGTTCCGATGAGGAAATCATCGTGACCGCGCAGCGGCGGGAACAGGCGCTGATCGAGGTTCCGCAATCGATCTCGGTCGTGTCGGGCGCGACGCTCGAGGGCCAGCAAGCCGACAGCTTCGCCGATTATCTCAAGCTCGTCCCCGGACTGCAGCTGGACGAGAGCCGACAGGGCCAGGCGCGCCTGATCATCCGCGGCGTCAATACCGAGGGCGTCGCTTCCACCGTGGGCGTCTACATGGACGAGACGCCCTTCGGATCGAGCAGCGGCCTGGTCAACGCGGCCGTGCTCGCCGGCGACTTCGACACGTTCGATCTCGACCGGATCGAGGTCCTTCGCGGTCCGCAAGGCACCTTCTATGGCGCGAGTTCCTTGAGCGGCGTGCTCAAATTCGTCACGCGCGCGCCTTCCACCGACCGGATCGAGGTTCGGACACGGGCGGGGATCGAGACCTCGGATGGCGGCGATGCCAGCTACCGCGGCAATCTTGTCGTCAACATTCCCTTGTCCGACAGCGTCGCCTTTCGTGCGTCGGGTACCTATCGGCGGGAGGGCGGCTTCATCGACTCGATCGGAACCGGCGGCTCGGATGTCGACAAGAACATCAACGATGCCGAAATCTATGGCGGCCGCGCCTCGCTCCTGATCAAACCCTCCGAAACCTTCAATCTACGCCTGACCGCCGTGGCCCAGAATATCAAGGCGGACGCAGCGTCGCTGGTCGAGAGCGATCCGGACACGCTCGACACGCTGTACGGCAGGCTCACGCAAGCTCAGTTCGTGCCCACGTTCAGCGATCTGCGCTATCGCGTCTACAACGCCACCGGGACGCTGGACCTCGGGTTCGGCGAGCTGACCTCGTCGACCAGCTACGCGACCCAGAAGCAGAAACTGCAGACGGACTACAGCTTCGCTCTGTCGCCGCTGATCGAAGCGCTTCTGGGCGTGCCGAACGAGTTCTTCCAGGCGCAGAGGACCGATTCCAAGAAGTTCACCCAGGAGCTTCGGCTCTCGGGCGAGAGCAAGGTGGCCGACTGGCTGGTCGGTGCCTATTACACCAGCGAAGACGGCCTCATCCTTCAGGACTTCATTGCCGCAACCCCAGGATCGACGACGCCGATCGCAGGCCTGCCGCTGATCGGCTTCGCGCGGGTGGAATCGGACTATCGCGAAATTGCCGTGTTTGCCGACGTCACCTGGCACCTGACGGACCGCTTCGAGATCGATGTCGGCGGCCGCTACAGCAGCAACAAGCAGAAGGCTCACCAGCTGACCGACGGCATATTGGTCGGCGGCGCGAACGATTTCGGCAACATCCGATCGAAGGAGGACGTGTTCACCTATTCGGTCGCGCCACGCTTCGCGCTCAGCGACGATGCTTCGATCTACGCCCGAATTGCCAAGGGCTTCCGTCCCGGCGGGCCCAACGTCCTGCCTCCGGGAGCTCCCGCCGAGTTCGGCAGCTACGATTCCGATTCGGTGATCAGCTACGAGGCTGGCTTGAAGATGCAGAGCGCCGATCGCGTCTTCGGCCTCGACATCGCGCTGTTCCACATCGACTGGAAGGACATCCAGTTGCTCGCAACCCAGGATGGCTTTAATTTCAACGCCAATGGCGGCGGTGCCAAGGTCGACGGCGCGGAACTCTCCGCCCGGATCAATCCGACCCCCGGTCTCTCGCTGTCCGTGAACGGCGCCTACACCAACGCCCGGCTGACCACCGACACCGAAATCGGCGGTCTCGACGGGGACAGACTACCGTTCACGCCCAAGTTCAGCGCCTCGCTCAACGCCGACTACAAATGGGCGGTCGGCAACGATGCCACGGCCCGCATCGGCGGCTCCTTGCGCCACGTCTCGAGCCAGTCCGGCAGCTTCGACACTGCGTTCCGCACCGAGAACGGGCGGCAACGCCGCGTTGAGGCCTACGACGTAATAGACCTGCGCGCAGGCGTCGATTTCGGGCGCTTCTCCGTGGACGCCTTCGTCCGCAACCTCGGCAACAGCCACGGGCGTACCTCGACCACGGGCACCGACGTGTTCGGCGGCTTTCCTCTCTATCCGGGAGGCGCGATCGGCACCGGCGTGATCCGGCCGCGCACGTTCGGCATGTCGCTGGGTGCCGAATTCTGAACCGAGGGACACCGCGGCAGCGGCCGTCCATCTCTCGCCGGCAGGGAAGTAGCGCGTGAACCACAATCGTATCGACACGGCGACCCCGGGGAACGCGGTCCACCCAGCGCTCGGCGCGCTGGCGCTTCCCCAGCCCTACCTTCTGTTCCTGGGCGACACGATCGAGCCGGGTTTCGCCAAGACCGCCTTCGGGCTGCGCGACTGGGCCCGGGACAAGTGCATCGGCGAGTTCGCCTGCTCGCCGGATGCGGTCAGCACCGGGCTGCCGCACATGCGGCCCGCCGCCGCACACGCCAAGGGTGCGCGCGCGCTGGTGATCGGTGTCGCGAACAGCGGCGGAGTCATTCCGGCGCACTGGCGCGCATCGCTGGTCGAGGCGCTCGCGGCGGGGCTCGACATCGTCAGCGGCATGCACGTCCGCCTCGCCAGCCTGCCGGATCTCGCCGAAGCGGCTGCGCGTTTCGGCCGGCGGCTGATCGACGTCCGCTCGCCGCCCGCCACGATCCCGATCGCGACCGGGCGCAAGCGCAGCGGCAAGCGCCTGCTGACCGTCGGCACCGACTGCGCCCTCGGCAAGAAGTATAGCGCGCTGGCCATCGCACGGGGTATGCGGGCGCGCGGCCTCGACGTCGATTTCCGCGCCACCGGCCAGACCGGGATCATGATCTCGGGCAGCGGAATTCCGATGGACGCGGTGATCGCCGATTTCGCCGCCGGCGCGGCCGAGATGCTGAGCCCCGATGCCGCTCCTGACCATTGGGACGTGATCGAGGGCCAGGGCTCGCTCTTCCACCCCGCTTATGCCGGCGTCTCGCTCGCGCTTCTTCACGGCAGCCAGCCCGATATGTTCATCGCCTGCCACGAGGCTGGCCGCGCGGCCATTCTGGGTACGCCAGGATTTGCCTTGCCGGATCTGGAAGAGGTGATCGCGCTGACCCGGACGTTGGGGCGCCGCACCAATCCGGCGATACGCTGCGGCGGCGTGACGATCAACACCGCCAGGCTGTCTGACGAGGATGCCGCGATCCTGCTCGACGGGGAGGCGGATCGACTCGGGCTCCCAGTCGCCGATCCGATGCGCGGCGGGCCGCGGTTCGAGCGGCTGCTCGATCAGTGCCTCGCGCCATGACGGAAGGCTCCGCCGCGCCGCCGACCCGGTTCCAGCGCTGGCTGCTGCCGGGCCTCGCCTTCAAGGCGGTGGTGATCGGTGGCGGCTATGCGACCGGCCGGGAACTCGCCGAATTCTTCCTTCCGAGCGGCCCCGCCGGGGCACTTGCCGGAATGCTGCTCGCGACCGTCCTGTTCAGCCTGGTCTGCATCGTCACCTTCCTGTTCGCCCGCGCCACTGCCGCTCGCGATTACGGGAGCTTCTTCAAGGCGCTGCTCGGCCCGGGCTGGGTCGCCTTCGAAGCTGTCTACATCCTCTTCGTGATCCTGATCCTCGCCGTCTACGGGGCTGCCGCGGGAGCGATCGGCGAGGCCCTGCTCGGCCTCCCGGCGATCGCCGGCACGCTCGTGCTGATGGCGGGGATCATCCTGTTCGTGACCTTCGGCAACAAGGCGGTCGAGCGGCTGTTCGCCTGGGTCTCGTACCTGCTCTACGGCATCTACGCCCTGTTCGTGCTGCTCGCCTTCGTCCGCTTCGGCGATCGCATCGGCGAGGGCTTCGCCGTCCACGCGCCGATGGACGGGTGGGCGCTCGGCGGTGCCACCTATGCGAGCTACAACATCATCGGCGCCGTGGTCATCCTGCCGGTGCTGCGGCACCTCACCAGCAATCGCGACGCGGTGATCGCTGGCGCGATCTGCGGGCCGCTGGCGATGCTGCCCGGCCTGCTGTTCCTCACCGCGATGGTGGCCTTCTATCCGGAGGTGGCAAGTGCCACCCTCCCCTCCGATTTCCTGCTCGCGCGGATGAACCTGCCGCTCTTCCAGCTCCTTTTCCAGGCGATGATCTTCTCGGCTCTGCTCGAGAGCGGCGCCAGCGCCGTCCATGCGATCAACGAGCGGATCGACGCGGTCTGGCAGCGCCGCCGGGGCACGCCGCTCGGAGCGCAGGCCCGGCTCGTCCTCGCCCTCGTCCTGCTCGCCGGCTGCATGCTGCTGGCGGGGCGCTTCGGCCTCGTCTCGCTCATCGCCGGCGGCTACCGGGCGCTCGCCTGGCTGATGCTCGCCGTCTTCGTCCTGCCGCTGCTCACCCTCGGCACCGCCCGTCTGGTCAGGAGGTCCTGATGATCCGCACGCTTGCTTTGTGTCTCGTCCTGCTCGTCCCCGCACCCGCAGCCGCGGCGCCGCCGGCCGATTTCGCGAGAAGGGTCGAAGCCTTGCGCAAAAGCTCGGGCACGCCAGGCGCGGTCGTCGCCATCGTCGAGAACGGGCGCACCACCTTCGCACGCGGCTTCGGCGTGACCGATCTCAGCGCACCCAAACCGGTCGACGCCGACACTCTGTTCTTCACTGGATCGACCGGCAAGGCCTTCACCGCCGCGGCGCTCGCGATCCTCGTCGACCAAGGCAAAATCAAGTGGGACGACAAGGTGATCGACCACATGCCCGATTTCCGGCTGTGGGATCCCTGGGTGACGCGGGAGTTCACCATTCGCGATCTGCTCGTTCACCGCAGCGGCCTCGGCCTCGGCGCGGGCGATCTGCTGTTCGTGCCCCGCAGCGATCTTGCGCGCAAGGAGATCGTCCGACGACTCCGCTTCATCCCGCCTGCGACCAGCTTCCGCAGCGCCTACGCCTATGACAACGTCCTCTATGTCGTCGCCGGCCAGCTGATCGAGGAGGTAAGCGGATCGAGCTGGGAGCAGTTCATGATCCAGAACGTCCTGCGCCCGGCCGGCATGATGCGCACCACGGTCGACATTCCCGGACGTGCGGCCGCCGGCAACATCGCCCGGCCGCATGCCCGGCTTAACGGTCCGATCCGCGGTTCGGGCGATCAGGAGCCGCTCGGCCCAGAAGCGGTGATCCCGGCGGTTGCGGCGCCGGCGGGCGGCATGTCGGTGAGCGCCAACGACATGAGCAAGTGGCTGGCGCTTCAGCTTGCCCATGGCGACCTTCCCGGCGAGGCGCGCCTGTTCAGCGACGTGCAGGCCAAGGAGATGTGGACTCCGCAGGTGCTGATGCCGATCAGCCCCTGGCCCGAGCCGATCCGGCAGACGCAGGCGAATTTCAGCACCTATGCGCTCGGCTGGAACGTGCGCGACTATCACGGCGCCAAGATCGTCCTTCATGGCGGCGGCGTGTTCGGATCGATCACCCAGGTGGTGCTGATCCCCGAGAAGAATGTCGGCTTCTCGATCATGATGAACAGCGAGGAATCGGGCATGCTCGCCGGCCTCACCTACGAGCTGCTCGACCATTATCTCGGCCGCCCTCGCGGCAAATGGCCGGAGGCGTTCACTGCCTTTCTCGACGCCCGCCAGAAGGAGGCGATCGCCTTCCTGCAGACGCCGGCGGCGCAGCCGGCGAAGGTCGGGCCGTCGTTGCCGCTCTCCGCTTATGCGGGCGCCTATCAGGATCCCTGGTTCGGCACGATCAGGATCCGCGAGCAGGACGGCAAGCTCGCCATCGATTTCCCGCACTGGCCGGGGCTCGCGGCGACGCTCGAGCATCATCAGTACGACACGTTCAAGACGCGCTTCAACGATCCGGTGGTCGAGCCCGCTTACGTCACCTTCGCCCTCGACGCCGAGGGCAAGGTGGCTCGGATCACGATGCAGCCGGTCTCTCCGATCGCCGACTTCAGCTACGATTATCGCGACCTCAACTTCACGCCGGCGCCCTGATCCCACTCGCCTCCGCTAGCGATCGCCGTTAGCGTGCCGAGCAAAGGCAGGGGAGACGAGATGCGTATCAGGCTTTTGCACGGCGGCCTCGCCCTGCTCCTCGCCGGCACGGCCGGAGCGGCCGCGGCGCAGGGTCTGGCGCCGTTCGAGCGCTCGGCCGATATCGGAAGGGTCGCCGTGGCCGGTGCGGCAGTGCGGGAGCCGTCGTGTGCCTTTCGGATCACCGGCGGCGGTGCCAACATCTGGGGCAGCGCCGATGCCTTCCGTTACGTGTGGACCAAGCGTTCCGGCGATCTCCACATCGAGGCGGACGTCGCCTTTCTCGGCAAGGGCAAGGATCCGCATCGCAAGGCCGGTCCGATGATCCGCCAGAACGAGTCTCCGGGATCGCCTTATGCCGATCTGATGCTGCACGGCGACGGCCTCGTCTCACTTCAATATCGGGACGTGCAGGACGGCCCGACCCACGAGATCCGCGCCAACGTCACCGGCGCCGGGCGCCTGCGGCTGGAGCGGGAGGGCGACTATGTCTTCTTCTCGGTCGCCGGACCGGACGGGATCTTCCGTCATGGCGGCGGCAATTACCGGATCCGCTTCGCCGAACCCTATCTCGCCGGCCTCGCCGTATCCGCCCATGACGACAAGGTCACCGAGACCGCGTCCTTCACCAACGTCACGCTGCACGTGCCGAAGCTCGCCCACGTGCCCGACACCGGCTATCCGGCCGCGGTCGAGAGCACGCTTGAGATCATGGACCTGACCGGTGCCGAAGGCCGGCGGGTCGTCCACCATTTCGACGGCAAGATCGAAGCGCCGAACTGGACTCGCGACGGCAAGTGGCTGATCTACAACAGCAAGGGTCTGCTCTATCGCATTCCGCCGACCGGCGGCGAACCGGCGCCGATCGAGACCGGGCCGCAGCGCAAGAACAACAATGACCACGGCTTGTCGCCCGACGGCACGATGCTCGCCATTTCCGATCAGTCGGAGGCGGACGATCATTCCCGCATCTACGTGCTTCCGGTCGGCGGATCGAAGGCGCCGCGTCTGGTTGCGAGCCACCCTTCGACTCCGTCCTACTGGCACGGCTGGTCTCCCGACGGACGTACCATCGCCTATACGGCGACACGGCCGGACACGAACGACTTCGACATCTACGCCCGGGACCTCGCCGGCGGGCCCGAACGGCGGCTGACCGATGCCAAGGGGCTTGACGACGGACCCGAATATTCCCCCGATGGGCGCCACATCTATTTCAACTCGGCGCGGTCCGGCGCGATGCAGATCTGGCGGATCGATGCCGACGGCGGCAATCCGCAGCCAGTGACTAGGGATCCGGCGTGGCGCGACTGGTTCCCGCATTTATCCCCCGACGGGAAATGGATCGTCTTCATCTCCTTCGGCCTCGACGTCGAGCTCGGCGACCACCCGCCTAATCGCGACGTCGTGCTGCGCATCATGCCCGTGGACGGCAGCGCGCCACCGCGGGTGCTGACCACATTGTTCGGCGGTCAGGGCACGATCAACGTGCCCTCCTGGTCCCCCGACGGCAAGCAGATCGCCTTCGTCAGCTACCGGCTGGTGCGCTGAGCGCGCTGGGCGGCGAGTTCCTTTTCGAAGCCGCGTTCGGCGCTTGCGATCTGGCGCTGGAGCGCACCGGGATCGACGAAGGCATCACCGTCACCCGCCTGCTGGCGGGCACGCTTGCCTTCCAGATCGAAGAATTCGGGATGGAAGTTGACGAAGATGTCGGCCTTCATGCCCTTCAGCTTCGCGTAGGTGGCGCGAAAATCGTCGGCCGCATTCGGGTAGACGGGATCGTCGATCAGATTCTGCCCGGCGACGGTGAGACTGCAGGCGAACAGGATCGTTCCGGCGTCGGTTCGCATCGACCAGCTCGTGCAGCCGCGCGTGTGGCCCGGCGTCAGGTTGGCAGTCAGCACGGTAGCACCAAGGCGAAGCTGTTCGCCATCGCCGACGACTCGATCGACCTTGACCGGGGGCGCCGACGGCAGCTCCGGACGCCCGGCGACCTGCCCGCTCTCGAGATCGGCACGATCGCCGGCACTGGCGACGAGCCTAGCGCCGGACAGCCGCTTCAGTTCGGCAAGACCCCCGGAATGATCGAAATGCGCGTGGTTGATCAGCAGATATCTGACGTCGCGCAGATCGAAGCCGAGTGCGCGGATATTGGCGGCGATCAGCGGAGCACTCTCCGGAAGGCCGCCGTCGATCAGCACATGGCCCTTCGGATCGGTGATCAGATAGGCGCCTAGCCCCTTGGTGCCGACATAATGAACATTGCCGGCGATCCGGAACGGCGCCATCGGCCGATTCCATTCGACCCGCTGTCGGCTGCCCTGTGCCGACGCCGCGGTCGACATGCCGCTCCCGAGCAGCACCAAAGCCAGGATCATGTTTCGCATCGTCACTCCCCTTCAAGGTTTCCGGCGTGATGCCGCGTCGCCCGCCGGTCCGGCAAAGGATCTTCCGTCGCTGCAGCCGTGAGAAGAAGTAATGCGTCGCGCGCACGTGCATTCGAGGCGCCTTGCCGCCGCATTGTCTCTATAAGGCTCCGATGAACCGCCTCCTGCCCCTGATCCTGCTCGGCGTCGCCTGCGCCGCCGCCGCTCCCGCCGATGCCGAGACGCTGCGCGATTTCTGCGTCGACGCGCCGGGACTCGGCACGCCGGCCTGCACGATCGACAAGGGCCATGTCGCGCTCGAAGTCGGGACCGTCGACTGGACCCGCAATCGCGACGCCCGCAGCCGCGAGGACATTATTCTCGCCGGCGACACCCTGCTTCGCTACGGGGTCACCGAGAGCCTGGAGGTGCAGTTCGGGTGGACGGCCTACGGCCATGTCCGCCAGCGCAATGCCGACGGCACCATCCGCAAGACCGACGGCAGCGGCGACGTGCGACTTGCCCTGCGCCAGAACCTCGCCAACCCCGATGGCTCGGGTTTTTCGATCGCGCTGATGCCGACGATCACGCTGCCGACCGGCGGATCGGCAATCGGCGCGGGCGACTGGACCGCCGGCTTGCTGGTGCCGGCCAGCTATGAACTCGGCGGCACGCTTTCGCTCGGCATCACCGCCGAGATCGACGACGCCGCCGACGAGGGCGGCAGCGGCCACCATCTCGCCTATAGCGGCATCGTCGGCCTCGAAGCGTCGTTGACCGAAACCCTCAGCGGTGCGGCGGAGCTCTCCGCCGAGCGCGACGACGAGCAGAAAACGACCGAAATGCTGGCCGGCTTCTCGCTGGCGATGATGCACGGCGAGTCGCTGCAATTCGGCGCCGGTGCCAATCTCGGCCTCAACCACGATACCGCCGACCTGCAACTCTATCTGAACGTCGCCAAACGCTTCTGAGCCGGACGCTTCCGCTCCGCCGCGGATATCGATAGCCATTGCGCATGGTTCGTCCACATCTGCCCCTCAATGCCCTTCGCGCCTTCGAAGCTTCGGCGCGTCACCTGTCCTTCACCCTCGCCGCGATCGAGCTCTGCGTCACCCAGGCCGCGATCAGCCATCAGGTGAAGGGGCTCGAAGAGAAACTGGGACACAAGCTCTTCCGCCGGCTGCCGCGCGGCCTGGCACTCACCGATGAAGGTCTGGCGCTGCTGCCGACTCTGGTCGACAGCTTCGACCGGATCGCCGACGCGCTCGAACATGTCGGCGAAGGCCGCGCCCGCGAAGTCCTCACCGTCGGCGCGGTCAGCACCTTCGCCACCGGCTGGCTGATCCCGCGCCTGCCGGCCCTTGCCGAAGCCTGCCCGGCGCTCGACCTGCGCCTGTTCACCAACAACAATCGGGTGGACATCGCGGCGGAGGGGCTCGATTTCGTGATCCGCTTCGGCGACGGCGCCTGGCACGGCACCGAGGCGGTAAAGCTAATGGAGGCACCGTTCGCGCCCTTGTGCACGCCGTCCATCGCCGCTCGCCTGTCGGCTCCGGCCGATCTGCTGCGCGCCACGCTTCTCCGCTCCTATCGCAGCGACGAATGGACGCGCTGGTTCGCCGCTGCCGGCATCGAAGCGCCGCCCGTGCGCGGCCCGGTGTTCGACTCCTCGCTCGCGATGGTCGACGCGGCGGCGCAAGGCCTGGGCGTCGCCCTGGCCCCGCCGGCAATGTTTACCCGCCTGCTCGGCGATGGCGCAATCGTCCAGCCGTTCGCGGCGGGCGCATCGGCCGGCGCCTATTGGCTCACCTGGCTGAAGTCGCGCCGCCCGACCCTGGCGATGGATTCGTTCCGCGACTGGATCGCCGAGGCCGCGACGGCTTAAGCGCGCGGCGCTCTCGTCGGCGGCAGATCGATGCCGACCAGTTTCCAGCCGAGGCCGCGCCGCTCGAACACGAGGCCGCTGTCCGGCATGTCCTTGCCGGCGACGACGAAGCGGTTGAACCCTTCGCGCCGGATCACCGGGTCTGCCTTGTCCTTGGCCCCGTCATTTTTTGCTTCGATGGTGAGGTTGGTGAACGCCTGGTTGATCGCCTTGGGCGAGACCATCCGGTCGACCAAGGGTCCGATCAGCGCCAGGCCCATCATCGCGGCGAGCTTGGCCTGCGGCGCATCGTCCTTCTTCGATTCCTGCTCGATGCGGGCGGTGAGGTCCGCCTTCATGTCCTCGCGCAAAGCCGGGTAGTCGACATAGGCCGAAAAGCGCGCCTCGTCGCGATCCTTTGCCGCGGCGACCATCGAACGCACCGTCCATGCCGGCGAGAAAGCGTACCAGCTGGCCCCTGCGACGAGCAGCAGGATGAGGGCGACGACAGCCGTCACGATCGTTTTGCGCATGCAAGTCTCCAGAAGCGGCTGGAGGTGAGCAGCGAATCGGGTCACGGTCAAGCCGAAGGGCGACGCCGGCAGCTTTGCCGCCTGGCTGCCATTTGAGGTCCGGCCGTGTTCGGCGCGATCGACGACCGTAATGACCGTTATTACGGTCGATTTTCAGCCCTCGTCCGCATAGCTTCGGCGGCTCATCCTTCGACATCGCGCCAGACACACCGACGCAGGACCGCGGTGCTTCGTTTCTGTCCGACCCTTTGCCTTCAAGGTAGGGCGATGCCCCGTGGCGAAGGATACGCCGAAGCGCAAACAGCAGAACATATCATGAACACAATTTAAAATCAAGGTGCCCGTCTATCACAGCCGCACGCTTTCGGAATCTTTCCCGTTCGCGGCCACAGGCCGGTGCGGCTCCTCGAACGCCGAGACTCGCCGCTGCTCGCCCTCGCGCGCCAGCCGGCTCAGCCGGTCGGCGAGGAAATCGAGCACGATCCGGACCGACGGCACATGGCGTAGGCGCTCGTGGGTGAGCAGCCACAAACCCTTGCGACCATCCTGGCCGGGCGGCAGACAGCAGATCAGATCGGGATCGAAATCGGCGACGAAGCACGGCAAGGCCGCGAGGCCGAAGCCCGACCGAACCGCAGACAGCAAGCCGGTTGCCGAGCCGTGATGGATCGCCACCGCGTCCTCGAGCTCGTTCTGCTTCAGCCACTCGCCATAATGCTGCCAGACGTTGCGGCCGCCGCCCCCGATCAGCGGATGACGCCGCAGCGCGCGGCGGCTGCGCGGGCGTCCGTTCGCCTCCGCGTAGGCACGGCTGCAATAGATGGCCCACATCCCGGTGGCGACCCGTCGCCCGACCAATCCGGTACCGCTCAGCGAGTCGGCGCTTCGTAACGCGACATCGGCGGCGCCGGCGGCGAGATCGCGAACCTCCTCACTGGTCTCGAGTTCGATCCGGATCTGGGGATGGGCCTCGTGGAGGTCGCGGAGGATCGGCGCGAGCACGGTCACCGCGAATATTTCCTCGGTGGTCAGGCGAACGATACCGCTCACCTCGCGGGCCTGCGCCGCCGCGGCATCGGCAAAGCCGGTTGCCGCCGCTTCAACGGCGCGGGCGTGCGCGATCAGTGCTTCGCCAGCCGCGGTCAGGGTGTAGCCGGCCTGACGCCGCTCGAACAATGTCGTCCCGATAGCCTCTTCGAGTGCGATCACCCGGCGCGCGGCCGTGGTTTGGCTGACCCGCAGCGTGCGGCCGGCGGCCAGCGTGCTGCCGCTGTCGGCTACCGCCAGGAAATAGCGAAGATCGTTCCAGTCCAGCATTCCTCCATTCTGCACTTTTGCAGAATGCCTGCGCAACATCGTTGTTCGTCTCTCCTACCCGAACAGGCGTAATGAGGGACTGCGCCGGCGCCGGCACATGCTTCAAAAACATATGGAGACAGCGATGAAGACCCTGCTTTCGCTGGCGACGGTCGGCGCCCTTTTCACGTTCACGCCGGTCGCAGCCAAGAGCGTCGAACAGCCGCAGACGGCGCGTGTCGGCTTTGCCGATCTCGATCTCGGCAGCACCCGAGGCATCGCCGAGCTCGACCGCCGCATCGCCGCCGCAGTGCAGGATTATTGCGGCACCGCCTCGGACATCAATGTCAAAGGCAAGAACGACGTTCGCCGCTGCCGCGCCGAAGCGCGTCGCTTTGCCGCCCAGCAACGCGAACAGGCGCTTGCCGCTTACGCGAATTCCGGCCGTACCCTCGCCAGCGCCGCAGCCGGCCACCGGTGAACTGCGCGCGGGCGGCGCGTAACAAAGGAAAGGCGCGGTTGCCTGGGGCTCCGCGCCTTTCTCCTGCGGCAGTCAGCCCTGTGTCGGAGCGGATCAGGCTTCTTCTGAAACCTCCGCGGCGGCGGCCTGGCGCCGCGCCGACTCGGCGGCATCCATGCGCCGCATAATCGCCTTGAGCACGATATCCGGAATGCGCTTTCCCTCCGCCGCGAGACGCTGCACGTCGGCGAGATCGGCGTCGCTGATATGGTGGCTGGCGTTGATGAGCATGCATATTTGTTACCCGATTCACCGTTGCCAAAGTCATAACGACGCCGTCCGATTCATCCCGCGGGCGCCTGAATCAAGGCTCCCGCCCCGCCGAATAGCGACGGGACACAAGGCGGCTGCTGGAGTAGAGTGCGGATCGGCCGGGCTACCACGGGAGCTATCATGTCCGTTCCGCGACTTGCGCTCGCCTGCGTGGCCGCGCTGCTGCTCGCCGCCGCGCCTCCTGTCTCGCAAGAGGAAATGCAGGTCCAAGCCGTGTTCCAGGCGGTACAGGAAGCGGTCGAGGCACGCGACGCGGCCCGCTTGCGGGAACTCGTCCATCCGCGTTTCGAGATGCTCCACGCCTTCGGGCAGGTTGACGAGTTCGACATATGGCTGAAGCTGGTGGCCGGCGGCAAGCTTCCCCGCCAGACGGCCGACATCCGAGAATATGATCGCCGCGTCACCCGCGTCGGAGACACCGCCGTGCGGAGTTCGATCGTCCGCTTCCGCGATGCGAAGAGCAAGCGGGATACGTGGCTGCGGGGATCGACTGTGTTCGTGCGGGAGGGCGGCCGATGGCGCGAGCTACGTCATCAGTCCGCCCTGCTCTACGAGGCGCCGAGCGTCGATGCCGTTGGCCTCAGCGATTATCTCGGCGCCTATGCGATTCCGGAACGCGATGGTTTTCGCCTGACCGAGCAGGACGGATTGCTCCACCTCGTCTGGACCACGGGTGCCCGCCTTCCGCTCGTTCCAATCGGTCCCGACCGGTTCGGCGTCGGCCCGCTCTCGACGATGACCTTCGCCCGCAACGGCGCCGGAGCCGTCGTTTCGGTGACCCGTGCCGACACGGAGCGCACCTGGTGGACCGCGACGCGGCAATGAACCGGTGTTCTTCAGCGTCAACGAACCAGCTTTCCCCTCTCCCTGCCCTTCCCGAAGGGAAGAGAGATCACCCGTTGGCGCCGTGCAGGAAGGTGATCGGGACCGGGCCCTGGCCGAAATCGTAGCGCGAAGTTTCCGCGCCGCCGGTCTCGACGAAGCCGTCGATCAGCCTGGCATTAACGCCGATCTTGCCACCGAACTGGTGATTCGAGTGCCAGTGGGTGGTGCAGCCGCATTTCGGGCAATGGTGGAAGCGGATCGTTTCGTCACCCCACACATAGCCTTCGGTAAAGCCGTCGGTCGCCACTTGTTTGTCGTCATAGTGCGCCCACAGCATGCCGCGACGGCTGCACAGCGAGCAATCGCAGGCGACCACTTCCGTCGGCGTCTCGGTAAGCAGGAGACGAACGGAATGGCAGTGACAGGCTCCACGGACGCTCACGAGCGCCTCCTTGCGAGTCGCCCCCGGCCGGAGTCTACCCTTCCTCTCCCCTTCAGGGGAGAGGGTAAGGAGAGGGGAGACCCGTTCTAGAGCGCCAGCGCGGGAGAAGGGGCACTGCCCCTCTCCCAGCCTTTCCCCTAAAGGGGAGAGGCGTCTCACAGCTTTTCGGTCAGCTCCGGCACCAGTTTGAACAGGTCGCCGACCAGGCCGATGTCGGCGACCTGGAAGATCGGTGCGTCTTCGTCCTTGTTGATCGCAACGATCGTCTTGGACTCCTTCATGCCGGCGAGATGCTGGATCGCACCCGAAATGCCGACTGCGACATAGAGTTCGGGGGCGACGATCTTGCCGGTCTGGCCGACCTGATAATCGTTGGGCGCATAGCCGGCATCGACCGCGGCGCGGGACGCGCCGACGGCGGCGCCGAGCTTGTCCGCCAGCGGATCGATGACCTGATGGAAGGCTTCGCCCGAGCCGAGCGCGCGCCCGCCGGAGACGATGATCTTGGCGCTAGTCAGCTCCGGACGCTCCGAGGCGGCAATCTCCGCACCGACGAAGCTCGACAGGCCGGCATCGCTGCCGCCCGAGACCGCCTCGATCGTGCCGGAGCCGCCCTCGCGCGGCGCCTTGTCGAAGGCGGTGCCGCGGACGGTCAGCACCTTCTTGGCGTCGGCCGACTTCACCGTCGCGATCGCATTACCGGCGTAAATCGGCCGCACAAAGGTGTCGGCGTCGACCACCTCGATCACGTCAGAGACCTGCATCACGTCGAGCAGAGCGGCGACCCGCGGCGCGACATTCTTGCCGGTGGTCGTCGCCGGCGCGACGAAGGCGTCATGGTGGCCCATGAGCTCTGCGATGAGCGGCGCCACATTCTCCGCCAGCTGATGCGCGTAAGCGGCATCGTCGGCGACGTGGACCTTGCCGACGCCGGCGATCTTCGCGGCCGCCTCGGCGACGGCGGAGACGCCCTCGCCGGCGACGAGGAGATGGACCTCGCCAAGCTTGGCGGCGGCGGTGACTGCCGCCAGAGTGGCGTCCTTGAGATCGCCGGCTTCGTGTTCGACGAGAACGAGACTCTTCATCCGATGACTCCCACGGTGCGGAGGCGGTCGATCAGTTCGTCGACCGAGGCGACCTTGATGCCGGCTTCGCGCTTGGACGGCTCGCGCACCGACAATGTGGTCAGCCGCGGCGCGGTGTCGACGCCGTAATCGGCCGGCGCCTTGGTCGCGAGCGGCTTCGACTTTGCCTTCATGATGTTGGGCAGCGACGCATAACGCGGCTCGTTGAGGCGCAGATCGGTGGTGACGATCGCCGGCAGCTTCAGCCGCAGCGTCTCGAGGCCGCCGTCCACCTCACGGGTGACGTCGACGCTCTCGCCCGAGAGCTCGACCTTGGAGGCGAAGGTGCCCTGCGCCCAGCCGAGCAAGGCGGCAAGCATCTGGCCGGTCTGGTTCGAATCGTCGTCGATCGCCTGCTTGCCGAGGATGATCAGCCCCGGCTGCTCCTCGGCAGCGACCTTGGCCAGGATCTTGGCGACCGCAAGCGGCTCGACGGCATCGTCGGTCTGGACCAGGATCGCACGATCCGCACCCATCGCCAGAGCGGTCCGCAAGGTCTCCTGCGCCTTGGCCGGGCCGATCGAGACCACGACGATTTCGGTCGCCGCACCCTTCTCCTTCAGCCGGATCGCCTCCTCGACCGCAATCTCGTCGAACGGGTTCATGCTCATCTTGACGTTGGCGAGATCGACCCCGCTCCCGTCCGCCCTCACCCGCGGCTTCACATTGTAATCGATCACCCGCTTCACGGGCACGAGCAGCTTCATGCGAACTTCTCCTCATCCACCCTGTCGAGCTTACGCGAGGCTGGGCGAGGGTGACAGACTCGACGGATATCCGTGAGCGCTGTCACCCTTTCCAACTCCACCCAGGCTGAGCTGGGTTTCGCCCAAGGCTCTGTATTCCCTCCCCGAGGAATTCCATCAAAGTAGTCCTTTCATGGAATCTTTCCCGAGGAGAGAAGGTCAGAACGTCATCCGGCCCCCGAGCGAGAAGATGAAGGCCTTGGCGTTGCGGAGGGTGCCATTGACCACAATCGGGGTCTGCACCGGCGTGCCGGCAAAGGCGGCCGTGGTGCGGTCGATCGTCTCATCCTCGAAGTCGACATAATTGAAGGCAGCGTCGAGCGCGAGGCGCGGGGTCGCCTGGAAGGTGCCGCCGGCGCCGAAGTTCCAGCGATCCGAGTCCGGAACGCGTGCATCACGCTCGCCGTCGACGGTCGGCGTGGAGGCATGCTGGACACCGGCACGCAGGATCAGCTTCTCCGAGGCCTGGTAATCGAAGCCGCCGGCAAGGCTCCAGCTGTTCTGATAGCCTTCCGGAATGGCGGTGTTGAGCGGCGCGCCGAGGCGGATCGCGTCGAACTTGCTCCAGGTGTAGCGGATCCCCTGCGTGTTCAGGGTCAGCGCCGGGCTGACCTTGAAGCGGGCCCCTACGATGATCTGAGCGGGAGTGTAGAAGCTGGCACTTACGCCATCGAGAGTGCGGTTCTGCGCGGCGAGCGGGCCGAGCAGGCCGCTGATCTCGAGCGAGCCCTTGAGCTTGTGCTCGATCGCGGACTTGTAGCTGATGCCGACGGTGACGAAATCATTGTGCATCTGCACGCCGGCGCTCCAGCCGAGATCCCAGCCGTCGCCCTTCAGCACCTGGCGGCCGTCCGGAAGCGTCGCCAGCAGATTGGGGAGCGCATTGGACAGGCTCGCATCGGTATATTCGACGTTGAGCGCGGCACCGGCGCGGAGCCAGTCGGTCACCGCGACGGCGACGCTCGGCTGGATGTCGACCGTCAGCAGCTTGGTCTTGTCCGCGGTGTACCGGGCCCAGCTGTCCTCGGCATAATCCGTGGTGAAGCTGTAGGGCGAGCTGACCGCGAGGCCGAGCGCGACCCGATCGTTGAGCGGGATCCCGACCGCAAAGGCCGGCAACACGCCGTTGTTGATCGGATTCTTGGCCACGGGATCGCCGCCGACCGGGGCGAAGGCTTGGCCCGGGCGGCGAATGACGGTGCCGTTGTCGACGACCTTGCCGCGCGGCAGGATCGCCGAGGCGGAGAGCGACACGTCCATATTCTCGATGCCGGCGATCGCCGCCGGGTTCCACCACAAGGAGGCGGCGCCGGTGTCGGCACCCTCGCCCGAAAAGGCCCGGCCCGCACCGCGCGCGGATTGCTCCTGCAGATAGAAGGCCTGGGCGTTGGCGGCGCTGGCGAAGCCGAAGGTGGCGGTGAGCGCAGTGGCGGTAGCGAGAGCGGTCTTCAAATACGACATCAGATCATCCTGTAAGCGATACGGCACGCGGTACCGGGTAGGGGAAAACGGGTGTGGAAAAAGGCTCGCGTAACGCGGCTCAGCGCACGCGGGTCCAGGTCTGGGTCTTGCAGAGCGGACGGAACACGCAGCCCTTGACCTTGAGCTGGTTCGGGCCTTCCGGCGTCACATAGGCGCTGTAGGTCTTGCCGTCCTCGGCATTGTAGATCTTGCCGCCGCTCCATCCATTGCCGTCGGCCTTGAACCCGCTGAGGATCTGAAGGCCGCGCAGGGGCCGATTGCGGAGGGCCGCGTTGGTGTTGTTCGCGTCCTTGAGGTTCGGATTGGTGCGCAAATGCTCGGACGTGAGCAAGCGCCCGCAGATCGAGGCGCCGCAGCGCTGGATCTCGACGATCCCACCACGTGTCTCGGTCTTCCAGCGGCCGACCGCCACATCCTGCGGCGCCGCCATCGCCATGGCCAGCATGGTAATCAGCATCAAATCCTCTCCTTACTCTACGCCGTCGGGGTCGATTGCCCCTGGGGTCGATCCTTGCGGCGACGCCGGGTCGGCATCACCGTTGCGTTACGAGACTGATCTATAGGAGCAGCAACTTACGTATAGGTCAATCCTGTCGCAGCGCTCGCTGCGACAGGATGAAGCTCTTGGCAAGCCTTTGTTGCACAATGGTTATCGCCCAACCGCAAAAACCCGTTGTTCCGATCTGTCGGTCAGAAAGCTTCCGCCGGCAGCGCCATCATCGACGCCTTGCCGGTCTTGATCGTCAGGAACAACGTCGTCGCCTGCGGTAGGATCCGATCGAAGAAGAAAGCCGCGGTGGCGACCTTCGCGGTGTAGAAGTCGGCATCGTCCGTGCCCTCGGCCAGCCGCGCCTTGGCGATCTTCGCCGCCTTGAGGAAAGTATAACCCATGCCGACCAGGCCGAGCATGCGCAGATACTCGCTCGCTGCAGCGCCCGCCTCTTCCGGATCCTTCATCGCGCGGCGCGCGATCGTCGCCGTGGTCAGCTGCAGCGCCCCGAAATTCTGCATCAGCGCCCCGGCGAAGCCGGAGATCTGCGGGTCCTGGCTCTTGGTCAGTTCGTCGCACAGTTCCGAGACGGCATGGAAGAAGGGCCGCATCGCGCGCCCCATGTTCGCCGCCATCTTGCGGCCGACGAGATCGAGCGCCTGGATGCCGTTGGTGCCCTCGTAGATCTGGGTGATCCGGGCATCGCGGACGAACTGCTCGACGCCATGCTCGCGAATATAGCCGTGCCCGCCATAAGTCTGCACGGCAAGGTTGGCGGCTTCGGAGGCGAGATCGGTGAACAGGGCCTTCACCACCGGAGTCATCAAGGCGACGAAATCGGTGGCGCGGGCGCGGACGTCGGGATCCGTGCTGTGCTTCTCGGCATCGAGCGCGCGCGATGCCCATTGTCCGAGCGCCCGGCAGCCCTCGGCATAGACGCGCATCGTCATCAGCATGCGGCGCACGTCGGGGTGGACGATGATCGGATCGGCGGCGAGCGACGGCTGCTGGGCGCCGCCGAGCGCGCGGCCCTGCAGCCGCTCCTTCGCATAGGCAACGGCCGACTGATAGGCGATCTCGTTGATGCCGAGGCCCTGAATGCCGACCGAGACACGTTCGGTGTTCATCATCGTGAACATCGCGGCAAGGCCCTTGTTGGGCTGACCGACAAGCCAGCCGGTCGCATCGTCGAACGCGATCTGGCAGGTGGCGGAGGCCTTCAACCCCATCTTGTGCTCGATGCCGGCAACCGCGACGCCGTTGCGAGGGCCGACCGAGCCGTCTTCCTTCGGAAGGAATTTGGGCACCAGGAACAGGCTGATCCCCTTCACGCCCGCCGGCGCATCCGGAAGCCGGGCGAGAACGAGGTGGACGACATTGTCGGTGAGATCATGGTCGCCGGCCGAGATGAAGATCTTCGACCCGGTGACCTTGTAGCTGCCGTCCGCCTGCGGCACCGCCTTGGTGCGCAGCAGGCCGAGATCGGTTCCGCAATGCGCCTCGGTGAGGCACATCGTGCCCGACCATTCGCCGCTGACCATCCTGGGCAAGTAAGCGCGCTTCAGATCCTCTGAGGCATGGCCCTCGATCGCAGTGGTCGCGCCGTGGGTTAGGCCCGGATAGAGGCTGAACGACAGGTTCGAGGCGCAGATCATCTCCTCGACGAGCTTGTTGACCGTCTCGGGGAGGCCCTGCCCGCCATATTCGGGATCGGAGGCCAGCGATGCCCAGCCGCCCTCGACGAACGTGTCGTAAGCCTGTTTGAAACCCTTGGGCGTGCGGACGACGCCATTTTCCAGCGTGCACCCTTCCTCGTCCCCGCTGGCATTGAGCGGCAGCAGCACGTCGCGGGCGACCCGGGCTGCTTCCTCGAGCACCGCATCGAGCAGATCGGGGGTGAATTCCGCGAACTTGTCGAGACCGCCGAATTCGTCGTTGGCGAACAGTTCGTGAAGCACGAAGCGCATGTCGCGCAGGGGTGCGTTATAGGTCTGCATGTCCTGGTCTTCCGATGGTGTGGTGCACGTCCTCGCCTTCGACCGGCAGGCACGCGAACCTCGTTATCTCGTCTCCCGTTCGGGTTGAGCTTGTCGAAGCCTTTCTCTTCTCCTCTTCAGCAAGAAGGAAAAGGAGGGCTTCGACAGGCTCAGCCCGAACGGAGTGTTCGGGGGTGGCCGACGGGTCGACGGTCCGGCCACCTCCCTCAGTTGCGCAGCGGCTTGCCGGTTTCGAGCATGTGCTCGACCCGGGCCTGGGTACGGCGATCGCGGACGCTGGCCATGAATGCCTCGCGCTCCAGCTTCAGCAGCTGGTCCTCGCTGACAGTGTCGACCAGGTCGGCGTCGCCGCCGGTCAGCACGTTGGCCAGACGGCCAGCGACGACCGTGTCGTAATCGGTCGCCACGCCCTTCTTGTGGAAGTCGCGCACCGCATTGCCGATCGCGACTCGGCCGCTTTCACCGGGCAGGCGGAAGGTCGGCTTTTCCGGGGGCGCATAGCCTTCGACGAGGGCCAGCGCCTTCGCCTTGGCGTCGGCGAGCAGGCGGTCGCGGTTCATCGTGATCCGGTCCGAGGGACGAAGGAACATCATCTCCCTGGCCTCGGCCGCCGACTTCGACACGGATGCGGTCGAGATCGTTTCGAACGCCTTGACCACGGCCGGCATCGGCCCCTTCGGCATCATCGGCGACTTCACCATCCGATCGATCAGCTCGCCATGGCCGCCCCAGCCCGGCACCAGGCCGACGCCGCACTCGACGAGGCCGACATAGCTTTCGGCATGGGCCTGGACCGCGTCGGAATGGAGCAGGATCTCGCAGCCCCCGCCAAGGGCCATGCCCGCCGGGGCGGAGACCACCGGGAAGGGCGCGTATTTCAAGGCCTTATAGGCTTGCTGGCCGGCCGAGACGAGCTTCTCGATCTCGCTCCATGCGGCGATGTTGAGCGCGAACATGGCGAGGCCGAGATTGGCGCCGGCGGAGAAGTTCGAACCCTCGTTGTAGACGACGAGGCCCTTATACTGCGCCTTGACCAGCGGGATCGCCTTCTGGACGATCTTCATCACCTCTTCGTCGAGCGCATTCATCTTGCCGGTGAATTCGAGGCAGACGATGCCGTCGCCGATGTCCCAAAGCGCTGCCGAGCCGTTCTTGAGCAGCGGTTCGCTGCGCAGCTTGACGTCCTCGAGCAGCAACACGCCGTCGGGCCGGACGATGTCGCGATAGGCGCCGTCGACCCCGAGATACTGGCGAACCCCGTTCTCGATCCGATAGAAAGGACGGTCCCCCGCAGTCTCGAGGATCGCAGGAACCTTGCGCCCCTCTTCCCTCAGCCGCGCGGCGAGCTTGCCCGGCCCCAGGCGGTCGATCAGTTCGAACGGCCCGAACTTCCAATTGTAGCCGAGCTTCATCGCGTCATCGATGCCGACGACGTCGTCCGCCGCCTCGCCGACCAGCGACGCCGCATAGGAAAGCACGTTGCCGAGGATCGTCCAGGCGTAGGCGCCGGGCTTGCCCGGCAGCGCGACCAGCGCTGCGAGGTCCTTCTCCGCCGCGCCGGGCAACCGCTCCGGCTTGCGCTCGGGCCGGTAGTCGCCGGTGGCGAGATCGAGGCTGAGCTTGGCGCGAGTCCCGTCCGGCTTCTTGTCGAGCCGGTAGAAGCCGCCGTTGCCCTTGCGGCCGGTAAAGCCTTCGGCGATCATCCTGTCGACCAGCGGCATCGGCCGGATCGTATCGAAATAGGCGTCTCCAGCCGGGAGGGTCGAAGCAAGGCTCTTGGACAGAAGCGGCATCAGGTCGACACCGACCAGATCGACCAGACCGAAGATGCCGGTCTTGGGAACGCCCATCGGACGCCCGCCGATCTGATCGGCTTCCTCGACGGTGAGGCCCTGGTCCATCGCCGCATTGATCGCGACGGCAAGCCAGTAGGTGCCGATGCGGTTGGCGATGAAGCCCGGCGTGTCCTTGGCCCGGACGATCCTCTTGCCCATCATCCGATCGACGAAATCCTCCACGCGTCCGGCCACAGCCGGATCCGTGCCGGGTCCCCGGACGATTTCAATCAGCCGCATGTAACGCGGCGGATTGAAGAAGTGGGTGATCAGGAAATCGCGCTTGAACTGATCGGAGCGCCCATCGACGAGGTGGCCGAGCGGGATCGTCGACGTGTTCGACGACACTGCCGTTCCCGGACGCTTCAGCTCTTCCAGCCTGGCGTAAAGCGCTTGCTTGATGTCGAGCCGCTCGACGATCGCTTCTACGATCCAATCGCATTCGGCAACGCGGCCGAGATGATCGTCGATATTGCCCGTCTCGACCAGCTTCGCGGCCGACTTGGACATGAACGGCGCCGGCTCGGTCTTGAGCATTTTGGCGACCGCGCCCTTGGCAACCGCATCACGATCGGTGCCGTCCCTGGGCACGATGTCGAGCAGCAGCACGGGCACGCCGGCATTGGCGACCTGGGCGGCGATGCCGGCGCCCATCACGCCGGCACCGATCACGCAGACCTTGTTGATCCGATCGGTCATCATGCACGCTCCAGCACGGTGGCGATGCCCTGGCCGCCGCCGATGCACTGGGTCGCCAGCGCATATTTGCCGCCCTCGCGCTCAAGCAAAGCCGCGGCCTTGCCGACGATGCGGGCGCCGGTGGCGCCGAGCGGGTGGCCGATCGAAATGCCGCCGCCGTCGATGTTGATCGTTTCTTCCTTGAGCCCGAGATCGCGAATGCAGGCGATCGCCTGCGAGGCGAACGCCTCGTTGATCTCGACCACGTCGAGATCGTCGGTCTTGAGACCGGCGCGCTCCAGCGCCTTCAGCGACGCGCCGATCGGGCCGAGCCCCATCGTCTCGGGCTCGCAGCCGGAAATCCCCACCGACTTGATTCGGGCCAGAATCTTGAGGCCGTTGGCCTTGGCGAATTCCTCCGAGGTGACCAGCACCGCGGAGGCGCCATCGGTCAGCGGCGACGAAGTGCCAGCGGTGACCGAGCCGTCCTGACTGAACGCCGGCTTCAGACCGGCGAGCACCTCTTCCGAAGTGTCGGCGCGGATGCCGCCGTCCTGGTTGACGATCCCCGCCTTGGTCTGGATCGGCACGATCTCGTCGGCGAGCTTGCCGGCATCGCGAGCGGCCGCGGCCTTGCGGTGGCTCTTGACGGCGAAGCTCTCCTGCTCGGCGCGCGTGATCTGGTATTTGCGGGCGACGTTTTCCGCCGTCTCGCCCATGCCCATGTAGGCACCGGCGCTCTTCTTCGCGAGCGTCGGGTTGGGCAGCGGGTTGTAGCCCCCCATCGGCACCCGGCTCATCGATTCGAGACCGGCGCAGATGAACGCCTCCCCGGCACCGATCTGGATCTGGCCGACCGCAATATGGATCGCGCTCATCGACGATCCACAGAAGCGATTGACGGTCATGCCGCCGACCGACAGCGGCAGATCGGCGAGCAGGCCGATCATCCGCGCGACGTTGAGTCCCTGCTCTCCTTCCGGAAAGGCGCAGCCGAGGATGATGTCTTCGATCTTGGCCGGATCGACCTTGGTCTTCTCGATGAGGCCGCGGATCGTCTGCGCAGCGAGATCGTCCGGGCGGACCCGGGCGAGTTCGCCTTTGCCGGCGAGGTGGAAAGGCGAGCGGGCGTAGCCAGCGATCACGACTTCGGTCATCAATTCCTCATCTTCTGCCTGTTAAGGCCTTGCAGCCTCACGTTAAGGTGCGTTACCTGACGCATACGTCAAGGGCTAATAAGCCGGTCGGGTGCGGCCGACAACCGGGACGAGCACGTTTTTTTGGAAAGGCGTTGAATGCGTATTGCTGAGGCCAGGGGTGTCGAGCTGAACTTCGCGCCACGGCTCCTGACCGATCTCTTCGCGGAGACGGTGGAGCGCTTCGGATCGCGCCCCGCGATCGATTTCATGGGCCGGATCACCAGCTATGCGGCGCTGTCCGAGATGGTCGATGCCGCCGCCGTCGGGCTTCAGAAGCTTGGCGTAAGACCGGGCAGCCGGGTCGCACTCTGCCTGCCCAACATCATCTATTACCCGGTGCTGTTCTTCGCCACGCTCAAGGCGGGCGGAACCGTCGTCAACGTGAACCCGCTCTACGTAGAGCGCGAGCTGCGCCACCTGCTGGTCGATTCGGGCGCCGACATCATCGCAACCTGCGACATTCCCGACATCCATGGCCGGGTCAGCCACGTCGCCGCCGAGCTCGGCCTGCGTCACGTCATCGCCTGCCCCGTTTCCGGTGCGCTGCCCGCTCTCAAATCGATTGCCTATCGTCTATTCAAGCGCAGCGACATCGCCGCGATACCGTCCGACGGACGGCAGCTGCGCTTTGCCGACCTGATCGGCGCCAAGGGCAAGCTGCAGCCGGTCTCGGTCGATCCGCAGGCCATTGCCGTGCTCCAATATACCGGCGGCACCACGGGCGAGCCAAAGGCTGCGATGCTCAGCCACGCCAATCTCGTCGCCAATGCCGACGCTTGCTATCTGCACACCGGCGGCGAGCGTCCGGAGCAGGACCGGGTGCTTGGCGTGCTGCCGCTGTTCCACGTCTTCGCGCTGACCACCGTGCTCACCTTCGGCATCCGCTCCGGGGCCGAGATGATCCTCCTGCCCCGCTTCGATCTCCGCCAGGTGCTCGATACGATCAAGCGGCGGCGCCCGACCTTCTTCCCGGCGGTGCCGACCATCTTCAACGCGATCGCGGGTGCGGCCAAGAGGGAGACGGTCGACATGTCTTCGATCCATGCCTGCATCTCCGGCGGCGCGCCGCTGCCGAGCGAAGTTCGCCAGGCGTTCGAAAGTGCAACGGGCGCCAAGGTGGTCGAGGGCTACGGCCTGTCCGAAAGCTCGCCGATCATCACCTGCAATCCGATAATCGAGGGCGTGAACAAGACGGGATCGGCCGGCCGACCCTTCCCCGGCACGACGATCGAGATCCACGACCGCGACAATCCCGGCCATCTGCTCGAGGTCGGGCAAATCGGCGAGATCTGCGCCCGCGGGCCGCAGATCATGTCGGGTTACTGGAACCGTCCCGACGCGAGCCGGGAAGTCTTCGCCAACGGCGCGCTGCGTACCGGCGACGTCGGCTATCTCGACGACGAAGGCTATCTGTTCATCGTCGACCGGATCAAGGACGTGATCATCGCCGGCGGATACAACGTCTATCCGCGCGTGATCGAGGAAGCCCTGTACGAGCATCCGGCCGTCGCGGAAGCCGTGGTGATCGGCGTATCCGACCCGTATCGCGGCCAGGCACCCAAAGCGTTCGTCACCCTCGCCGCCGGCCAGAGCGCCACCGCGGCGGACCTGCGTACCTTCCTGGCCGACAAGGTCAGCAAGATCGAGCTTCCGCGCGAGATCGAAATCCGTGAGACCCTGCCCAAGACTTTGATCGGCAAGCTTTCCAAGAAGGAGCTGGTCGAGGAAGAGCGGGCGAAGGCCGCGGCGGCGGACATCGGCTCCGGCGGTCAGCCCGGCACCGGGGGGAATGACGATGGGGAAAACGGGGAGGTTGCGATTGAGCGAGGCGGCTGAACAGCTGCAGGGCATCCAGGAGGTCGCCGACAGTCTCGGCATCACGCCTCGCACCCTGCGCTTCTACGAGGATCGCGGCCTGATCGAGCCGCGCCGGGTGGGGACCCAGCGAATCTATTCGAAGCGCGAGACCGCGCGCATGCAGCTCATCCTGCGCGGCAAGCGCCTGGGCTTCTCGCTGCGCGAGATCCAGGAATTCCTCGACCTCTACGATGCGGATCCTCAGCATCTCGAGCAGATGCGCGCGCTCGCCGGGCGCTGCCGCGAGCGCATCGAGGAACTCGAAGCACAGAAAGCGGCGCTCGAGCAGACGGTGAAGGAACTCGCCGTTATCGAACGCGAGGCGCTGATGCGGGTGAAAGGCACCGAACGCGCGACGGGATGAGCGTCGCCGCGCGCACCGCATCGCGTCACGGCATTGCGCACGGTCCTTGCGCAGCGTAGATAGGGATGATGTCTGAAGCGAGTAACCGCGCCCCGCCGCCCCGTCGACGGACGAACCTGTCGCTCGACCCGCGCCTCGTCGACGAGGCAAAGGAGCTCGGCATCAATCTCTCCCGCACCGTGGAGCATGCCCTTTCGACGGCGATCGCCGCAGCGCGCGCGAAGCAGTGGCGGGAGGAGAACAAGGCCGCGATCGACGGCACGAAGAGCTGGGTGACGAAGAACGAAGCGCCGCTCCGCCGGCACCGGAAATTCTGATGGCCCGGTTCGACATTTTCCGGATGGGTGACGCCCTCGTTCTCGATTGCCAGGCCGACCTGCTGAGCGATCTTCCGACCCGAATCGTGGTTCCGCTGCTGCCCAAGCAAAAGGCGCCGCCGGCCAAGAAGGTGCTCAATCCGATTTTCAGGATCGACCAGGCGGAATATGTGCTCGCAACCGAGTTCGTCGCCTGCGTCGACAGGCGTGAGCTCGGCGCGTGGATCGGCACACTCTCCCATTGCGAGCGGGATGTTGTCGGAGCCCTGAACCTGCTCCTCACTGGTTTCTGATTTCCGGGCAGCACACAATGGCGAGACGGTAAAACCTACGGTCGACGAACGTCTCGAAAGGTCTTCCCGGTCGAAAGTTGCCGGAGATCGATGATTCCAAGCTAGCCCGGTCCAAACCCGCTTGCCGCGTTCACGGCACCGGATTACTTGCTTTCGACAGCGCGGGGCGTTGCCGCGAGCGGAGTAAGTCCAGATGTATGCTTTCGATCTCGCAACCGCGGCAGGTGTGCCCGCGTCCCTCGGCGGCGCCCCCAGCCTTTCCGGCATCGGCCGGGTCGAAGCCTTGGAGCAGCTCGACGCAGCGATCCTTGCAGGCATAAACCTGTCCGATGCCAGCCGCGACGCAGCCAATGGCGGTCTCGGCGATTATGGCGGGACCTTCCTGCTGATCCAGGGCGACATTCTCGACCACGTCGATCTTTTCAGCCTCGCCGCCTCCAGCGCCTTCACCGTCGACGGGCCGGCCCTGGTAGCCGGCGGCCATGCCTTTGCCTCCTACGCGGTGCGAGCGGGAGAGATACGGATCGAATTCTATCCCGGCAGCGTCGATGGCGGCGTCGCCACCAAGGCGCTGGTCGACGAAGTCGTCCGGTCGATCCGTTACCGCTACGACAGCGACACCCCACCGGCGCAGACCGCCCTCACCGTCGCCTTCGGCGAGAACGAGCCGGACGGCCCGGTCGCCCTCGGCTCCGTTCCCGTTTTTCTCACCGCGCTCAACGACGATCCGGTCAACTCTGTGCCGACCGCCCAGGCGATCGTCGAAGGATCCAGCCTCGTCTTCTCCGCCGCCAACGGCAACGCGGTCAGCATCGCAGATCCGGACGCGACGACACTCGAATTCACGGTTGGCGTTGCCCATGGCACCCTCACGTTCGCCACGACGCACGGATTGCGCTTCGTGACGGGCGACGGCACGGCCGACAGCTTCATGACCGTTCGCGGCAGCGCCGCCGACATCAATGCCGCGCTCGATGGGCTCGTCTATGAAGGTGCCGCCGGGTATCGGGGCCGCGACGGTCTCTACGTCCGCACCAGCGATCTCGGCGGCAGCGGCGTCGGCGGCACCCTCACCGACAAGGACACGATCGGCATCACGGTGATGCCGAAAGGCGATCTGATCGGCGATTCCGGCGACAATGATTTCGGCGGCGGGGAGGATGGCGACCGCTTCCTGTTCCAGCAAGGAGGCCACGATCATGGCCAGGGCCGCGGTGGCGACGATCTCTTCCTGTTCGGCGACCAGTGGGACTCGGGCGATCGCGTCGAGGGCGGCTCGGGCGAGGACACGCTCCAGCTCATCGGCGCCTATCGGCTGCGCTTCGGCGAGGATCAGATCGACGGCGTCGAACGGCTGCTGCTGATCGGCGGCCCGACCGGCACCAATTTCGACTATTGGCTGCAGAGCAGCGACGGCAACGTCGCCGCGGGTGCCCGGCTGCGGGTCGATGCGAGCGATCTCGTGCGCAGCGAGCATCTGACCTTCGACGGCAGCGCCGAAAGCGACGGCAGCTTCGAAATCGTCGGCGGCTTCGGCGACGACGTCGTCACCGGCGGGCGCCAGGCCGATCTCCTCATCGGCGGCAATGGTGCCGATATCCTCACCGGCCTGCGCGGCAACGATCGCCTCGTCGGCGGAATGGGCGCGGACCGGCTGATCGGCGGCAACGGCCTCAACGTCTACGCCTATGCGTCGGCCGCCGAGTCCACCTCCACCCAGTTCGACACCATTACCGGCTTCGACTTCTTCTTCGATCGCCTCGACCTGCCGTTCGAGATGCGCGGATGGAGCGGCAGCGTCGCGGCCGGGGCGCTCCGCGCCGCAAGTTTCGGCGCCGACCTCGGCAAGGCGGTGAACGTGGCGCTAGACGCCCACGCCGCCGTCCTCTTCACCCCCGACGGCGGCGACTATGCCGGCCGCACCTTCGTCGTCATCGACGGCAATGGCGACGGAACCTACCAGGCGGTGCAGGACTACGTGATCGAGTTCGCGCAGCCCGTCTACGCGCTCGACACGACGGCTGCGATCTTCATCTGAGCCGAAGACGTTCGGGAGGATAGGACGGCCGTCGCAAACAACGGCACGTACATTCCCCAGATCAGTTCATTGAAGCGTCACAAACATGACACGAATCGGTGTAACGGCGCTGCCTCGCCTTATTCTCGGGAAGTAAGTCCGAGAACATCTGCGTGCCCGAAGCCCGGTCGATGCCGTCGCTGCCGAATATCCTGCACGGGTGCATTCTCATCACTTGCCCATGATGTACGCACATGGTTAACGCTCCGAACAGCCTTTGCGTGAAACGGCTGTTGTAAGCGGAGTAACTCCGATGTATGCGTCGAAAATCAATGCGTTGACGTTCATCGATGCGTCGGGCGAATCGGCCGTTGCACCCATCCTCCATATCGTCACCGGGGAAGATACGCTTCGGCTGCTCCGACTGAGCGACTTCGACGCGGACAGTGACGCTGCCCGAATTCGCTTCAGCGCTGCCACAGGCGGACGGCTGGTCTATTTCGCTAATGTCGTAGGCAGCGGTACAGCGATCGATGTGCAGCTTCCCGCATCCTTCTCGGCGGCCGATTTCGCCGCTGGCCGGCTCGGCTTCATTCCTGCCTTGAACGGTGATGGCGCCGCATATGGCAGCATCAGCTTTGCGCTGGCAGGCCAGAGCGGTACGGTCAGCGAGCCCGAGACGCTGGGTATCGACGTCTCGGCGGTCAACGACGAGCCGGTGAAGGACTATGTCAGCGAGTTCGCCCAGCCCCGGGTCCCGCTCGACGCGGTCACCGACATCTCTTTCTACTGGAACTGAAGCGGACGGGTGAGCTTGGGCGCGACGCTAAGTTCAGCCCGCGACCTACCCGCATATTCTTCACCTTTGATCAACGGAGGAACGCCCATGCCTGCTTCCAAGAGCCGCAACCTGCCCTTCAACCTCGAGCAAGAGGATCCGGCGAGCGCTCCCCTTTCAGGCACAAGCGACGCGCTGCGGCCGCTCGCCTCCGGCCCCGGCGGTGGCGCCATGTCGGAGATTGCCGGCAGAGGCCCGCAAAACATAAGGACACCGCATAACGAGTTGCCCGTCATCTCCGGCGTCGTGCCGGTCATCGCGACCGAAAACACCCGCGTATCCTTACTCTCGGGCGTGACGATTTCCGACGAGGCAGATGTCGCGAATAATTGGCTGGGTGACTATATAGGTGGCTCGGTCCTGATCCGTGCATGGACGAAATATGATGAATTGACACTAGAAGCGGGACCGAATTTCACGATCGAGGCTGGATCCACATTGAACAGCTTTCTTCTGAAGGCGGACGGAAAGATCTTTGCGACCTTGGACACGTCCCCCCGCATTCTCGCGCCAGACGTCATTTTTCCCGAGTTGTCTATAAAATTCACCAGTACCGGAACTCCCGCAACGACGGCATTGGTGAACGAGGTACTTCAGTCCATTCATTACCGGAACACAAGCGACACACCTCCTTCAGCAACATCGCTGGATCTTATCGTCGGAGATCCCTGGTGGCGAAGTGAGTCGTCCAGCTACCAGCGGGTTCCCGTCACGTTGACGCCGGTCAACGACGCTCCCATCAACAGCCTGCCTGCCGTAGCGTTCACCACGGCGCTGGACGAGCACGTCTTCTCCAACGCCAACGGTAACGCGATCAGCGTCTCGGATCCCGACTCGCTAGTTCTGGAGGTGACGATCGGCGTCGGCCACGGCAATCTATCCCTGTCCCGCACTGCAGGCCTCTCCTTCCTCACGGGAGACGGCAGCGGCGACGCCCTGATGACCTTCAGCGGAACAGCCGCGGCGATAAACGCGGCGCTGGACGGTCTCGTCTATCGCGGTGCTCCGGGACAGGCCGGAGAGGATGTCTTGACGCTAACCGCGCGCGATTCCGGCGCCCCCGCGACCGGCGGCCCGCTTGCCGACCGGGATGCCGTCACCATCGTGTTCACGCCTAAGTCGGATCTCGCCGGTACTCCCGCAAACGACAGCATCGCGGGCACCGAGTTTTCGGAGCGCTTCCTTCTTCAACAAGGCGGCGCGGATCATGCAGATGGCCGCGGCGGTAACGATAGCTTCGTTTACGGAAGCCAGTGGGACAGCGGAGATCATGTGAACGGCGGTTCCGGTCACGACACGCTTCAACTCACGGGCGATTATGATCTCGCATTCGGCGAGGATCAGATCACGGACGTCGAACGCTTGCTCCTGATCGGCGGCCCGAGCGGCGTCCCCTTCAACTACACGCTTGATATGGCTGACGGGAATGTCGCTGCCGGCCAACGCATGGTCGTCGACGGCAGAGATCTGGTAAGGACGGAGACGCTGCGCTTCGACGGCACCTCCGAAACGGACGGCTCATACCAGGTTTTCGGTGGGTTCGGAGACGACGTCATTTCGGGCAGCCGCGGACACGACATTCTTTCGGGCGAGAACGGCGCGGATCAGCTCCGCGGTGGCGATGGCGACGACATTCTGCTCGGTGGGCTCGGTGCTGACGTGCTGAGCGGCGGCGGCGGTGCAGATGTCTTCCGTTACCATTCGGCTGCGGAGTCCACGACCATCCGGTTCGACACGATCGTGGGCTTCGATGTGACCGAAGACCGAATCGATCTCCCATTTCAGGCGATCGGCCCCGAGCGTATCACGAGCGGCGCACTCAGCCTGGAGAGCTTCGGCAGCGACCTCCGAGCGGCGGCCTTCTTCCTCGGCAACTCCTTATCGGCTCTTTTCACGCCCGACAGCGGGGATTTGGCGGGCCGCACCTTCCTGCTGATCGATGGCGATGGAAAGAACGGTTACACGCCCGTCCAGGATTACGTGATCGAACTCACGCAACCCTCGAGTCCCCTCGAGGGCGTGAACTTTTTCATCTGAGCCGACGTGAGCGGCTGGAGCAGCGCTTTACGGGCTTCAGCCGAATGTACCCAGCACAGCGGACGTTCGCGACACTTCCCAGGAGTGACCATTCATGTATGCTTCCAATAGCACCAAGTCCGCGTTGCTGACTCAAGCCAGCGATCGGACCGCTGCGGACATTCTAGCGGCGCAAAGCGAGGAGGCCGTTGTGCGCTCCGTTGCCCTCGCAAGCCTCGAGGCGATACCGGCGAAAGCCGCCGCTGACACACCACGGATCGGCGCCAGCACCAGTGAGGACGAAAGCGCTGCCCTGCGCGCGCCGGCCGCAGCCGTGGCGAACAACAACGTGCCGGTCTGGTCAGGTCTTGATCCAGTTGAGATCATCGAAGACGGCCCGCCTGTCGCGACCTTCGCGAATGCCACCATCTTCGACCTCGATCTGGATGTTCTGAATGGAGGACTTGGCGACTACAAGGATGCATGGATTGGTTTCTTCGGCGGCGTGCTGACTGTCGTAAGTCTCGTCCCGAACGAGAGCTTCACGATCGAACAGAGCACATCTGCCGATGTGTTTATCCTGAAGCACGGCGGCCACGCATTCGCGCGTTACTCCATCGTAACCGACCCTCGCTCTTCAGGAAGTGTTAGTCATTATGTTCATTTCACCAGTGAAGACACGGCATCCACGTCTGCGCTGGTCAACGATGTCATTCGCTCAGTGCATCTGGAATATCGGTACGATGCACCCGGTCCCGCCACTGGTGACACCATCGTTTTCGGCGATGCGGCCGGGTTTGATCGGAACATCGCATTCGGCACGGTGCAGGTCAACATCACGGCCGTGAATGATGCGCCGACGAACATCGTGCCTCAATCGCAGTTCATTGCAAGCAACACCGACCTGGTCTTTTCGGCACCGAACGGGAACCGGCTGATCGTCGGAGACCCCGACACGCCTGCCGACTTTCCCGACCAAGGAACGCTGGAAGTGACGATCGCCGCTCTCCACGGCAGTCTGACGTTAGCAAGCCCGGCCGGATTGAGCTTTTCCAGCGGCGACGGAACGGCAGACGCGACGATGACGTTCCGCGGCACCATCGCGGCGATCAACACCGCGCTCGATGGTCTCGCCTACCGCTCCGATGCAGGCTATTCGGGTCAAGACATCGTGACAGTCACGACGAACGACCTTGGCGCGACCGGCGTCGGCGGCGTGCTCACCGACCGAGACAGCTTCACGATCAATGTGGCGGCCCAGCTCGATCTCGTCGGCGATGCGAGCAACGAGAGCCTGTTCGGCACCGAGTCGGCGGATCGCTTCCAGGTTCAGCAGGGTGGCGAGGACCGGGTCGAAGGCCGCGGTGGCGACGATCTGTTCGCGTTCGGCGCGGAATGGTCGGCGGGAGACAGCGTGCTCGGCGGCACGGGTTTCGATACGCTGCAACTCGCCGGCGACTACGATTTCACCTTCGGCGAGGACCAGATCAGCGGCGTCGAGCGTCTCCTTCTGATCGGCGGTTCGAGGGAAGTCTCGTTTGATTACAGGCTGAAAATGGCGGACGGCAACGTTGCCCCATGGGAACGGCTGATCGTCGACGCGAGCGATCTCGTACGAACCGAGACGCTCAACTTCGACGGCGGGGCCCTGCCGAACATGCCTCCGAGCAGCTACGAGGTGATCGGAGGATTCGGTGCCGACACCATTTCCGGCGGGCGCGGGAACGACCGTCTTTCGGGAGGAAACGGCGATGACAGGCTCGACGGCGCGAGCGGTGACGATGTTCTGATCGGAGGCCTTGGCGCGGATCTCATGAAGGGTATCGCAGGCGATAGCATCTATTTCTACACTTCGGCAGCAGAGTCGACGACCACGCGCTTCGATACCATCGAGGGCTTCTGGAACAGAGGCTATGGCGACCTGATCGACCTCCCGTTCGAAGTCAGCGGATGGACCGGGAATGTCACGGCCGGCGCGCTCAGTTTCGCAACGTTCGGCACCGATCTTCGCAGGGCGGTCGACGGCGCGCTCGAAAGCCATTCCGCCGTCCTGTTCACCCCGAACAGCGGAGACTATGCGGGCCGCACCTTCGTCGTGATCGACGGCGACGGCGACGGCTCCTACGCGGCCGTGCAGGATTACGTGATCGAGTTCGCCAGTCCCGAATTCCCGATCAGCACGACCGTCGACATTTTCATCTGAGGTGACGGGCACGGCGCCCAGCGTTTTGCCTGGCAGGCGAGGCTTGATGCCTCGCCTGCCAGGATCAGTTCTTGCACAACAAGCCCGACGTCTGCCGACGCATGCCGATGCGCTTCAGCCATGGACCGGCATGGAAGGCGCTCATCAGCACGTACATCAGCGGCATCCCGCCCGAAGGTGGTCCATGCGCCGCCCCACACAGCATCGCCGCCGCCTCGCCGCCTTCACCGGCACTCAGCAACGCCATGACCGCGAAGGTCGGCGAGGCGGCGAAGGCGAGCCATGTCGCCGCCTTCGCCCCGGCTGACCGCCGGACATCCGCCGCGTCGCCGGTTCCGCTGGAACCGGCCGCGCTCATGCCTCCGTGCCCGATTGCGGTCCCTCGCCCGCCGCTTGCGCGCGGAACGCCTTCTCACCCGCATCGGACACTTGCACCCAGGTTTTGTCGGGCGCTGCGTCGGGCACATAGCTATCGTGCCAGTTCCACCATTTGTAGGTCGGCGTCTGCGGATAGCCCGGCGGCGAATCCTCCCACAATTCCTGGCGGCCGAGTGGGGTGATATCGAGATAGTTCCAAGTACCGCCCATCTGCTCGTCGCCGCGATTGTTGAGGAAGTAGGTGCGGAAGACCTGGTCGCCGTCACGATAGAAGACGTTGGTGCCGTGCCATTCGCCGACGCCAAAATCGGCATCGAAATCGTCGGTGATCGTGAACCAAGGGATGTCCCAGCCCATACGTTGCTTGAGCCGGGCGATGTCGGCCTGCGGCGCGCGCGACACGAAGGCCAGGGTCGTGTCGCGGGCGTTGAGGTGGGCGACGTGTGCGACCTGGTCCGCCACCATGGAGCAGCCGCGGCAGGCGTGGTCCGGCCAGCCGAACACGCCGGGTTCGAAAAAGGCGCGGTAGACGATCAACTGGCGCCGTCCGTCGAACAGGTCGAGCAGGCTTGCCTCCCTCGCCGCGCCCACGAACCGATAGTCGCTGCGGACCTCCATCCATGGCATCCGCCGCCGCTCGGCGGCAAGCGCATCGCGGGCGCGGGTCAGCGCCTTTTCCTTGACCAGAAGGGCGGCGCGCGCGGCCTGCCACGCTTCGGGCGAGACGACCGGCGGCGTCTCCATCGAGATCCGGCCGTCGGCCGCCGCCGGCTCCGCACTGTGGGTGTCCATGCGATCGATCCTCCTTTGTCAAAGTGCTCGGGACCGTCCGTTCCGGCCCCGTGGCTAGGACCGCATCATCGCGCGCAAAGCGGCGGGGTGGGAGTAACAAGTGTGGCGCGCTTGTCGGAAGGCGCCTCCGCATCCATAGCGACGACGTCATTCATCGGGGCTGCGACATGAACAAGACCAGGCTGGAAGCCTTCAGCGACGGCGTCATCGCCATCATCATCACGATCATGGTGCTGGAGCTGAAGGTGCCGCACGGCACCGAGCTTGCCGATCTCGCGGGGCTGGTGCCGGTCTTCCTGAGCTACGTGCTGAGCTTCGTCTATGTCGGCATCTACTGGAACAACCACCATCACATGCTGCACACGGTCAGGACGGTGACGGGGGGCCTGCTCTGGGCCAACCTCCATCTGCTCTTCTGGCTGTCGCTGATCCCGTTCGCCACCGCCTGGATGGGCGAGAACCATTTCGCGGCGAAGCCGGTGGCGCTCTACGGCTTCGTGCTGCTGATGGCGGCGACCGCCTATCGCCTGCTCGCCTCCGGTTTCATCCGGCACGAGGGCGAAGGCTCGACCCTCGCCACCGCGCTTGGCAAGGACTTGAAGGGCAGGCTGTCGCTCGTCGCTTATGCCGCCGGCATCGCTGCCGCCTTCGTCGCGCCGGCGATTTCGCTTGGCCTCTACGTGATGGTCGCGATCAGCTGGGTGATCCCCGATCGCCGGGTCGAGCGGCTGATCCGCAACGACTGACCCTTGAAGCCCGACTCGGTCAGGCGGCGCGGGCGAGCCTGGCCTCGCGGAAGGACACCATCCGCCCGGCTTCCTCGTCCCACAAAGTGAGCTTCACCGTGCGCAGGCTCTCCCGGAGGGTCATGCGGTTGATCTGCGCCAGCTCCGGCCGGGCGCGAAGAATGGCGCCGAGCCGGTAGGAGGGCACCGTGCTGCAGAGATGATGGAGGTGGTGCAGCCCGATATTGGCGGTGAACCAGCGCAGCACCGGCGGCAGCACGTAATGCGAGCTGCCGTAGAGCGCGGCCTCGTGGAAGCTCCACTCGCGGCCACGGCTCCAATAGGTATGCTCGAACTGGTGCTGGACGTAGAACAGCCAGACGCCGATCGACGCCGCGATCAGCGTGATCGGGAGCTGGATGAGCAGAAACGGCCCGATCCCGACGAGCAGGATCAGGCCGGTGGCGCCGAGCAGGATCGCGGCATTGGTGCCCATCGTGCTGGCCCAGGGCTTCCAGCCCTGGCGCATCAGGCCGAGCGGCAGCCGGTAGCGCAGGAAGAAGACGTAGGCGGGGCCGATCACGAACAGCACGATCGGGTGGCGATAGAGCCGGTAACGCAAGCGCCCCCACCGGCTGCGCCCCGCATATTCGCGCACGGTGAGCGTATCGACGTCGCCGATGCCGCGCTTGTCGAGATTGCCGGTGCCGGCATGGTGGATGGCATGGGTGCGGCGCCAGAAATCATAGGGGCTGAGGGTCAGCACGCCGATGCAGCGGCCGACCCAGTCGTTGGCGCTGCGATTCTTGAAGAAGGCGCCGTGGCCGCAATCATGCTGGATCAAGAAAAGCCGGAGCAGAAAGCCCGCCGCGGGCAGCGCCAGGATCAGGGTCAGCGCATAATGGTGATCGAGCAGCCACCACATCAGCAGCCACAGCACCAGCAAGGGCGCGGCACTGACCGCAAGCTCGAAGATGCCGCGACCGCTGCTCGGCTTGCGGAACGCGGCGACGTGGCGCGCGACCTCGCGCAGATCGAGCCGCCCGGCCGCTTCGCCCGAAGCGGGGCCGTCGAGATGAGCTATTTTGCCTGTCATAGATACGGACGCGCCTGACCAACACCGAGAAACCAGGCCAGCCCCGGCTGCTTGCACAGCCTTGCACTCCGGCACAGGAGGAGAATCCCCAACGATATGCGCGCCCTAAAGCTGCGTAACAAAAATTCCAACAGCGAACGAAGGGCGCGAGGGACGAGCGTCTCCGCCGAGCGCCTCACCCGGCCCCGCTGACCCGTCGTTTGCCGGCGGGGATGTTCATGGTTGGCGCGTCATCGGCGGCCGCCAGCGGCGTCAGTCCGCGGAGGTGGCCGGCGGCGGCGGCGGTGACGGCGCGTCTCCGCTCGCCAGCACTTCCTGCTTGTCTTCGCCGAGATAGAGGCGGCGGACCAGCACCAGCACGACGATGGTGAGAGGGGTCGCGAGCAGCACGCCGGCCACGCCGAACAGGATGCCGGCGGCGATGATCCCGAAGATGGTGATCGCCGGCGGTAGATCGACCATCCGGTTCTGCAGCAGCGGCATCACCAGATTGCCCTGGATCTGCTGAACGCCGACCAGCACCGCGACCGTCCACAGGCCCGTATCGATGCCCTGGCCGAAGCCGAGCACCGTGGCCGGAATGACGGCGACGAAGATGCCGAGATAGGGAACGAATTCGGCCATTCCGGCGACGAGACCGATCGCCCACGCCGCGGGAACGCCGACCAGCCACAGGCCGAGCCCGGTGGCGATGCCGACGAACACCATGCCGAGCGCCTGGCCCTTGAGCCAGTTGCGCAGCGACACGGTCACCGCATCGAGGGTTTCGGCAACGCGGGCGCGCGAGGCGTCGGGCACCAGCCGCAGCAGCCCGCCGGCATAGAGCGTCGGCTGCGCCGCGAGGTAAAGGCCGCCGACCAGCACGATCGCCAACCCGGAAAGGCCGCCGCCGACGGCGGCGAGCGCCTTGGTCGCGGTGTTGACCAGCGCCTGGCCGCTCGGCACCAGCGCCTGCGCGCGTTCCAGCAGCGCCGCGCCGGCCGGGGTTTCGTTGAGGCGCGCCTCGACATCCGCCCAGGCGGCCGGCAGCCGGGCGGCAAGCTCGGCGAATTCGCCCTGCAGGGTGGTCCCGAAGAAGGTGAAGGCACTGCCGATCAGAAGGATGAGCCCGAGCACGCTCAGCCCGAGCGCGATCCCGAACGGCAAATGGGTGCGCCTGCGGATCGCATTGGTGATGGTCAGCAGGATCAGCGAAACCAGGGTGCAGGCGAACAGCAGCAGCAGCAGATCGACCAGCTGCCACAGCACATAGGCTGCGGCGAGCGTGGCGAGCACGATCGCGGTGGCGCGGAACACCCGGCGCTCGAAATTGTCGCGGGTGGGCGGCACCGGCGGCGTATCGTGGCTGATCTGATCGGCTTGCTCGGCGAAATGGGGCATGAGCGCCCGACGTTCAGCGCCCGGCCTGGTTCCGCTGCCGTTCCGAAAACCTGCTTTGGCTGCCGTTGGCGTTTGCCGGAACAAAAATGAGCGCTGTTCATTTTACAGCAATTGAACATCGTTCAATACGTGAATGCCGGATGTCTCTTCAAGGCGGCGGCGAACAACGGAAAAGGAACCACCTCATGAACTTCAGCTCTCTGATCGCCGGTGCGACCCTCGCTGCGGCTGCCCTCGTTGCAGGCCCCGTTTCCGCCTATCCGGTCAAGACGACCGGCACCACCCGCGCCACGCCGCAGCTCGCCGCCGACATCATCGCTCGGCTGTCCTCTTACTCAAAGGCAACCCGAGGCTGCTCTTTCGTGTTCTCCGCCGAGATGCGGGTGATGCCTGCCGGTTATGCGCCGCGCGGCCCGGCTGCGCCGTTCGGGGCCCGCGGCGGACATTATGAGCAATGGAGCGTCAATGCATGCGGCAAGCGTCAGCTCTTCCAGATCGGGATGTGGCCCTCGCCGCGCGGCGGCGCCGACTTCGCGGTGACGCCGCTCACCGCGCCGGCGCCGCTCCACGGATCGTAAGCTCCGCCGCACCAATCAACTCCGTTCCCCAACCTCGAAGGAAGACGATCATGACCAGCAAATTGCCTTTCGCCGTCACTGCGTTCGCAGCTGCTCTTTCGGCTGCCACTCCAGCCGCCGCGGCGCCGCTTTCCACCTGGTACGGCCGCTATGCCTACAGCGAATCGCTCGGCCGCATCGGCGGCGCGCCGGGCGAAGGCCCCGCCGCCTTCGTCGACCATGTCCTAACGATCGGCCGCAACGGCTGCACGCTGACCAGGCAGGGTTTCCAGACCAATCAGCGGATTCGCTGCACCGTCACGCCGCAGGGCCAATCGGCGATCGTTAAATTCTACGCGTTCGACAGCGGCGCGGCGCGCGGGCCGCGCTTCTCGCGCGGGCAGCCGTTGCTGACCCTCACCCGCAGCGGCCCGCGCCTGCTCACCCGCTGGCAGGGCGTCACCCGCATGGACGGCACCCGACCGACGCAGGTCGCGTTCCGCCGTCAGTGACCGCCATCCTCGAAGCGGCGCCGCGCGGTTCAGCCGCGCGGCGCATCCGTTGACGTCATGCCCCCTCTCCTCGCCACCCAGCTCTCGCGCCGGCGGTAGCGAGCTTCAGGAAATCGCAAGTCCGCCGTCGCCGATCCGCACTCGATCCGGATCCACGCCCAGCAAGGCACGCAAATAGCGTCCGCCAGCCTCATGGAGGGCAGCGGCGCGCGCGGCATCCGGGCTCTGCTTGAGCGCTTCACGGGTGGCGGCGAGATAGGTGGCAAGGATCGCCATCGTGATCGGCCCCTGCTGTTCGCGTGCCGTCGCCGCGTCCGGCGCGAGCTTGCGCATCTGCCCGTAGAGCGCCCGGAAGCCTGCGTCGCTGACCTCGGCATCGGCATGCGCCATGTAGCTCGCCGCGATCAATGCCGCCGTCGCCCCCGCCGGATCGCCGCGCTGCACGCCAAGCCGGCGCTCGAGCTCGCCATAGCGCGCAAACAGATCGGCGAAGAGCGTGGCCGCCTTGCGCCGTTCCGCCGCGGGGAAGCCGGCGGCGAGCTCATCGGCGACCTGACGCACGTCCGAAGGGTTGGTGGGAGCGACCTGCGTCCGAGGCGCCCGGGATGAGGCCCCGCCGCGCCGCAAGGAGGCTTCGACGCTCTCATTGAAGATCGTCTTGTGGCTGCGCCGCAGCATCGCGTCCGCCTGCTGGTTGAACGCCCAATTGTTGAAATAGCCAGGGCCGAACCACGCGCCATCCTGCGCCGCCGCCGGCACGCCCCAGAGCAGCGCCGCCGCCAACCAGATTCTCATCCGCACCTCCCCGCCTGATTTCCTGTACCAGGACGCGGAATACCCACCGCTCTGCGGCATGACAGCGGCACGCCCGGGCGAATCGTCCGATTCTCGGCACGCCCGAGCGCCCCGGGCTCAACCTGCGCCGAGCAGGTCCGCCCGTGCGCGGCGCATCTGCGCGAGGGTCCGTTCCAGCATGTCCTGCTGGCGGGGATCGGCCGGATCGAAGACGTTGAGCGGCCTCTCCTCCTCGCCGATCGTCTCTCGCCAGCCGTGCCCCCACACCGCGCGTGCGAACGCATCCGTGCGGTGATCGGCGGTCGTCAGCAGCGCCTGGTGCGCAGCGTCCATCTGCCAGAACGGCGCCTCACCCAAAGCAAGGCCGATCGCCCGCAGCCGCATGTACAGCCGCACCCGGCGCGCCCCGTCGGGGAGCCCGCCCTCCGCCGCGATGCGCCGCATCGCCTCCAGGCCGATCGGCCCGAGGCTGCGGTTCCTCCGCGGCCCGTCGCAGCGCCGCCAGGTGATGCCGATCGCATCGCCGAAATCTTCGGCGATGCTGCGCCGCACCAAAGCCGAATAGGGCCGCACCTCGAGATCGACGTCGTCGCGCGCCGCCAGATCGAGGAAGCCTTCATAGGCATAGGCCGGGCCGGCATCGTGGACGCGCAGGAAATCGACGAAGGGCGCGCCGCCGAGATCGAGGCTTCCGGTCCGCTCCGCATAAGCGGCATTGGCCAGCGCGAACGGCGAGCGCAGATAGAAGAGCAATCGCACACGATCCGCACCCGCCGCACGAAAGGCATCGATCACTTGCTGGCCGCGGCCGTGCACGATCGCGGTCTTGGCCAGTTCGGACGAGACCAGGATCGTGCGGCCCGGCGCGCGCCGGATCTCGATCGCGAGCAGCTTCGCGGTCACGGCGCCGAATGGGCGGCGGTCGAAAGCCTGGATCAGGCGATGATGCGCACCGTTGCTGCCCTGGCCGACGCACAGCACGTGCACGCCTTGCCGCGCCAGGTCCTTGCGCTCACGCAGGATCAGGGCCTGAATACTGGTCGTCCCGGTCTTGTGTTCGCCGCAATGGAGGATGATCTCGCGCGGTCCGTCACCACCGGCCGTTGCAGCCATGCGCACCGCCGTGCGCATCCATCCCGGGACGAGCGCCCGCGCCGCGGCGGCGGCACCGCCGATCCGGCTCAGCATGGGTACCGGTCCCTCTCCCGCGCCGGGACATCCCTTCCGCGCACCTCACACTCCTTCTCGCAAGACCGCTGCCGCCCCGGCGGCTCTTGACGTTCTGGAGCCGCGTTGGGAAGTCGTCTACGGCGGTCAACCGCGAAGAAGAGGGAGGACCGGTGCTCCTGCTGATCCTGCTCCAGTCTGCGGAGGTGGAAGCCTCCAGCTTCGATCTCGCCGAGGTGCACACCGAGAAGCGAAGGCCGGGCGCCGAACTCAAGATCGTTCCGGCGTGCGGCTCGGACCCGGGATCCGAGGAGATCCTGGTGTGCGGCCGCCGCGACGACGGCCGCTACCGGGTTCAGCTGCCGACCGGCGAAACCCCGACACGCATGGATGCGATACGCCAATCGATGACCATGCGCATCGGCTCAGCCGAGCTGGGGCCGGGAACCGATAAGGATCGGGCGGTCGGTTTCCAGCTTCGGATCCCGTTCTGACCGCCGCGGCAAATGCTTACAAAGTAGCCCGCCGTCGAAGACCCCACTCCAGCCGCCAAGGATCTTTAAAGATTCTTCAATCGCTTCCCCGTATTTGCACAATGAAGCACGGACAGGAGCGGAAGATGGCGGCTAAGCTTGTTTTTCTGGTCGGCGTGATGGGGCTGGGCGGTTATGTGTACCACAAGGCTTCGAACTACGATCCCAATGTTTTCGCTTATTCGAAGAGCCAAGTCGAGGACATGCTGGTCACGGCGCGGACCACGATCCCGCGCCGCGACGGCGACGGCAAGATCCAGATCTGGGGCACCGGCCGCTCCGCCAAGGGCGTCTCGCTCGCCATGCAATATTCGAGCACGGCCCCGGTGCTGAGCTGCGAGGCGGTGATTACCGAGATCGATCCGAAACAAAGCCGTGTCGTTCCCGATTGCGGGCACCAGGCTGGGGGCGACAGCGCGATCGGACGCACCCAGGACCAGCTTCGCGTTCCGATGTTCGAGGAGCATATCCTCGCGACGCTCAACAAGCGGGATTTCGACCGGAGCCGCGCGCAGCAGAAGGAAACCGCGGTGGTTCTCGGCAACATGGGCGGCATGCAGCGCGAAGCGCTGAAGCGCTCGGACGAGACCCAGCGGATGATCGCGGAGTCGAAGCCCTAAGCGGGCGGATCCGGGGGAAGGCGCGCATGGCGCTCGGGAAGATCGTGATGGCCGGCTTTGCGCTCGGCGGCCTGTACGTCGCCATGCCGCGCGGCCGGGCGGATCCCGCACTCCTGCTGCCGCAGCCGATGAAGGTCTCGGTCGAGCGGTTGCGGGCGAGCCGGCGCGTCGTCGAAGGCACCGGCATGGGCAGCCTCACCGTCGCGGGCGCGGGCGCGGCCGGCGGCGCCTTGCTGATCGGCGTCAGCCGGGCGGGGGATCCGCACCGGGTGACATGCCGCGTCGCGATCACGCCGGCCTCGCCAACGACATCCCGGGCGGAGGTCGATTGCGACCAGACCGCCTCGAAGGACGAACCGACTCGGCGGGTCGCCGTAAAGGCGATGGCGCTGGTGGTGCGCGAGCATGTCGCGGCCACGGTGGAGGATCGTCCCTACGACATCGACGGCGTGGCCAACCGCATGATCGCGCTCCTCGCCGTCAACCGCGCCGCGGTCGCCGCGTCGCTGCAGCCCGAGGGCTAGTCGCGAGCGCGCCGCGCTTTCGTTCAGGCTGTAGAAGGCCGCGAGGCCACAAGGGGAAGGATGTCCACCGAAAGCCGGATCATGCCCCCTGTTCGCACCACCCTTCTCGCCCTCTCGGCTCTCCTTGCCGGCTGCGGCGGCCCGGCGGCAGCATCGGGCGAGACAACGAGCAACGGCTCCGACGCACGGGCATGGACGATCGGGCCGATCATCCGCGGCCGCAATTACTCGATCGACATGCCGCTCCATCCGACACCGCGGCGCAGCGGCGGCTTCCAGATCGATCTGCCGCGGGATCCGGGAAGCGTTCATTATGTGACCTTTCGCCACGGCTCGCTGGCCGGCAAGAAGCGCATCGTCATGCGCTACCGCGTCGAGATGGCGCCCGGCGTACGGATCATCCCGTCGACCGAGCCCAAGGGGCCGTCGATCCTCACCCTCTATTTTCAGCGGGCCGGCGACAATTGGGGCGGCAAAGGCCGCTTCGAGACCTATCGCTGGTTCGCTACCTTCGCGTCCCACATGCCGATCGAAGCGGGCGACCACGAGATGGTGGCGCCGCTCGACGGCGCCTGGACCGCGATCCAGAGTTCCAGCGCCCGCTCCGATCCCGCCGCCTTCCGCGCCGCGCTCTCCGAGGCGGACCAGGTCGGCTTCGTTCTCGGCGGCGGCTCGGGCTACGGCCACGGCGTCTCCGCGAACGGACCGGCGCGGCTGATCGTCACCAGCTTCCGCGTGGAGTGACGCCGCGCCCGGCGCGGGCTGACAGCCTCGCCCGGTTCAGGCGGCGTTGCGCTGGCCCCAGCCATGGGTGACCTCGGCGGACGCCGGCAACGCGGCGAAGACGCAGCCCGGTTCGGGCGCCGCCTTGGCCGTGTACAATGCCCGGTCCGCCGCGCGGAGCAGCGTATCGAGATCGGGTCCATGGCCCGGGAACAAGGCCGCACCGACGCTGACTCCGATTTCGGCCGCGACATCGTCCAGCAGAAACGGATCTGCGGCGATCGCGTCGACGATGCGGGCGCCGAGCTGCCGCGCGGCCGGCTCGTCGGCATCCGCAGCGACGATGACAAATTCGTCGCCGCCGAGCCGGGCGACGACGTCGCCCGGACGCACGATCGCCCGCAGGCGCTCGCCGACCGCCTCGAGCAAGGCATCGCCGCTCGCATGGCCGAGACGATCGTTGACCGCCTTGAAGCCGTCGAGATCGAGGTAAAATATAGCGAGCCTGCCGCCGTGCGCCTGGCGCGCGAGCAGCCGGCCGGCCCAATGGGCGTAGCCGCTGCGGTTGAGCAGCCCGGTCAACGGATCGTGGCGGGCATGATGGGCATGGTGCCGCTCGCCGTCCATGGTCCGCAGCAGCATCCGATTGAGCGCGAATGCCGAGAGCGCCATGCTGAACAGATAGAGCGGCAGTTGAACGCCGGCGACGAGCATGATCGCCTCACCCGAGAGCAAGGCGCCGAGCGCGCATGGGCCGAGCACGAGCAGGATCATCGCCACGACCAGGCGCGGCACCGCGAAGCTGCGAAAGCAGATCGCACCGGCCATCGCCGCCGCCGACGCGCAGGCCAGGGTGGCTGCCATCCAGTCTCCGCTGGCGATGCTGACGAACCCGCCATAGCCGATCGTCGCGGCCCACAGCAGAGCCACGAAGACATAGAGATCGGGATACACGATTCCGCCGCGCGCCAGCCGCCGGGCGCCACCGATCTGGACCGTCAGCCGAAGCATCGCGAGCAGGGTCTGCACACCCGCCCAGAGCAGGAACGGCCAGGTCTGCATGCGCAGGGCGATCACCCACGCCATCAGCGGCGTATTGATCTCGCCGCCGATGAAGGCTGCAGAGCGCTTGAACAGGGTGCTGATCGCCTCGCGCCGCACCGAATCCGAGACGTCGCAGCCCGTTTCCACGAGCCATCGTGCCAGCCGCCCCCGCGGCAGCATGACCTGCGCATTGTTCCTGTTCACGTCGCCCCCGATTTCCGCCCGGATTGGGAGTGCCCCAGGTGTCCACGAAGCGCAACGGACAATGGAACAGGGCGTGCAGTCTCGGCTGCAAGTTACAAATGCCAGGCGGATTGTCTGGTAGCCGCGCCGCCTCGGCGAGGCCGGTTCCGCCGGCACCGGGGTCAGGCACGGCGCCTCCGCTGCGAAGCCTGCACGGACGTGACCACCGGCGGGCTGCTGCGCTTGAGCCAGATGTCGATGTCGCGCCGCAGCGTTTCGCGGGCCTCGCGCTGGCGCACATGCTCGTCACACCGGGCCCGCGCCTCCGCGTCGACGGACCGCATTTCGGCGTCCGTCATCTTCTCGTTCCCCGGCGCCTGCGCGCCCCCTTTGCTCTTCGACATGCCGTCCTCCACGCGCGCCCCTCGCGTTGCTGCCGCGATTGCACCATCGACCTTCGACGGAGGGCCGGTGCGGCACGACGAATGCGCAGCTGCGCCGGTCCGCGCGACGAACATGCCGGCACCGATCACGCCGGGGAGAGGAGCGGCCCGGATGCTCGATCAGGCGTGCCGCCGCCTCCGCAACCACGACACCGCCCGACTGCAGTGCCGACGCGAAGATCCGGTCAGAAGAGGCGCGCACCCGAAAGAGGGCTTGCGCCAGCGGGGTGAAATGAAGACGATCATGGCTCGACACCGTCACACGAGGAGCATGACATGGGGGGAGCCGAGGCTGCCGCAAATCCGATCGCCGGACAGATTTCCGCGCCGGCCAAGAACGCGACCGTCTCCGACGAGCTCGCCCGCATCACCAAAGCCGTTGCCGCCTTGTGCCCCGACGACGCCGAGATCGGCTTCGAATATGACGGCAAGCTGCGCATCAACATCGATCTCCGCAAGCTGGAGGATCTGGTTAAGGTCGAGATCCTGCTGCCCGGCATGTGCGGCGGCATCTTCTCCGACGCGCAGCGCGGGATGGTCGAGAACCGGCCGTTTCTGCACCGGCTGACGGCGCTGGTCGACCGCTGAGCGGCGAAGCACAATGCGCCGGTCTTTTGCGCTGTTCGGCTTGCTGGGACTGGCAAGCGCCCCGGCGCACGCCGGCTTCGTCACCAGGGATCTGACCACGGTCGAGCCGGCGCTGACCGGCGCGCTCGGCGACGGCTTTGCGGGACGCGCCACCCCGGACAGGATCATCATCACCTGCCCGGACTGCACCGGCGAGCCGCTCGTCAGCATCGAAATCGGGCGACAGACGGACGGCACCGAGGCGCGGGTTCGATCGGGCGCAACCCGCATCGAGGATCTCGAGCGGCTCTGCCGGGCGCGCAGCCCCGAATGCCGGATCCGACCGCTCGAGGTTGCGCCCGCCGTCGGCTGGGTGAGCAGCTGGACGATCGGCAGCAGTGCGGCGTCGACCGCGATGCTGCTTCGCGATGGCGACCTGCTGACTATCCGATCGGTCGCCAACGACGCGGCAGCGGCGCGGCGCACGCTGGAGGCGCTGCTGCCGGCCATCCAGGCGCGTATCGTCGGCCGCTGAATAGCCTTTGCATGCGGGTCGGAGGCAGCCGCGGCGTCTGCACCTGAACTGCATCATCCCGGGAGTTCGTCTTGCGTCCGATACTGTCCAGCCTCGCCTTGCCTCTCGCCTGTTGCGGGCTCGCAGCCTGCGCCACCAACTCTTCCCCTGCGCGCCCGAAAGCGGCGCCGGCGGACGTCGACCGGATCGTCTATGAGGTCGGGCCCTGTCACGGCACCTGTCCGGTGTACAGCGTGTCGATCGTCGCCGACGGCATCACCTATTTCGAAGGACGCCAGCACACCGCCACCAACGGGCGCGCGCCCGCCGAGGGAACGCCGATGCTGTTCAGCGCGGTACGCGATTCCCTGGCGGCGGTTCGTCCGTCTGAGAGCGAGACGATCTCGCATCCGCAATGCCAGACATACGCCACCGATCAGCAGGTCGTCACGGTCACCTGGATGGGCAGCAACCGCGCACCGGTGTCGCTCGCATTCGATCTCGGCTGCCGCGACGAGCGCTATGGCGAGATCCGCAAGAGCCTTGCCGCCGCGCGTCGACTGCTGCCGATCGACACTCTCGTCGGACGGGTAACGGAGTTTTAGCGCTTCGGCCCGAAGATCGCCGCATCCTTGCCCGTCCATCCGGCCGGCGCGCTTGCGCCCGCCGGCAATTCGTGGCGGTATGGGGGAAGCGGGAGGGAGCGATCACCTGAGATGAATTCCTGGATTTACGTCGTCGACGACGACGATCTCGTAGCGGACTCGATCAAGGCTTATCTGGAGATGGCGGGCTATCAGGTCCGCTGCTTCGCCGAGGCGCCGACCTTCCTTCAGACGCTGCCGGTCTTGCCGCCGGGCTGCGTTCTGTTCGACTTGCAGATGCCCGTGATGGGCGGCGTCGAGGCGGCGACGCGCTTCGCCGCCGCGGGCTACGACTGGCCGATCATCATCATGTCGGCACGCATCGACGACATTCCCGCGACCCTGCCCTTCCCCTTGGCAGACGTGATCGAGAAGCCGTTCATGGGCGAGGGCATGCTGGAGATCCTGCAGCGCCATCTCGACCCCAGACAGGCGCTCGCCTCGGGCGCCTGATTTCTCCTACCCCGCGCGGAGCGGCAAGGTGAGCGACAGCGTGGCGCCGCCGCTCGGCGCGTTGTCGAGCCGGATGCTGCCGCCATGCGCCTCGACGATGGTCCGCGATATCGAGAGACCGATGCCGAGACCGCCGCTGGCGCTCCGAAAGGCCTCGAACGGATCGATGTCGCGGGCGAGCCCGCCGCCGCTGTCGGTGATCTGGAGGTGGAGGTGATTGCCCTCGGTTCGCGCCGCAACTTCGAGCCGTTTATGCTCAGCGCCCGCCATTGCATCGCAGGCGTTGCGCAGAGCATTGACCAGCACCTGCTCGATCTGCACCTGATCGACATCGAGAGCGATCTCGGCATCTTCGAGCGCGATCGTCAGCGCGACATCGCGCAGGTGCCCGGAGGCGCGCAGCACCTCGGCGGCATCCTCGATCATCGCCTTCAGCGCGGCGCGTTCGCGGCGCGGCCGCGAGTCGGTGAGCAGCATCCGCGTGCGACGAATGATCTCGCCCGCGCGCTGGACCTGCGCCTCGGCCTGCGCGAGCGACTCCGCGGCGATGTCGCACAGCTTGCGTTCGTTCGCACGGCGGGCACCGGCGAGATATGCCGCGGCCGCGGCCAGCGGCTGGTTGAGCTCGTGGGCCAGAGTGGAGGCCATCGTCCCCATCGCGGCCGCCTGCGATGCCCGCTTCAATTCCTGCTGGAGCCGCGTCGCGCGCTCATGTTCGCGCACCCGGTCGGTCACGTCATAGCCGAAGCACAATATGTCCTCGAAGCTGCCGTCGATCCTGCGGATCGGCTGGGCGGCGAAGTCGAGCACGAGTTCGTCCCAGCCGCCGGCGACGTTGAGCCGGACTCGGACATCGCGGCCGACGAAGGCCTTGCCGGTGACCAGCACCCGGTCGAGCATGGCGACGATCCCCTGCCCCTGCAGCTCGGGAAGCGCCTCGGCCATCGTCGACCCGGTCGGATCGCGGCCGCACAGCCTCTTATATTCCTCGTTGACCAGGACATAATGGTGATCGGCGCCGCGGGTCACGGCCATGAACCCGGGCGCCTGTGCGAACAGGGCCCCGAGCAGCTCGCTGGGCGCGCGATGTTCGATCGGATCGGCAATCATGCTCATCTTGCGGCTCCCCGATGTCCGCAACCAACCCGTCGCCGCCGAGCCTGTTCCAACACGCGCTGCCGACGCGCGTCCGTTACAGGACGTCGCCGAACATCAGCCACAACGTCGCGAACCAGAGCGCCAGGGCGAGTAGGAACACGATCCGCAACTTGAAATTCGCCACGCCACCCCTCCTTGGTCGGAAGCGACCTAGCGCATCGGCCACACGGGCGCGAGAGAGGCTCAGAAGTTGAACGTCGCCCGCACGCCGCCGTAGCGGCGGAAGTCGCGGGGGAGGTTGCTCTGGATGGCCTGGGCGTTGCCCTGGTTGCCGCGGCTGTTGTTGACGTTGAAGAAATATTGCTTGTCGAAGACGTTGTTGACGAACGCGACCAGCTCCCAGCCGCGATCGTGGCCGCGCACGCCGGCGGAGAGGTTGAGGATGCCGTAGCCCTTCTGCACCGTCTCCGGATCGTTGTTGATGCCGAAGTTGAACTTGCTCTGGTAATTGTAGGCGGCCTGGAGGAGGGCATCGAGCGTTGCGGTGATCGGCGGCGTATAGCTGGCGTTGAGCGCGATCTTCCATTCGGGGGCCTGGGCCGGACGGAAGCCGGCGAGATCCTGCCGGGCCGGGTTGCCTACGCAGCCTTGCGCCACGGTTTGGCCCGGATAGCATTGGGCGAGCGGAAAGGATCTGATCGTCGCATCGGTGTAGCTGACCCCGCCCGACAGATCGAAATCGTTGCCCAGCCGGATCCCGCCTTCGACCTCGACGCCCCGAGTGCGCAAGGCGCCGACGTTGGCGAGACGGAAATTGATCGTGCCGTCGGCCAGGGTTTCGATCCCCTGGGCCTGGAAATTGTCGAAATCGGTGTTGAACAGGGTGACGTTGAGCGTCACCCGCCGGTCGAGGAATTGCGACTTGAAGCCGAGCTGCCAATCCTCGGACGTCTCCGGCTGCACCGGGCCCGAATTCTGGCGGACGAGATTGAAGCCGGTGCCGATGTCGTAAGCCTGCCCCTTGTGCCCGGTCGCATAGGTGAAGAAGGCCATCACGTCGGGGGCCAAGCGCTGCTGAATGCCTGCCTTGTAGGTCTCGTAGCGCTCCGAATCCTTGCCGGAGAAGAAGGCGTTGGCATTGGCGATGTCGAGGAAGGTGTAGTCGATCTTGCCCTTGCCGACGCGAATGCCGCCGATCAGGGTCGTGCCGTCGAGGATGTCGAACTCGGCCTGGCCGAACGCCGCATATTGCTTGGTGCCGTTGGTCGCATACCAGCGCGCAAGCGAGAAGAACGGGCCGCGGGTGAAGTCGCGGGTGAGGTTCAGGTTCGAGTAGAAGAGGCCGAGCGTGTAGCGCAGCCGCTGCGCACCGGGCGAGACCAGCCGGAATTCCTGTGAGAAGGCATGGGTGTCGAAGGTACCGAACTGGCGATTGTCGAGCGCCGCGATCGCGGACTCGTCCTGATCGAGGATGTCGAACTGCTTGAACTGATCCCAGGCGGTGATCGACACGACCGAGGCGAAGCCCAGATCGAGCGAGGCGCGCAGCGACTGGCTGAAATCCTGGTAGTCGGTGCCCGAGGTGATGTTGTTGACGACGTCCGTATTGTCCTCGGTGAAGCTCACTCCGGGCGCGAACACCGCCGGTCCGAACGCCGGATTGCCGCGCAGTCGCGCCGCGGGCGAGACCCGGATGAACGGGCGGCCGATGGTGGTGTGACCATCGATGTAGCCGATCTGCGCGACCAGGTTCAGCGTGTCGGTCGGGTCCCAGACCAGTTTGGCGCGGGTCGACAGGATCTCGCGGCCATTGATCGTGTCGCCGTTGAACAGATTGCGGACATTGCCCTCGAACGTGTCGTAATTGGCGCTGACTCGAATGCCGAGCCGCGGCGTGATCGGGCCCGATACGGCAAGGTTGACGCCATATTCGTCGTCGGTCGTGATCAGCCCGCCGACCCGTCCCTCGAACTCCGCACTGGGACCCTGGGTGACGATGTTGAGCAAGCCGGCCGAGGCGGAGCGGCCGTAGAGCGTGCTCTGGGGCCCGCGCAGCACTTCGATCCGTTCGATGTCGGAGAGATCGGCAAAGGCGCGGGCAAGGAACTGGACGGGAACATCGTCGATCTGGACGGCGACGCTCGGCTCCACGCTCGGCGAGAAGGCGAAGGTGCCGATACCGCGGATCGACACGGAGGCGTTGACCGGATGCTCGGCCGGACGGATCAGAAGAGAGGGCGCCGCCCGGGTCAGCTCGGAAAACTCACGAATGCCCTGCGCCTCGAGCGCCTCGCCGCTGACGACCTGCACCGCCAGAGGAATGTCCTGCACCCGCTCCTCTCGCTTTTGCGCAGTGACGATGATTTCGCCCTCGTCGATGGTCCCGCGTTCGCCAAGTTGATCCCCGGCAAGAGCAGGTGACGGGTCAGTCGTGTTCGATGGTGACGTTTGGGAGAAGGCCGGCGCGGCGGCACAGAACGAAACGCCGGCGGCGGCAAGCACGCGCACGACAGCCGTCATGTTCGAAAACATCATGCCAATCTCTCCCTGGAATGCGAGTCTTAGGACTTCTTGATCCAGCTTGTACCAGCGATCTATACGACAGGCAACAAGTTGTATGATGAATTTTCAAGAACAGGCGCACCTGTGACTGCGATGATGCTTTGACGACGGCATGCGAACTGCCGTTCAGCGCGCAACCTACCCGGAGATCCAGACACTTATAGGACAAAAGGGGATCAGCAGAGCTGGCAGACGTCGAACACGTCCATGTCTTCGTAATCGAGGTTCTCGCCGGCCATCGCCCATATGAAGCTGTAGGCGCGGGTGCCGGACCCCATGTGCACCGACCAGGGCGGCGAGATCACCGCTTCCTCATTCTCCATGACGATGTGCCGGAGCGCTTCCGGCCGGCCCATATAATGGAAGATGCGGTCATCCTCGCCGAGATCGAAGTAGAGGTAGACTTCCGATCGCCGCTCGTGGACGTGCGGCGGCATCGTGTTCCAGACGCTGCCCGGTTTGAGGATGGTAAGGCCGAGGCAAAGCGAGGCGCTCTCGCATGTGTGGGGCAGGATCAGCTGGTGGATCGTGCGGGCGTTGGAGGTTTCCAGGCTGCCCCGTTCCATCACCTTGGCATCGCCGAGCCCCAGCCTGCGGAGCGGAAAGGCCCGATGCGCCGGAACGCTCAGCAGGTAAAAGCGCGCGCCCTCCCCTTCGAAGATCACCTCCCCCGAGCCCATCGGCACGTAGAGCGTCTCGCGCGGTGCGAGATCGAAGCGTTCGCCGTCCACGGTGACCGCGCCGCCGACCGCGCCGATGTTGATCGCGCTGAGCTCGCGCCGCGCCAGCAGCGGCTGTCCGGCAAGGCTCGCCGGCTCGGTCAGCCGCGGCAGGACCAAATGCGAGGCGAGAGGCACGGCGCCCCCGATGATGAAGCGCTCGCCATGCGAATAGGTCAGCACGATCTCGCCCGGCCGGAACAGGCCCGAGACGACGTGTCGATCGCGCAGCTGGGCGTTGGTCGCGCCGGCCATCATGTCCGGGTGCGCGGCGTGGAAGGTTTTCTGAAACAAGGGGACCTCGCTGTCCGCTGCCGGCCACCCAGCAGCGCGAAAGGATCAGAGGGCGGCGATCGCCGTGGCGGCGAGCAGGAACGCTCCGGTGCCGTAATATTGGGTATCTGCGGCCTCGACCTTTTCGGGCCGATCGCTGACCTGCTGCACCCAGCCGAGGCGACCGTCCGGCTGGATCGCGCGGACCAACGCCGCCCAGCCGCGCCGCGCGGCCGGCTCGTATTCGCGGCGATCGAGCAGGCCCTCCTTGATGCCCCAGGCCAGACCGTAAGTGAAGAAGCCGGTGCCGGAGGATTCGGGCGGTGACTTTTCGGGGGAGAGCAAGGAGGGCGCCCAATAGCCGTCGGCTTTCTGAAGCTGCTTCAGCCGCCCTGCCATTTCGACGAACAGGCTCTCCATGCGCTTGCGATCGGCACTGCCCTTCTCAAGCAGCGGGATGATCCGGGGCATGCTCGCAAACACCCAGCCATTGCCGCGGCTCCAGAACAATTTGCGGCCATCTTCGCCGCGTCGATCGAAGAAGCGGCTGTCACGATAATAAAGGTGCTCGGCGGGATCGAACAGGAAGTCGGTCGTTGCCCAATATTCGCGCATCGCGAAATCCCGATAGCGTGGATCGCCGGTGATCTTCGACAGCGCGATCATCGGCGGCGGCGCCATGAACAGAGCGTCGCACCAGCACCAGCGCTTCAGACATTCGGTGTCGTCGTAGCCGCTGGGCGGAAGATACCAGGCCAGGCTCACCCGGGGCGGATTGGAAAGGATGAAGTCGAAGGCCTTGCGGGTCGGCGCGAGCGCCGCCGCACCGGCGCCGTTTTCGGCAGCCCAGACGTAGGCGGCAGTGATGGCGAGATCGTCGGCATGATAAGGGCGGCGGGCGGGAAGCCATTGATTGTCGCGACCCACGGCGAGGATCGCCTCGCGAATGCGCGGCGGGCCGCCGGCGTCCGCAAGCGCGGTCATACCGACCCAGAACGCCGCCTGTTCCCAGGCGCGCGGGTTGCGAGTCTCCGTGGTGGCGCGGGCGACATGATCGGTGTCGCGCATCCGCTGCAGCTGCCAGTCCGCGAGCCGGGTGGCGACGGCGATAATCTCGCGCGCACGCGCCGGCGTTGCCGCTGCCGGCGCCGATCCGGACTGGGCAAGTGCCGGTGAGAACCCCGCCGTAAGCAGGATCGCGGCGCACACCGACTTCAACCGACTCCGTCGCGCCTTGCCCATCGCCCCCGCTCCTTATTGTTGGAGCAGAGTTATCATACAAGCGCGAGCGTCGGTCAACTCTCGGATGCGCGATCGCGGATGCGGGCGCTGGCCGAGAGCATGGAGTGCCGGCTGAGGCTCTCCTGCATGTGGTGCCGCGCCGCCTCCCGCGCACGCGCCGGATCCATTCGAACGATCGCGTCGACGATCGCTTCATGCTCCCCCAGCACGCGGGCGACGTAAGCGTCGTGGGCCTCGCGCGGCTGATCGCGCAGGTAAAGGTTACGCGGCGGCACGAGCCGAAGCCCGAGGAAATCGACGAGGCGGACGTAATAATCGTTCTGGGTCGCCCGAGCGATGGCGAGGTGGAAGGACGCATCGGCCTTTGCGGACGCGACCGGATCGTCGATCGCCTCGACCATGTCCTGCAATGCTTCCTGGATCGCGCCGATGTCGGCAGTGGTCCGCCGCGACGCGGCGAGCCCGGCCATTTCGGTTTCGACCGCCAGCCGCATCTCGAGAAGCTTGATCACGTCGGCAAGCTCGTTGAGCTCGTCGCGGGTGATTTGAAAGGCGCGATATTCGGCGGTGTCGGCGACGAACACGCCGGAGCCCTGGCGGGATACGGTAAGCCCCTGCGCCGCCAGCCGGGCAAAGGCTTCCCGCACCACGGTGCGGCTGACGGCCTCGCTCAGCGCGATCTCCTTCTGCGTCGGCAGCCGAGAACCGGGCGCAAGCGCACCCGAGCGGATCTCCGCCTCGAACTTGGCGAAAAGATCGTCGGTCATCGAGGACGCTCTTTCACCGCCCTCACCACGTCCGCCGGTCGCTCGGGGCGCCGCAAGCCGACTTGTCATATGAATCTCCAAAAGATAGCGTGGCATATCACCAAAGCCGGGGCGCGTCGATTCTCGGCGGGCCTCGGGAGAGAAGCAGGATCATCGGGCGAAATCGCCGGCCTGCGCCAGCGGTGAGGAGGAGGGGAAGCGGATGCGCGTCACGCTGGCCACGACGCTGTTGCTTGCATCGGCGACTGCCGCTGCCGCGCCGCCGGCGGTTCCGATCAACCCGCAAGTCTCCCCGGATCGACCCGACTGGGAAAACCCGGCAGTGTTCGCGATCGGCAAGATGCCCGCCCGGGCGACCGGCTTTCCCTTCGAGAGCCGCGACAAGGCGCTTGCCGGCCATCGCACCCGATCGGAGCGCTTCCTGCTGCTGAACGGCCCCTGGCAGTTCATGCTGTCGATGGACGCCGATCACCTGCCGGCCGGCTTCGAACGCCCGGATTACGACGTCTCCGGCTGGTCGAAGATCAGCGTGCCCGCCGACTGGCAGGCGGAAGGGCATGACCAGCCGCGTTACAACAACATCACCTATCCCTTCCCCGCGGACCGTCCGTTGATACCGCACGCGGCCAATCCGGTGGGCTCCTACCGCCGCGACCTCGACCTTCCCGCGGGATGGGCGGGCGAGGACATCATTCTCCACATCGGCGCCGCCGGATCGGCTTATTACGTCTGGGTCAACGGCACACGGGTCGGCTATTCTGAGGATTCGAAGCTGCCGTCCGAGTTCGACGTCACCCGCTTCGTCCGCCCCGGTCGGAACACGATCGCGATCCAGGTCTATCGCTGGTCGGACGGCTCCTATCTGGAGGACCAGGATTTCTGGCGCGTCTCCGGGATCGAGCGCGAAGTGTTCCTGATGGCGGCGCCGAAGATGCGGATTCGCGACTTCTTCGTTCATGCCGGGCTCGATTCCAGTTACCGGGAGGGCCGCCTTCAAGTCGACCTCGCCGTCACGCCGCTGGCGAAGCCGGCCGTCGCGCGGATCCTGCTTCTGGACGGCGATCGCAAGCTCGCCGAAAGCACGCAGCGGCTGCAGCCGAATAGGCAGGAGCAGACGATCGCCCTGGCCGCCGCGATCCCGAGCGTGCGCCCGTGGACGGCCGAGACTCCGAACCTCTACATGCTGCTGGTCGAACTCGCCGACGCCGGCGGCCGCACGATCCAATCGACCTATAGCCGGATCGGTTTCCGCACCGTCGAAATGAAGAACGGGCTCGTCACGGTGAACGGGCAACCGATCACGATCCGCGGCGTCAACCGGCACGAGCACGATCCGGCGACATTCCACGTCATCTCGCTCGAATCGATGGAGCGCGACATCCAGTTGATGAAGCGCGCCAACATCAACGCGATCCGAACCTCCCATTACCCCAACGATCCGCGGCTCTACGAACTGGCCGATCGCTACGGCCTCTACGTGATGGACGAGGCCAACATCGAGTCGCACGGCTATATGGATTTCGCCAACAAGCATCCCGAGCAGCGGGCAATCTATCAGCTTGGCTTCGATCCGGCCTGGGAAGCCGCCCATGTCTCCCGCGTCGCCAACATGGTCGAACGCGACAAGAACCATCCGTCGATCCTGTTCTGGTCGCTCGGCAACGAGGCAGGAATTGGGCCGACCTTCAACAAGGCGGCCGCAGCCGTGAAAGAACGCGATCCGGGTCGTCTGCTCTCCTATCTCGGCTGGGGCACCTGGCCGGGCGTGCCCGATCACCGCCCGAACGATTATGCCGACATCTACGCGCCGATGTACGACAGCGCCGCGCGCATGGCCGATTATGCCGAGAATTGGGCGTTCCGGCAGCCGATGATCCAGTGCGAATATGCGCACATGCAGGGCAATTCGGGCGGCAATCTGAAGGACTATTGGGACGTCATCTACGCCCATCCGGACAAGCTGCAGGGTGGCTTCATCTGGGACTGGGTCGATCAGTCGATGTACCGGAAAACAGCGGACGGGCGGCCCTACTGGGGAACCGGCGGCGAATATGGGCCGAACCCCGGCGGCGACATCGAGTTCGGCGATGGGCTGATGCAGGCAGACCGTACGCCCAACCCGCAGATGTTCGAAGTTCGCAAGGTGTACGCGCCGATCCAGTTCGAAGGTTACGACGCCGCATCGGGCCGGCTGACGGTGATCAACCGCCACGACTTCCTCGATCTCTCCGGCTTCGACTTCGGCTACACCTTGCTCGAGGACGGGATCGAAGTCGCGCGCGGCGCCCTGCCGGCGCTCTCCACTGCCGCCCGCAAGCGACAGACGATCGCACTGACGCTGCCGAGGCATGAACGACGCCCGGGCCGCGAATATGTGCTGACCGTCGCCGCGAGGGCCAAAGCCGGCACCGTTCCCGCACTCGATGCAGGCGCCGCCGTCGGTTGGGAGCAATTCGTGCTCGGCATCGAGCCTGCTGCCGTATCGCGGCCGGCAGGCGACATCAGCCTCGTCGAGACACGGAACGAAATCCGCCTTGCCGCCGGCGATGCGGAACTGGTCGTGGATCGCGGATCGGGTCTGGTCAAGAGCTATGCGGCGCGCGGCCAGCTGCTGCTGGAAGGCGGGGCACCCAATTTCTATCGCGCGCTGATCGACAACGACATCGGCACGGGTGTCGAGCGAAGCCATAAGATCTGGAGCGATGCCTCCACGGCGCGCCGGGTGGAGAGCGTCAAGGCCGCGCGCCTCGCCAATGGCGATGCCGCCGTGACGGTGCGTTACGCAATCGGCGGCGACGCCGCGCGCATGGTCGCCCGTTACCGCATGGCCGGCGACGGCTCGGTCGCCGTCACCGGCGACTTCACGCCGCTCAAGGGGGATTTGCCCGATCCGCTTCGCATCGGCCTCGCATATGCCATGCCGATCCGCATCGACACCCTCTCCTGGTATGGCCGCGGTCCGCACGAAAGCTACCAGGATCGCAAGACAGGCGCCCCGCTCGGCCTGTGGCGCGGGCGGATCGCAGACCAAAATCACGATTACATGCGGCCACAGGAAACCGGCAACAAGGTCGACGTGCGCTGGATGGAGCTGTCGCACCACGGTGGCGGCGGACTGCGCATCGTCGGCGACGCGCCGCTATCGATGAACGCGCTCGCCTTTCCCTATGACGATCTTTCGCGCCGTCCGCCGGGCACGCGGCGCAGCTCCGACATCGTGCCCCATGACGAGGTTTCGCTGATGATCGATGCAGTTCAGGCCGGAATAGGTGGCGACAACAGCTGGGATGCGGGCGGGCGGCCGTTGCCGCACTATCGGATCCCGGTGGCGCCGCGCAGCTTCGGCTTCACCTTGATGCTCTTTGCCGGGCTCGGCACCAATGCGGACCGCGCCACACCGGTGGTCGCGGCGGACCTTCGCTGATGCGCCGGCCGCTGCTCGCCGCGCTGCCCTTGCTGCTATTTGCCGGAATGACCTCCGCGCAACTGCCTCCCGTCGAAGGGCCGCTGCCGCCGGCTCCGGATCGCACGCCGCGTGCCACCGTGATGATCGCCGATTATCGCTACGACGATCTGCTGTGGGAGAATGACCGCACCGCCCACCGCATCTACGGCCGTGCGCTCGAGGCGGCCGAGCCGCCGTCCGGCTCGGGAATCGACAGCTGGGGCAAGAACGTCGCCTGGCTGTTCATGGATCGCCAGCTGCGCAGCGGCGACCAGCATCGATATCATGGCGAAGGCATCGATTTCTACAATGTCGGCTCGGCGCGCGGGGCCGGCGGGCTTGGCATCTGGCACGACAACAAGCTGTGGACGTCACGCAATTACCGTGCTCACCGCATCCTCAGCAACGGTCCCGCTGCTGCGGATTTCGAGGTCGATTATGCGCCGTGGCCGATCGACGTCGGTCGTTCGGTGTGGGAGACGCGGCGCTTCACCCTGCCGCTCGGCACCCACTTCACCCGCATGGTCTCCACCCTGCGCTCCGACAAGCCTGGCCCGCTGATCGTCGGCATCGGCATCGGCAGGCGCGCGGCCGGCGACGGCGGGGAACTGACCGTCGATCGTGCCCGCGGCATCCTCTCCTTCTGGGGCCCGGCCGATCCGCACCACGGCCGCATGGCGATTGCCCTCAGGGTCGATCCGGCAATGATCGCCGACATTCGCAACGACGCCGACAATTACCTGGTGCTGCTCAACGTCCAGCCAGGAAAGCCCTTCGTCTATTATTCCGGGTCGGCCTGGGATCTCGGCGAGGGCGGCTTTCGCACCCGCGCCGCATGGGACGCCTATGTCGCTGCGGAGCCGGTGACCTTCACCCCGCCATCTTCCCCGAAGCGCTGAAATCGAGGAGCGAGCCCATGGAGAGACGCGACTTCCTGGCGCTGGGCGCCGGCGCGCTCGTCGCCGCGCCGTCGGTTGCAGCGAAGCCGAAGGGCGGGAGGGCACAAGTCGATCTGCCGGAAGGCTCCGCCGACCGGGCCTACATGGTCGATCTGCTCGGCAGGATGTCGGCGCCGGTGCTCGGGCCGATGTCCGAGGGGCGGCTCCACGCCGTCTTCGCGCCGGAACTCAGCCCGAGTTGGGACGGCCGCAATGCCAAGGTCGCCTACCTTGAGTGCTTCGGGCGGCTGATCTCGGGTATCGCACCCTGGCTGGCGCTCGCCGATGACGACGGAGCCGAAGGACGGCTGCGTGCGCGGCTGAGGCAGCAGGCGCTGGCAAGCTATGCCCATTCCGTCGATCCGGGCAGCCCCGATTACCTGCTGTGGAGCGTCGAGCCGCAGGCTTTGGTCGACTCCGCTTACTTCACCAATGCGCTGCTGCGCGCACCCAAGGCTCTGTGGGCGCCGCTCGATTCCGCGACCAAGCAGCGCATCATTGCCGAGATCAAGGGGCTGCGGCGCTTCTCGCCGCCTTATACCAACTGGCTGCTGTTCGCGGCGATGAACGAGGCATTCCTGCTGTCGGTCGGCGAGAAATGGGATCCGGTGCGGATCGATCTTGCCATTCGCAAGATCAACGAATGGTATGTCGGCGACGGCTGGTATGCCGACGGTCCGCGCTTCCATTACGATTTCTACGGGTCCTATGTGATCCATCCGATGCTGGTCGAGATCCTGGAGGTGCTGGTCGCGACCGGCGCCAAGTTCAACAGCCTCGCCACTACCGATCTGCTCGCCCAGGCAACCAAGCGGATGCAGCGCTACGGCGAGCATCTGGAGCGGATGATCGCACCCGACGGAAGCTATGCGCCGATCGGCCGTTCGCTCACCTATCGCACTGCCGCGTTCCAACCGCTGGGCCTGCTCGCCTGGCGCAAGGCGCTGCCCAAGACGCTGCCGGAAGGCCAGGTCCGCGCCGCGACGCTGGCGGCCCAGCGTGCGGTCTTTCGCCATTCCGGCAATTTCGACGCCAAGGGCTATCTGACGATCGGCTTCACCGATCACCAGCCGCATCTCGGCGATTGGTATTCCAACGCCGGCAGCATGTATATCGCGGCGGAAAGCCTGATCGCGCTCGGATTGCCGGGTGAGGACAGCTACTGGACCGCGCCGCCACAAGCCTGGACTTCGCGCAAGGCTTTTGCGGGGGACGCGTTTCCGAAGGATTATTACGTCGATTATTGATGGGAATGGAAAGGCCATCTGAAAGGTTGGCGTACAGAGACGATGACAAGAACCGTTCGGGCTGAGCTTGTCGAAGCCCTCCTTAATCTTTGGCACACAAGCAAAAGGAGGGCTTCGACGGGCTCAGCCCGAACGGGTGAGGGAGGCTGCGGCAAGCTTTCGGCCTCTTTCGTATCGCAGGCACACTCAATCACAATTGCGATTGATTATCAAAAGCAGCTCGGTTAGCCCAAGCCGCAATGACCGCGGCGACACCGATCAAACCCAAGCCCAATTCCAAATCCAAGCGAGGCTTCTGGCTGCGCCAGCTGCATCGCTGGCACTGGATCAGTTCGGCAACATGCCTGGCGGGAATGCTGCTGTTCGCGATCACCGGAGTCACCCTGAACCACGCCGGCGACATCTCGGCCGAGCCGGTGAGTGCGACGAGGACGGTGTCGCTCGATCAGGCGACCGCCGCCATGCTCGCCTCGGCCAGGATCGGCGACGGCGAGAAGGCGCCCTTGCCGGAGGCGGCGCGGTCGGCGTTGAAGGCGCTGCTCTCCGCCTCGATCCCGGCGACCCCGGCCGAATGGTCGGCGGAGGAGATCTTCCTCGAGCTTCCGCGCCCGGGCGGCGACGCCACCCTGACGATCGATCGGGCGAGCGGCGAGGCGGTCTACGAGACCACCGATCGCGGCTGGATCGCCTATCTCAACGACCTCCACAAGGGCCGCAACACCGGCCCGGTCTGGTCGTGGTTCATCGACCTGTTCGCGGTCGCCTGCCTGATCTTCTCGATCACCGGCCTGTTGCTGCTGCAGATGCACAGCAAGCATCGCCCATCGACCTGGCCGATCGTCGGCTTCGGCCTGCTGCTCCCCGCCCTCCTCGCCATCCTCTTCATCCATTAGGTGGACATGTGAAGATCTCTCACCGAACCCTCATCACCGGCCTCGCCGCCACCGGCGCGGCCTCGCCCGCGGCGGCGGCCACGGCCGACATCGCGATCGCCATCCCCCAGTTGAAGGTCGCGGAGTATCACAAGCCCTATGTCGCCGTGTGGCTTGAGCCGGCGACCGGCGCCTCCGCGCGGACGCTCGCCGTCTGGTACGATGCCGACAATCGCGAGGATGCCGGCCAGAAATGGTTACGAGACCTGCGCGCCTGGTGGCGCAAGGGCGGTCGCACCCTGAAGATGCCGGCCAATGGGATCAGCGGCGCCACCCGCGCGCCGGGCCCGCAGCGCGCGCGCTTCAACCTCGGCGCGCTCCCGCCGGGCGCCTACCGGATCGTGGTCGAGGCGGCGCGCGAGGAAGGCGGCCGCGAGGTCGTCACCCTGCCCTTCACCTGGAACGGCAAGGGCGCGCGGGCCAGCGCATCCGGATCCACCGAGCTCGGCGCCGTCGTCGCCGCCATTCGTCCGTAGAGCCGCCATTCGTCCGTAGAAAGGCACGTCCATGAGAAGACTGATCGTCGCGGCTCTGCTGCTCGGTGCCGCGCCCGCGGCCGCCCACAATATGTGGATCAAGCCCTCGGCCGCGACGGTGTCGGGCGAGGATGGCTGGGTTTCGTTCGATGCCGCCGCCTCTACCGACGTGTTCATCGCCGACCACCAGCCGCTCCGCATCGAGCAGGTCAAGGCGTTCGCGCCCGACGGAAGCGAGACCAGGATCGAGAATGGCATCACCGGCCGTTATCGCTCCACCTTCGACCTTCACCTGACCAGGCCGGGCACGTGGCGAGTCGCGATCGAGAATGCGGGCGTCCAGGGCAGCTACAAGCTTGGCGGCGAGGATTACCGTGTCGGCGGCCGCCCGCCGGGCGGGCCGGGCGGGATGCGTCCGCCGGGCGCCCCCGGCGCGGCCAGTGCCGGCGGCCCGGCAGCCAAGCCACCGGGCCAGAGTGGACGGCCGGGAGCGAACGCCAAGTTCGTGCCGGGTGGCCCGGATTTCGCACTTCCCGCAGGTGCGACCGACGTCAAGCTGACCCAGATTGCGAACCGCAACGAAGTCTTCGTCACCCTGGGCGAGCCGAGCGAGATCAAGCCGACCGGCAAGGGCCTGGAGATGGTGCCGCTCACCCACCCTGCCGATCTCGTCGCCGACGAACCCGGCCGCTTCCGCTTCCTGGTCGAAGGCAAGCCCGCCGCCAATCTCGAAGTGCGGCTGATCCCCGACGGGAAGCGCTACCGCAACGCGCAGGGCGAGATCGTGGCCAAGACGGATGCAGCCGGCGAAGTGTCGGTAACCTGGCCGGCGGCCGGACTGTACTGGATGAACGCCACCTTCCAGGACGGCACATCGACGGTTGCAAATGTCAGCGGTCGCCGATTCAACTATGTCACGACTCTCGAGGTTATGACGCCATAAGCGACCATTCCCCGGCGGCCGACGCGCCGCGCATCCTCGTCCCGCAGCGGGTCGATCTGCTCGCCCTCGTTCGCCGCCCCGGTGCCCGCATCCACACGCTGTCGGGCGAGACGATGGGCACGACCTGGTCGATCCAGTTCGTCGCCCAGGACGCGCCGGCGGGTCTCCAGGGGCGCGTCCAGGCGCTGCTGGACGTTTTCGTCGCCGAACTCAGCCACTGGCAGGATGGTTCGCTGCTCTCGCGCTTCAACCGTGCGCGGGAGGGCAGCTGGCACGACGTGCCAAGCCGCTTCTTCCATGTCGTTGCCGCCGGCCTCGAGCTGGCACGAGAGACAGGTGGGGCCTTCGATCCGACGATCGGAGCGCTGGTCGACCTCTGGGGCTTCGGCCCGCGCCCTGCGGCAGCGCTGCCGCCGCCCGAGACTGCGATCGATGCCGCTCGGCAAAACGGCGGCTGGCAGCGCCTCGAAGCGGATCCGCTTGCTGGGCGGCTGCGCCAGCCGGGCGGCCTGCAGCTCGATCTGTCGGGCATCGCCAAGGGCCTTGCAGTCGACGAAGTCGCCGCCCTGCTGGAAGGCTTCAGGCTGCGGTCCTTTCTCGTCGAGATCGGCGGCGAGTTGCTCGGCCGCGGCCTGCGCGCGGACGGGCTGCCCTGGTGGGTCGACATCGAGGCGCCGCCGGCGTCCGCGCTGCTGCCGACCCGGATCGCCCTGCACGGCCTCGCCGTCGCCACGTCGGGCGATTACCGGCGCTATTTCGAGCAGGGCGAGCAGCGCTTCGCCCACACGCTCGATCCGCGCACCGGGCGTCCCGTCGACAACAAGATCGTATCGGTGACGGTGCTCCACGAAAGCTGCATGATCGCGGACGCTCTGGCGACCGCGATCACCGTGCTCGGCCCCGAGGAGGGGCTCGCCCTGGCCGAACGCAAAGGCGTCGCCGCCCTCGTCACCGCCAAGGCCGGCCCGATCCATGTCGAGATGCTGAGCAAGGCTGCGGCGGCGATGGCGGAATAGGGAGGGAAGCGCTTCCTGAGCGGGGCTACTCGACGCGGTGGCTCCACAACACCGTTTCGCGCTGAGCTTGCCGAAGCCCCTCCTTGTCTTCTGGTGAAAGGCAAAAGAAGGGCTTCGACAGGCTCAGCCCGAACGGGTGTTTGTGCACGCGTGTTCGGAAAGAGCCCGCTGATGCGTCTGTAGGATTAGCGCGCTCACCCGCCTCAGGCGTCCGCCCAGCGACGCAGCAGCTTACGATCAGGCCGGTGTGGCGAACCACCTTATTTGGTCCGGACCGACGTCTCCCGCCAGGGCCGGACCGATCAACCTCGGGATGCCGAGCAAGGCTGCGGCGGCAATGGCGGAACAGGGTGGTGGCGCCGCCTGACACGGGGTGACTCGACACTATGGCCCCACCACACCGTTCGGGCTGAGCTTGTCGAAGCCCCTCCTTGTTCTTCTGGTGAAAGGCAGAAAAGAAGGGCTTCGACAGGCTCAGCCCGAACGGGTGTTGTGCACAGGTATTCGGGAAGGGCTCGCTAATGCGTCTGTAGGATTAGCGCGCTCACCCGCCTCAGGCGTCCGCCCAGCGGCGCAGCAGGTTGTGATAAAGGCCCGTGAGGCGAACCACCTCCTTGTGGTCCTGGCCGAGCTCTCCCGCCAGGGCCTGCACCGATGTGTCGAGATCGAACAGGGCGCGCCGCTGGCCCTCGTCGCGAACCATCGACTGGATCCAGAAGAAGGACGCGACGCGGGCACCGCGGGTGACCGGCGTGACGTGGTGCAGGCTGGAGGCGGGGTAGAGCACCATGTCGCCGGCCGGGAGCTTGACGCGGTGGGTGCCGAAATGGTCTTCGACGACGAGCTCGCCGCCGTCATAATCCTCAGGGTCGCTGAGGAAGAGGGTTGCCGACAGATCGCTGCGGAGTCGGAAATCGGTTCCGCGCTGATAGCGGATCGCATTGTCGACATGGGTGTCGAACCGTCCGCCCCCTTCGTAGCGGTTGAACAAGGGCGGAAAGACCTTGAGCGGCAGCGCCGCCGCGATGAACAGAGCGGAGCGGCCGAGGTTGTCGAGGATGGCCCCGCCGAGTTCGCGCGCGGCCGCCGACGTCTCCGCAAGCTGCTGATTGCGTTTGGCCAGCGCCGACTGGCTGCCCGAGGTCGCATTGCCGTCCTGCCACGAGGCCGCGGAGAGCGTTTCGCGGAAATGCGTCAGCTGGGCGGCATCGAGCACGCCCGGAATGGCGATCATCATCGCAAGCTCAGCCGCGCAGCTGGAACGGAATGGTGACGATGCCGCGGACCTGGACCGGCGCGCCGTTGCGGACCAAAGGCGCCCAGCGCCACTCCCGCACCGCCTTCAGCGCTGCCTTGTCGAGCCGATCGAAGCCGCTGCTCGACGACACCGAGAGCGTTTCCACGCGTCCGTCGGTGCCGAGCAGGACAGACAGCGCGACGATCCCCTGCTCGCGCTTGCGACGCGATTCGAGCGGATATTTGGGCGGCGGCGCCGAGAGCATGCGGGCGCCGAGGCCACCATCCTCCACCGGTTTGTGCGGCGCCGGCGCCGGTGCCGGAGTCGCAGGGGCCGGAGCCGGAGCAGGACCGGCCGGGACCGCCGACGCGACGATCGGCGAGGCGATTGGAAGCGGCGAGCTCGGCGCCACCAATGGGGGCGCGACCTGCGGCGCGGCTACCGCCTGCTCAGGCTGCGCCGCAACCGGCACATCAGGGGCCCGCCGGGGTTCCGGCACGCTGGGCGGCGGTGGCGACTCCAGCGAGAGGAGTTCGACCACGGTCGGACGAAGCTCGGGCTTCCGATCGGGCAGGGTGTTGAGGGTCAGAAAGGCGCCGAGAAAAAGGGATACGATTGTTGCGGAGGCGACCAGCGCCGGGAGGTTGACCCGCTGAGTCGCTCCGTAGGGCAACCCGCGCTCCCATCCCGCGACGGCGAGCGTGGGTCGCGGTGCCGCATAGGCCGATGCCGGAGGCTGGTCGGGAGCGTCCGGCTCGGCCATCAGGATTGCCGATTGTAGGTTCACCCCTTGCCCCGCCTCCAAATTGCGACACACCTGCATAATGCGACGCATTCTCAAAAAGAAGACACTTTCTGCAGCGATGTGGTCTCCCGACCCGCGGAGCGGTCCTTCCGCGGGCCGGCTCACCCTCAATATTTGAGGTTCAGCGTGAGGATCGCGGTCCGCCCCGCCGCCTGATTGGCATAGTGGGCGGTGTAGGCGCGGTCATAATAACGCTTGTTGGTGAGGTTCTGGACGTTGAGCTGCAGCTGGACGGCGTCGCTCAGGGCGTAGGACGCGCTGGCGTCGAAGCGGGTATAGCCGGGTACCTTGCGCGCGAGCTCCTTGGTGATCAATACGGCGCCGTTCTGAACGCTGCGCAGGTCAGAATAGCCGCCATAGACCTTGCTCATGTAGATTGCGCCGCCGCCGACGGTGAATTCGGGCGTGACCTTGTAATTGGTGAAGGCGGTCAGGCTGTGCTTGGGCGTATTGGGGAAGCGCTTGCCGGTGTTCACCGACGGCGCGAAATAGGCGACATTGTTCACCGTGGTTGTAGTGATGCCGCCGTCCCGGATCTCCGAGTCCATGTAGGTGTAGCCGCCGAAGACGTTCCATTCCGGCGTAATGTTGCCGTTGAAGCCGAACTCGATCCCGTCGATGCGGCGGTCGCCGATATAGGCGACAACGCCATTCTCGACGGTGGTGCGCGCATTCTTGGTGTCGGTGCGGAAGGCGGCGAGGGTCAGCGCCAGCGTATCGTCGAACAGGCTCCACTTGGTGCCGATCTCATAGGATTGAGTCTTTTCGACCTTCAGGGCATCGGTCAGCGCCTGCGCCGTGGTGTTGAGCGCATTGCCTTCGGTACCCTGGGCGAGGAACGATCCCGGCGGCGTCGAGGCGGTCGCGGTCGAGACGTAGAGGCTGCCATTTTCCGCAGGCTTGAAGACGATGCCGGCCTGGTAGGTCCAGAGGTCATCTTTGCGGGTGAAATAGGCGCGGTCTGCGGTCGAGGTCGCGGCAAGGCCCGGGCTCACCGTGGTTTCGAAGCGATCGTAGCGGCCGCCGAGGTTGATCAGCAGCGCATCGCTGATCGTGATCGTATCGAACAACGAGAGGCCGATCGTCGTCGCCTCGCTCCGAGTGCGGGTCCTGGGTGCACTCTTGACGATGTCGGCGAAGACGGTGGAGGTGTCGCTGGCATAGCTCACCCACGGATCGGACGGATCGGGGGCGTCGATGCTGGTACAATTGTAGCGGGCGATCGCCGCCGAGGTGCAGCGCGGGGTGATGGTCGAGCCGGTGGCGATGGCGGCCCCGGTGGCGGCATTGGAGACGTAGCTGCCGTTGGACGCCTTTTCCCAGCTATATTCGAGCGAGGCCGCGAAGTTGTGCCCGATCCCGCCGGTGTCGAATGTGCCGAACAGGTCGGTCTGATTGATCATGCCCTCGGCTTCGCCGTTGCGGGTGTTGATCCGCCGCCAGACCTGGCCGCCGGCGGTCGCGGCGCTTGCCGCATTGGTGCCGAAGACATTGCCCTGGGAATCGTCGGGCTGGGTCCAGATGTAGTTCTGCTCGCTGCGCCCCCAGCGCGAGGTGTTGCGAATGGTGATCCCGCCGGCGAATTCATGCTCGAAGCGGAGGGTGAAATTATCGACTTCGGTATCCCGGAAATCCCGTGCCTCGAGCCCGTAGAAGGCGCCGCGCGGCACCTTGACGGCACGGCCGCCGATGGTCGTGAAATCCTGCGCAGGCCCAGTCTCGGTCACGCCCGCCGGCGCGTTCGCGATCGTGTAGAGGTAGGGAATGCCCGAATCTGGCAGTTCGTCGGTCTCGAGATGGTAGAAACTGGCGGTGAGGCTGGTCGGCCCCTCGAGCCCGATCTTGAGCGAGGGCGCGATACCCCAGCGTTTCTGGTAGATGGCGTCGCGGCCGGCAACGTCCTGATCGTGCCACATGGCATTGAGGCGAACGCCGACATTCTCCCCGATCGGCTGGTTGATGTCGATCGTCGCGCGCTTGTAGTCGGCATTGCCGAGGCTGCCGCTCGCCGCAGCGAAGCGCTCGGCGGTCGGAGTCTTGCTGACGAGGTTGAGGCTGCCGCCGGCATTGCCGCGGCCGCCGAGCGCGCTGCTGGAGCCCTTGACCACCTCGATCTGTTCGATCGCGAAGATCTCGCGGCTCTGCGCGCCGATGTCGCGCACGCCGTCGAGATAGGTGCTGGCCTGGGCATCGAAGCCGCGAATGAAGGGGCGGTCGCCGAGCGGATTGCCGCCCTCGCCGGCGCCCAAGGTGATTCCGGGAACGGTCCGCAACGCCTCGGTCAGCGAGGCCGATGCGGTGTCGCGGATCACCTGGGCCGGAATCACCGTGACGCTGCGCGGCGTGTCGATCAGCGGCGCGGTGAATTTGGGCGAATCGGCGGTCTCCGCCTTGTAGCTGCCCTCGTCGATCGCCGTGTCGGTAACGGTGACGCCGCCGAGCTGGGGACCTTGATCGCCGCTTTGCGCGGAAGCGGACGCAGCCTGGTCAGGCGTGGGCTCGGAGGAAACCGGCTGCGCGGCCGCAGGCATGGCCGAGATCAGCATGCCCACGCACGAAAGGGCAAGGCTTGCCGGCACGGCGGCGCCGCGGTCGAATTTGCTGTTCACGTCTGTCTCCCACTTCAAGAAAGCGGGTCCCCCCGCTGCGTGCGGCGTTATTGATATTGATTATCATTAGTGTCAATTCGTTTGGGAGACGAAATTTTCCGACCCTAAACTGCGGTGCACCGGAGAGGCCGCAATGATCCTGCTGGGGGCGCGTGCCCGGCGTTACGAGCGCAGTGCACAAAAAAAGGCCGCCCCGGAGGACGGCCTGAAGTTTCTTAGGAGAGGATGCCTGAAAGGCAGGTCCCTTGTGCAGCGCAGCACGCTCGGTGGCAAGTACGTACTTACACGATTGTAGGTGAAAGATTCACCGGTCGGGAGAAGCGGCATCGCAGCGTGCACCGAGCTTTCATCCGCCGTACGCCGTTCCAAGGACGCGGCGCGTCGCCTCGGCAATGGCCATCGCCCAGTCGAGACCGTGCCGAGCCCCGATTCCTCCTGTCTCGCCAGCGTCGGGATGGCGAGTGTGCGCAGAGTTCCCCTACTGCCGCTCCGGGTCTTTCCACGCGGCCGACTACAGACAACACCCGATTGCCGACGCCGTCCGGTTGGTCTCCCCTCAGGGGCAGGAGAGATCGATGCCGTCGAAGCTCGCACGATTCGTGCTGCATGTTCTTGTCGGGCTGACCGCAGCATCGATCATGCTGGCGCCGGCGATCTGGCCTGATCCGTCTTCCACCACCGAAATCTTCTTCGATCCTTGACACGCCTGTGCCGGCCCGGAACGAGGAAGGTGATGCCGCGGTGCCGTTGATCCGCAAGCCGCGGGGGAAAAGATCCCGCTCACGAGGCTGGAACCGGCGAACGCGCCAAACCGAACTCAAGCGTTTCGATGTGGTGACCCCAACGGGACTCGAACCCGTGTTTTCGCCGTGAAGCGGAAAACGCCTTTGTTTTCAATGCGCCGTCCCCCATTCATGGGCTGATGCGGATCGTTCGATATCAATGAGTTACGGTGGTGGGGGGACGGCGGTATTGATAATCTCGGAGGTCGGAGGATAGACTCTCCTCAGGCGGAACCGTCGCCCGAGGAGTAGTAAGGGTGCGGATCCTTTATCTGGACGAGTCTGGTGTCGGCAGCCTCGAACACGATCCCGTCATCGTGGTTGCGGGAGTGTTGATACACGCCGACACTCAGTGGGTGGCGATTTCGAATCTCCTGCAAGATCTCCTTAGGGATGCGACGCCACCAGGCATGCCGGTGCCACCCGCCTTGCACGCGAAAGACATTTTCCATGGGTCCGGCCATTTTCCTCGCGAGCATTGGCCGCGCGCTACGCGCTTCCAACTTCTCGATAGACTAGCTGATATACCAGCGCGGTTTGACATTCCGGTTGTGTGGAGCTCCATGGACAGAAAGGCCTTTGCCCGTACATCTCCGGACCTATCACCCGCCGAACATCTGTGCACAAGCTACACCGTTTGTGCAGTTTCGTGCTTCATGCAGACAGAAAGGTATATGCGTTCTCTTGAGCAAAATACCGAAGTAGCTACCATTATAATGGAGCAGAATGCGGAGTTGCAAAAACGCATTCCGGACATGTTCGACTATCTTAAGCGCCCCCCGAAGGAGGATCATGCGGAGCTACATTCCGGATGGGAAGACTTCATGCCCTTGTCGAGATTGATTGACCGTCCAGCGTGCCAACCTAAGAGTGCGTCGAACATACTGCAACTAGCTGACTTCTGTGCGTTCGCTATAAAAAGAAAGCTGCAAGGCGCGAAGGACGCCACAAAGCTCACGCACGGCTTTGCTGGCAATCTTCTTCTTTACAAAGAATCCGCCCGTCGGGGTGAGCCGGCATTCTGGAACCCGCGGTACATGCCTGGGAAGCCAGGTAGACGAGTGACCTTCGAGGATGGGAAGTTTGCCATCTCAAAAGCTGACTAGTTCGAGGATGCTAATGCGGGACCGTAAGCTTCCCAAGCTCCCCCGATCCGCAGATTTCCGCCACTTCCTGCGTAAAACGTCGCCGAAACCGGCTGTTTGCTTTCAATAGCTTAGCGGCAGCGTGTAAAAGCCAACGCTGCGGTTAGTGTGTATCCGGTGTGTATTTTCTTGTTGACGAAGCCGACTGCCTGTGTGTATGAAATACACATAGGGAGACGGAAACAATGCGCAGCAGGGAAGTCATCAAGAAGATCGAAGCAGACGGATGGGCCGAGGTTCGCCAGTCCGGTAGCCACAAGCAGTTCCGCCACCCGACGAAACCCGGCACGGTGACGGTACCGCACCCGGAAAACGATCTTGCGATTGGCACGATCAAGAGCATCGAAAAGCAGAGCGGCATAACCCTTCGTTAGAGGGGTTACGCCTACTGCGTGTGTACCAATGCACATAAACCCTTGAGTTTATCGCCGCAGTGTGTATCTATGTGGATAGCTGGTTCGGATGAACCTGAGGAGAGGCCAAGTGGCAACCGTAGTTTATCCCGCGATTGTTGAGCGCAGCGCCAACGGCTATAGCGTTTTCTTTCCCGACCTTCCCGGTTGCACCTCAGCCGGCGCCAGCCTTGGCGAAGCGTTCGCCAATGCCGAGGAGGCCCTTACCGGGCATCTGCTGGTGGCGGCTCAGCACGGGGACGAGTTGGCTGATCCGAGCCGGCTCGAGGATATCGAGTACGATCCCGAGATCCAGGAAGCCGGGCGCTTCCTCGTCCGTGCCGAGAAGCCGGGCAAATCGGTACGCCTCAACATCACCCTCGACGAAGGACTGGTTGCCGCGATCGACCGGGTTGCGAAGAACCGCTCGGGCTTCCTCGCCGAAGCGGCTCGGGTCGCCCTCGCGGCCAAGCGCGAACTCGCCGACCCCTGAGGCGCTTTGCAATTGCGCTGAATAAGCGCATATTTACGCCGTTGAGTGCATGAATGGTGGGCCGAGGGAGCCATCCTTCGGCCCTTCTGCTTGTTACCGCACCGACTAGGAGCCGAGCGCGTGCAAATCGTGCGGATCCCGCCCAACAAGATCGAGACCGTTCAGTCGCGCGAATGCGAGGCATGGGTGGTCGAGAATTGCCCGCACAACGTGCAGGGGCATGTCGGGGAAGATGGCGGCTTCGCGCTCAGGTTCGACGAGAAGGCCGAAGCGGAAGCGTTCCGTCTGCGCTGGCTGCTCTGAGAGGCGCCTCGGCGGCACTGTTATGCAGCATGCAAACACGGTGAGCAAAACCCAGGCTAGAGCGTTAAGCCCTGCTACCCACTAAGGATAGCCGATGCTCTACTTCTTCAACGTCGCCGGGGCCGTCTACGACCCCGATCAAGAAGGCGTGGAGCTAGCTTCTATGGCCGAAGCCCGTGCTTTGGCTGCTCGCCATGCCGGTGAGCTGATCCGGGACAGGCCCGACTTAGCGTGGGTCGGAGAAGAGTTGCGGGTCGAGGTTACCGACAAAAACCAGATGGTGCTGTTCACGGTGATCGTGGTTGGGATAGACTCACCCGCCGGTAAAGGCAGGGAGTAGCTATTCTGGCTCGCCCGGGAACTTCCTGTCCCCACCTTCAGCAGCCCTTCCTCCCATCTGACGGCACAGCGAAATCGTGGTGGCAGTGTAGATAACGCCCTCCCGGGCTCCGCTCTTGCGCGCTCAGCGTATCGGCATCGGGATCGGTATCAGACGCGCGCGCTTCTCGCCGCAGGCTGTACAGCGGAGACGACGCTCCGCTTCCTTGATCGTCACCGGGATCGGAAACACGTCCGAGAAGGCGCAAGGTGCAACGATGATCTCATGGCCGCAGGCCTGACAAAGCACCCGGCAATTCGCCTTGTGCCGGCTGAAGCTGAAGGTCGTTTCGAAACGTGCATTCGCCATCGGCGCCGACCGTCAGCGATTCTTCATGTCGCCGAAGTCCATTCGGCGCGGATCCGACTCTTGCACCTCGCAGCCCGCGAAGCGCTCCGCCACCGCCTCGGTAGCGACGTCCAGCGCCTGCTCGCGCTTGTCCGGTTTGCCGACCAGGTCACGGATCGTTGACCTCGACAGCTCTTGCAGGGCACGCTTGATTCGAAAGCGAAAGTCGGACGGGGAGATTCGGCGCATGAGAACAGACGTGGAACATCGCGCCACCAATGACAATGCTCTTCCGTGGTCGCTGAACGGTCCCGACGCCGATGGCGCCGTCTGGATCCACGTTGACGAAGAGGAGTGCCGGCGAGCGTTCAACCTCGGTTCGCTGCGACCGGTGCACGAGGCTATCGCCGATGCGCTCTGCAAGGACGATTGGCGGATCTGCCCTGACGGCGCACGATGGCGCACGCTCCCTTGGACGATCGAGCCGCCGGAGACGGATTCCAGATCGTGGCGTTTCGAGTGGCGCGGCGAAGGTCCGGATGAAGACTTCGATCTCGGCGGCAAGGACCAGGTCGCCGAGATCCTGCTGGCCTTCGTGGTCGAGCATGACGACGAGCGTTGATCGAGCCTCGCGTAAGGCGAAAGCGGATCGGCTTCTCCCCCGATTCGCGCTCGTCATGAGCCCCGCGCCCGAGCAAGCCAACATTTCGATATGGGAAAGCGCCCGATTATACCGGAAAAACCCGGTTTCTCGATGATTTCCTGTGGAAAAACCCCCGTCCGACTCGACAGAACATTCCGGGCACACGATAAACCGTGCCCGATAGCCCCAACGGAAAGAGGCTCAGCGGTTGCAACGCTGAGCCTCGACCGGGGCAAGCTTCACGTGGTTCCAAGGCCAGTGCGTGGAGCCGAGCGCCCGTGTACGTGCGACCTGTCACACGTACACGGGCGCCTCGTCAACCCTGGTCAAATACCAGAGGTGATAGAAAATGTACTTTCAAATATACCAAGACGGTGTCGGACGTGGCCTGTTTGGCGCTGCAAACGCGCTTGCTCCGCGCGAGTGGCGCTGGCGTCTCCGGGGCCGCAATCACGAGGTGGTCGCGTCAGGCGAAGGCTACAAGAACAAGCGTGATTGCGAGCACGCTGTGAACTTGCTGAAGGGTACCGGCCTGCTCACGCCCGTACATTACGTCTAACGTACTCGGCGCGGTCGCTTAGCGGCCGCGCCGTTTTCGTACTCCAGTGTTGTGTGATCAAACCCCTTCCTTCCGCAGCCCCGCTTCGGCCGCCTTCCTTCCCGCCGGCGACGAGCCGAATTCATAGCTGATCACCGTCGATCCCCAGCCCAGCACCAGGCCGAGCGCGAGCAGTAGAGGCTCGCGATTGCCCTCGGGGATCGGGATTACGTAGAGGCCGCCGAAGCCGAGCAGGCCACCGACCAACGCGATCGCGCCGATGATGGCGCGGAAGCGGGAGCCTTCGACCGGCGGCGCGGCCGCAAGCTTCTCCTCGCCGCTCACCGCGCCAGCTCGAAGTGCGGGCCATCGATGAACGCCGTCTTGCCGATGCCGCGGCGACGGGTGACGTAGGCGTTCACCGCCTGCTCCATGTAATCCGGCGCCGGATGCAGCGCCTCGAGCGGGCGGTCCCATACGCCGCCCCAGATCAGCTTCACGCCCAGCTCGCCGGCGGCCTGGCGAACCGCGGCGGCGATCGCGAAGATCGGTTTCCATTCCCAGCGAAGCTGCCCGTTGATGAACGGCACCAGGTCGACGGCATGGCCGAAGCCGTCGGCCTGCCTCCGGTGCATGCTGTTCATCGTCTTGGAGGCACCGCGGCGGACGAGCTCGCGCTGCTCGGCTTCGGTGCGCAGGCCGTCATGCACGCTGAAATCCTGCTGCGTGATCGCGATCGCGCGCTCGACCACCTGCACCAGCTTCGGATGCACGCCGGCGAGCTCGGCGCGAGATCTCGCGCCCAGGGTATAGGCCATCTTATTCTCCATGGTTGCCGCTGACCCGAACGGGTCAGCCGTTCAGATTACAGGCCCACCGGCGCCGCCCACGTCCGGCCCGGCCAGGAACAGCTTGGACGCGCCATATTGCTCCTGCCGGCGCTGCTCGCCGCGGGCCTCGATCTCGGCGGGATCGTTCGGGTTGTAGGCATAGCCTTCGTAGATCAGCTCGCTGTCGCGGCCGATGCCGGCAACCTTGACGACGATCATCTTGGGCAGGGTGTGATGGACCTGCATCAGCGTGCTCGCCGCCCGTCCGGGCTGGGCGAGGGCGGCGCGATCGAGCCGCTCGATCTCGGCCGCGGCATCGGCCTCGAGCAGATCGACGAAGCGGCGGCCGACGACGTCGACACGCGAATAGCCGAGCGGGGCGAAGATCATGATCAGCGCCTGATTGTTCAACCATACGATCCGGCGCGAGCTGTCTTGGACGATCCACCGGGCCAGGTAGGAGCTGTGGTGATGCTCGACCACCTCGACCCTCCGCTCCAGCTCGTCGAGCCGATCGAGGCAGCCGCGATGGCTCGCCTTCTCCTCGGCGAGCTCGCGGCGCAGGCGATCGCTATCCTTCTCCTCCCTTGCCGCGCCGAGGTTCAGCCGGGCGATCAGGAAGTTCCACAAAGGCCCGCCAACCAGCGCCCCACCCAGACCCGCCAAGGCCGTCACCACGTCTCCGCTCATTTCGGCCCTCACCCACTGATAATCGTTTGAAACAGGCACGTCCTATGCGAGAGCAATCGGAGACGTGACGAAGCGAACCGCCTCCGCAGCGGTTCGAATTGGAGCCAAGGATCGATGACGTACGCGCGATCACTCGCCCGCAAGACACTGCGCGCGGTAGGTGTCGAGAAGATCAAACACCCGTGCTTCGCTGATTTCATGCAGCATGAAGGTATCGACACACTGTTGGACGTCGGCGGCAACGAAGGTCATTTCGCACTTGAGATGCGCGAACGTGGCTTCCGCGGCAGGATCATCTCCTTCGAGCCGATCGCCGAGGTCTACGGCACTCTTGCGACCCGCGCCGCGAACGATCCGCATTGGAACACACATCGCCTGGCGCTCGGCGACGAAGCTTCGGAGGCCGAGATCTCCATCGCCACCGCACACGTCTTCAGTTCGTTCAAGCGCCCTAGCGCCTATACGAGCGCCAAGTTCGTCGGCGCGCAAGAGCAAGCGCGCGAGATCGTGCCGATCGTCCGCCTCGACCAGTTCCTCGACGCCCACCCCGATGCGATCACCAGCGCAACCTACCTCAAGATCGACACCCAAGGTTTCGAGCGGGAGGTACTGGCCGGCGCAGGAACGTACATCTCGCGGTTTCGGTCGGTTCAGCTCGAACTACCTTTGCGCGAGCTTTACGAAGGTCAGCCCACCCTCTGCGAGATGGTGCAATGGATGGAGCGGCGTGGGTTCGAGATCGCGATGGCGAAGGAAAACGGCTTCGACTGGCAGGCCTGCAGGCTGCTTGAGATGGACGTCGTGTTCACCCGGAAGGCGCCTTAGGGATCGATCGATCCGAACGCTTTGATGACGGCCGTCGAACCGACGATTCCTGCGGTAGTGCAGACCCAGCCCACCTTCCCGCCCGGTGTCGGGTTCGTGTTGAAGCGGATCTCCCCTTTGGCAACCTGCGCCCCATTGGTGAAGGCGCTAGCATAGCCGATGATCTTGGGACTGGTATCGCTCGGGTTGTCCGGGTTCAGCATGGCGAACTTGCCGAAGAAGTTCACCCACGGCTGCGGCGATGCGCGGCCGAAATTGACGGCCGTGTTCTTGCCGGTGGTGTAGCGGATCAGGTTGCCGGAGCTGCCATATTCGGCATCCTGGTAAACGTAGTCACCCTGCGGATTGCGGAAATAGCAGAGCCGCTTGCCGTCGACGTCGTCATAGTGGGTGAAGATATTCGGGTGGCCGCCGCCGAAGATCATGCCCAAGCCGGCATAGCTGTAGGCCCCAAATGGCGACCCTGATGGCCAATTGCGAAGCACGCCGAGCGCGTTGGTGTTGAACACGCCCTTTCCCATCTCGCTGTTGCCGTGGAAGAAATGGTTGTTCTGATGGTTGTAGGGCGTGAACGTTCCGCCGAACATGATCGCGCCGGAGAAGACGGTGTTGACCAGTAGATTCTCAGAATAGCCGCCGAAGACCGCCGAGGTGTTGAGGGATCCCTCTATCAGCATGCCTGCGCCCGAGGTGTAATCCGTGGCGGCGCTCCACGCCGGCCAGTACGGATCCGACGCGCTGACCGGCCCATAATCGACCCAGACGTTGGGATCGCTTGACGGGATCGTTCCCTTGTCCCGTGACTTGACCAGCTTGTAGGCGCGGCCGCCATATTGCACGCGGCCCCGACCCTCGGCAGCGCTTCGGACGTCCCCCGAGCCATCGAGCTGCGGATTGATCCAGACATTGCCGAATTTGCTCTCTTCCAGAATGCCGATACCCCAGGCATCCTTGATGCGAATGCTATCGAAAGTGCACGCGTTGGCGTCGGCTTCACGCACCCAGCACGACGCCAGGCCCTTATTGTTCCTGAAGGTACAGCGCACGAAATAGCTCTGGTTTGGTCCGCCGTACTCGGCGCCACTTCCGCCATAGGTGCCGTTCACTTTGAGCCCAGCGCCTTCGAAGCTGTCGAAAACACAATCGATCACGCGGCACGTGGCTCGTGCCCAGATACCATGGGACACGTCGTCACGCGCCCCGCCACCGCCGACAAAATAGATGTCACGAATGATGCTTCCGACAGCGCCGCCGCCGGGACTTCCGCCCTCAGCTGAGCCACCACGACTGCCCCAAACGATTTTGCCACCGTCTCCGGAATCATGAAGATTGATGACGATGCCACCGCCGCTGTTCGCAGGCCACCGAAACAGCGTGCCTGCAGCTGCGGAACCGTCGGCGCCGGAACCCTGCAGATTGATCATCGTGTACGGCTCCAGCTTCGCCGAAAAATAATAGCCAGCCATGCCAAAATGCAGCACGGGAGCCGCATTTCGATAAGCGCTCTCCATGTGGAACTGGTAGTAGCGCCAATATGCGTCGAACGCCGGCTTGTTGTCCGTTTTTGTAGGCGGCAGATCGCCCGGGAAGTTACCGTCAGAGTTGAGGAGCACAAGGTCTCCTCGCCCACCAAACATCTCGATCGTCCAGCGCTGCTCAATCGCCAGCCTGAACCCCCGCCCATTCACCGTCCGGAACGCCACCCGCGGGTTCGCGGTCACGTAAGCCGCCGTCACTGCGGGATCGTAGATATAGTGGGCGGCGCCGATGCCTTCGGCCGAATAGCCCGTGGTGCGTACGGTGGTGACGCTCGCCGGCAGCGCCTTGGTCCATGCCTGGGTGAACAGGCCGATCGAGTAGATGGCGGAGGCCGCCGCCGGATAATCGGCGACGATCGTCGCGGCACCGGCATCGTTGCGATAGAGCGTCGCATAGACCGACCCGGCGCCCGGCACGGTGAAATACTGGCCGTTGGTGGTGGCCGCCAGGCCGGCTGCCGTTGTCGGATACATGTCGGCGTTGAGCGCCGCGGCATCGGCGGCGATCTCCGCGCGATCAGCGTCCAGCTCCGCCTCGGCAGCCGATGCGGCAGCAGCGATCGCCGAGGCGCTGGCGGAGGCGGTGTAGGGCGCCAGCAGCGACGCACCGCCGACGATCACCTTGGTTTCGTTCTCGACGATCCTGACGATGGTGTCGGCCATTATTGGGTCACTCCTGCGTGGACGGTGAATTTCCCCTCGATCACCCGAAACTTGTCGCTGCCGACCGGGGTGATCTGAAGGTCGTAGTAGAGATCGGTATCGCGCCCGATCTCCGCAGGGCTGGGCAGGCCCTCCACCACGGGCTCGTTGATGCGGATGCTGACGTGGCTGATCGGCAGGCCCGCCCCCGTCTCAACGCCGAGCAGCCGAACGCCCTGCGTTCCCGCGGATCCGACGGTGGCGAGATCGACCAGGGGCGCGCCCGGCGCATCCGGGTAGAGGCGAACCTGCAGCTTGAAGGCGGCGCCGGTGAGATCGAGCCCTTCGAAGTCGATCGTGTGGACGAACGGCTCCCACCGGTTCGCGACCAGGTCGCGCCGTCCCGTGCTTGGCATGTGAATGGTCTCCGTGGTTACGGGTAGAAGAGGATGGAGCTGAGGCTCACCGACGTCGTCGTGTCGGTGCCGGTGCCGCCGACGTAGATCTCGCCGTTGGCGCGAACCTCCAGGGTGCGGATGACGCTGCCGTTCTGGCCGGCGAAGAAGCGGGTCTGCCCGGGGCGATATCCGGCGGGGAGAGTGCCGATCAGCGTCGTTGCCGTGCCGCTGCCGATAACCGTCCCCTGCACCGCGATCAGGCCGTCCTCGGCGCGGCGGACGAGCGCCCCACCATAAGGGCTGCCGAGGTTCGACCATCCGGTGGCGAGCGTCACCGCCGTCGTCGCCGGCACCGCCGCCAGCTCGGCGATCGCATCCTGCACGTTCGTGCCGACGATCGTGCCCACCGGCGTGAAGGCGGTGGTGGCCGCGGTTGCGGCCGCCGTGTTGCCGATCAGGGTCCACCCGGCCACGCTGCCGCCGGCGGCGTCGTTGCGCTGCCACGTCTGGCCGGTGGCGGTGACCTTCACCGTGGTGCCGGCGACGACGTCCAGCGCCACCATCGCCGCGTCATCCGCGACGACGATCGGCGCGCTGCTGTTGGCGTCCGAGACGGCGGTGTCGAGATCCTCGCCCCCGGTGATCGTCGGCGTCGCCGGCGCCGTGCCGCTCTGGCCGAGCGCGTAGGCATGTTTGACGGTGCTCTCGCTCATCAGCGACAGGGTGACGACGGCCCGCGCCACGTCGACCTGGCGCTGGCGGATCTCGCACAGCTGATTGACGAGGCCGAGCTCGGGGATGTTCACCGTGCCGACCTCGCCCGGGCGGTAGGCGGCCAGCCAGGGCTTGCACGGCAGCACGATCGGGCCGAATTCGCGGCTGTTGACGACGCGGTAGGCGGCGAGCTCGGCCGCCTGGTCCTTCTCCTGAACGAGGCTGAACGGCACCTCCTCCTGCTTCTCCTCACCATCCTCCGCCACAAGGCTGGCGACGGTGACGGCATCGAGCTGAACATATTCCCATTTGTGGGTTTCGAGCCGGATCTTCGGCACCACGCTGTTCTTGCGATCGCGCCAGCTCGTCATCGCCGGCACCGAATAGTCGCCGTCAGCGAGATCGTCGCCGGTGATCGTGAACAGAGAGACCTTGGGCGCGCTGTAGCGGACGCTGAGCTTGCCGCCGGCGAAGAAGGGCTCGCCGCCCCCGGCCTCGCAGATCGCCTTCAGATTGTCCCAGCGGCTGCCCGGCTCGTACACCGCGCCGCCGATCTTCCAGCCATTGGCGTCGCAGACGTTCGCGAAGCCGACCCAGGCCGGCCAATCGATCGCGTCGACGGCGAAGCCGCAGCCCATCACCTTCTTGCCGTTCTGGTACCGGCCCAGGGCATAGGTGACGCCGTGACACCCCGGGTTTTCGGCCGCCGTGCCGCCGACATAGGTCGTTTCCTGCAGGGGCCGGGCAGACCCGGACCCGCCGGGATAGGTGCTGTCCTGCCGCGGATCGTAAACCTTCACCCCGCGGGCCACGATCCCGAACTGCGGCACGCCGGAGGCGAAGCGCTTGCCGTCCTTGTCGAACTTGAGCGTAACGAGGCTCGCGGCGTAGCCCGAGAGCTTGTAGGCGGCGCCCCAGCGCGGGATCGCGCCCTGCGGGCCCGAAAGGGCCGAGGGCTCCGGACAAGCCCCCAGCTGGGTGGATCGCCACAGGAAGCCGGCATAATAGCCGGTGGCGGCCGCACCGGAGAAGTTGATGGTGGTGTAATCGGCCTGGAAGGCCTCGATCGATTGGATCGGCCCGGCACCGCTGTAGACGAACACCATCGAGCGATACGGGTTCTTGCTGCCGCCATAGCCGACATCATGTTCCTGGTTGCCGCCGATATAGGTGCGGCCCATCAGGTAGGGCGTGGGCAGATTGGCGCCGATCTGGATCTGGCTGATCGATCCGCGCGCCGCCGGCGGCTTGGCCGTCAGCGCCGCGCCGACGGAGGCGACCACCGCAACGGCTTGGGCGATCGGCTGCCAAGGGCCGGGCACCAGCGCGACGACGCTGGCGATCGAGCCCACCGCCTTGAACACACCCGACATCTAGATCGCTCTCCACGCGCCGATCGTCTCGATCGGCATGATGTTGGACAGGCGGCTCATGTCTTCCTGGTGCCACCCGATTACCTTCTCGCCGACGCTGATCGTGATCGCGTCGAACAACGCGTCGCCCTGCATCAGAACGATGTCGCCGAGCAGCGCCTCAGCCGGCGCGATGCGGAGCAGAAAGGAATCGAGCAGGCCTTCCAGGGTGTCGAAGCCCATCTCGCGCAGCGCCCTTTTTGCGCCGATCGCCGATTTGTAGGCGCGGCAGCGCGGCAGCTTCACCTTCATGCCCCGCAGGTGGAAGCGGGCCATCTGCCAGCAATCGGCCGTGCCCCAGGCGTGCGGCGCCTGGCGGAAACGGTCGATCGTTCGGGCCGTCGCGACCTGGCGCACCAGCAGAGGGTTCATTGCGCGTCCGCCAGCTCGAGCGCCCGGAGCAGGCTGGCGCCGAAGCCGCTGCCGCCGCCACCGCCGGCGGCGCTGGTGATGCTGCCGCGCGGCGGCCCGGCCACGCCCCAGGCTACGGACACCTGCAGGCCGGTGGCATTGTCCAGCCCAAGCTCGCCCGGCCACACGCTCTTGTGGAAGCGAGAGGAGAGGACGTTGCCTTCGTTGATGAGGAACAGCCGCTCGGCCGTGGAGATGAAATCCACCTCCAGGCGCCGCGTGCCCCTGCTGAGCTTCAGGTCCGTCTTGTCGAGCAGCCCGTCGAACAGCAATTCGGGCGTGCCGATCACCGCTCCGGTCGCCTCGTTGACCTCCGCCAGGTAGAAGCGGACGCGGGAATTCTGGAAATCGGGGCGGGAAAGCGTGGCGGCCGCCGCCGTGCTGGACGGCAGGAACACCAGCTTGCCGCCGGGCGCTTCGTCGCCGGCGCCTTCCAGCACCGGCTCCAGTCCCTCGATCGCGCCGAAATCGGCATCGACGCTCTCGAACTTGGCGCCGCCCCAATAGAGGAAGCCGCCGTCGCACAGCCGCACTGTCTTGGTCGGCAGCTCCATGACGAGCAGCCCGGCGAGCATGATCTTCTGACCGGCGAACGGCATCAGACATACTCCTCCACCTCGAAGGCGATGCCGAGGTGGTGGGCGAGGCTCATCTGCCACTGCCAATCTTCGCCATGAACATAGCCCTGGATCACCGGGCGGGCGAAGTTGATCACATCGTTGTCGAGCGGCTCGACCCGCAGCATCGGGCTGATCGCGAGCGTGGCCTGGCCGGAAGCGTCAGCGGCGACGCCGGCGGTGACGTTGTAGAGCATCACGTCGGCGCCGCGGACGTGATTGAACCACTGGCCCTCGCGCACGGGATAGCGGGGAGTCAGCCCGTCGACGACGAGCGTCTTGCCGGCCTGGCCGCCGCCGTTCACCCGCGGTGCGCCGGGTGCGCCCAGCTTGAAGCCCAGTTGGGGGAGCTCGATCCGGATCCCCTCCGTCTTCGCCCGGATCAGCCGAGACACAACGATGCGGCCGAGGCCATCCGCCTCCATGGGCGGAAAGGTGAAGGCGACGCGGAAGCGATTGCCCATGCGATCGATGCGCTGCACGCGGCCGCCAAGCCCCGGCGTCAGGAAGCCGCCGAAATCGAGATAGGCGGGCGTGGCGCCGTTCGGCACCGCTTCATAGGGCAGCTCGATCATGGCAACCGCCGCCGCTGCTGCTGCAGACTGGAGACGCGGGCCCGGGCCGCGCCGCCCATCTCGGCACGCGCGGCCAGCGGCGCGGCGACACTCTCGGCGCGGCCGTCGACCACGGCTGTGAAATAGGGCGAGGGGACGATTTCGACGCGGGAGCGACGGCCATTGTCGTTGTTCGGCGTGACGAAGCCGCGAGCGCCGGGCGTGAACCACTCCGGCCCGTTCTCGCCCACGACGTAGCTCTTGCCGGGCACGGTCGGCCCGCCAGCGGCGCGAAAGCCCCCGAAGCTGGTCTGCGGGCCGCCGAAGCCGCCAAAGCCCTGCACCCCCTTGATGACGGTGCCGATCATATCAGCGACGCCGGCGATCTTGTCCCAAATGTTCCCGGCTTTGAAAGCGGAGACCATGTCGCTGATCGATCCAGCGACCGACTCCGCCATGTGCGCGAAGCCGAGTGCGACTTCGCCGGTATGCTCGAGCGCCGACTTGGAGAAATCCGGCAGAGACTTGTTTGCGACCTGATCCAGAATGCGATCGAGATCCCCGCCCACGGCAATGGTTCCGAGCCTGTCCGGATCGATCAGGCCTTCGAGCTGCGGCAGCTCCGGCTGATCGTTCGGCGCCAGGCCGACATATTCCTTGTGCAGCCGGCGCATCGCCTCGGCGAGCTGATCCACGGGCATCTTCGCCGCGTTGGCGTAAGCCTCCAGCGCCTTCATGTCAGTGAGATACTGGTTGTAGCGCGCCTGCTCGGGGAAAAGCCGCTCGAAGATCCCGCCGGCGGTTGCCTGCAGCTCGCGGAAGGCCGCGCCCGCTGCGCCGGTGGCCTTGGTCACCGGCTGCACCATCAGGCCGTCCAGGCGCGCCATATGCACGCCGATCGCGTCGACCATGTCCGGGATGTATGAGTGGCCGACGACGACGTCCCAGAGCCACTTGAACTTGTCGCCCACGCTCTGGATCTTCGCCTTGGCACTTTCGAAGATCGCGTTCAGCTTGTCGCTGATCCACGTCTTCACGCCATTGTAGAGCGCGGTCACCGCCGCGATCGCGCCGGGCACCATGGATTCGATGACGCGGCCGATGCCGGTCACGACGTTGGTCACGACGGCCTTCGCGCCTTCCCAGGCTCCGGAGAAATCGCCTTTGAGCAGCGCGGCCGCGACGTTGAGGATGCGGCCGACCTGGGCGAACACCTCGCCGATCGTGGTGATGAAGCCGCGGAGCAGAGCGAGCGCTACCGGGCCGACGGCCTTCACCGTCGCAACCTCGAACTGCAGCCAAAGCTTGGCCGCCTGCCGCACGCCTTCGCCGAACGGCCCGTTCCAGAGCTCGCTCAGCGTCTGCTTGACCGTGTCGAACAGATGGATGAGCGGCGGGCCCAAGGCAGCGGAGATCGTCGACCACAGCTCCGACAGCATCGGGCCGATCGTGTCCCAGTTCTTCCAAGCCAGGTAGGCGGCGGCCGCGGCGGCGGCCATGGCAGCGACGATCGGCAGCAACGGCACCAGCACGGCGCCGACACCTCCGGCGGCCGTCGCCGCAGCCCCGAAGCTCGTCGCCCATCCTCCAACCATCGGCAGCAGGGTTGCGCCGACATTGATCAGCCCGCCGACGCCAACGAGGATCGGGCCCAGCGCGGCAGCAACGGCAGCAGCACCGACGGCGAAGCTCTGCACCTGCGGCGACAGGCCTGAGAAGGCGTTGAGCAGATCCGCGGCGATGCCGACCAGCGGCGTGATTACCGGCAGCAGCTTGGTGCCGAAGGTGATCGAAAGCTCTTCCCAGGCCGCCTGGGCGGCGCGGATCTGGTTGGCCGTGCCGGAGCTCGTGCGCGCAACGTCGCCCTGGGCAGTCTTGGTCTGCTCCATGATGACGTTGGCGCGGGCGAGGATCTTCTCCTGCTCGGTAAGCGGGTTGTTGACCCCCTTCAGGCCCATCTCCAGCGCCTTGGCCTGCACCGCCGCGTCGGAGAGGAACACGCCAAAGTCGCGCAGCGGCTCGCTCTCGCCCGAGAGGCCGGAGCGAAGCTTGTTCATCGCCTCGTCGGGACTGGTGTTGAAGAAGCTGGAGAGATCCTGCGCCAGCACGGCGAATTGCTGGGACAGCTCGGCTGCGGCCTTCTTCGTCGGCGCCGCCTGGTTGAAGAACATGCCGAAGGTGTTGGCGGCGCCCTGGATCTCCTGCGTCGACCGCCCCATCGCGTCGCCGGTGACCCGTGCCCATTCGGTCATCTGCGCCGACATCGCACCGAACGTCTGGTCGAACGCGCTCTGCAGCTCGGCCGCGTCGGAGGCGGCGTTGACGCTCTTCACCCCGAACAGGGTCAGCGGCGCGGTGATGCCGATCGACATGGTGGCGCCGATGTTGGTGAACTTCTCGGCCGTCTGCTGCAGATTGCGCTGCACCTTGTTCAGCCGCTTCTGCGCCTGATCCGCACCTTCCTCGAACGCCAGGCTGTCGAAGCCGAGCACATATTTCAGGAAGCCGAGCACGACTCCGTTGCCTTCGCCCGCCACACTCGCCTCCCTATGTGCTTGCCGGCTTCAGCCGGGTGATCTTCACGTGCATGCCCTTGGCCCTCAGGTCCTCGAGCATCCCGACGACGGCGGCATCGCCGCCGCCGTGCGCGCGCTTCTTGTGCTGAAGGTATTTCGCCAGCGGGTTGAGCTTCTTCTGGCGAGCCATCGCCTCGATCTGGTGGGCCAGCGTGATGATGCGCTCGCGCTGCCCCTTGATCCGCGCACCCATGACTATTTCGAAGGAGCGCGGCGTCTGCCGCCAGAAGCTGTCCGGCTCTAGACCTTCCTCGACCCACGCGCCGAGGAGCGCGTCCCAGTCCCAGCCTGACGAGCCTTGCTCGCCGGCTTCCGAGGGTTTTCGGTCTTAGCTGCCCCTCCAGCAGGCTTGAGCTGCGGCATCGCCGCGGTGATCGCCTTGCCCATGGCGGCGCCAAGAGCATCGCCCTCGCTAAGCATCAGCGCGCCGACGTCCTTCAGACTGATTTCCTCCTGAAAGGTGCGGAGACCGGCCCAGATGAGGGAGCGAACCACCTTCATCCGCGGCGAGCCGCTCGCCATGCTTGCGAGAAGATCGCTTAGCGCCATGTCCGCTGCATCTTCCGCCAGAACGAGGGCGTCGAAGTCGTAGAAGAACAACAGCGTGCGGCCGTCCTTCGTCGCGTGCGCGACCGTTCCTGTCGCCATGATCAGGCCGCCGCTGCTTGCGTCTGATCGCCGGTGATCCGGAGACGCAGGGTCGCTTCCATCTTCGTGCCGGCTTCGACCGTCACGCCGGGATAGCCGCGGCAGATCGAGCTGGTGTCGACCTGCCAGGCGGGATCTCCGACCTCGTCCGGGATGATGAACCGCACGGCGCGCGAATTGCCGAGGGCCTTCCACGCCCGAATCTTGATGTCGGTATCGGAGCCGGGGCGATAGTTGAGGCGCACCTCGACCTCGCCGCCGTCGATCAGGCCGGACATGAATTCCCGGCGCTTGCCCGGCGATTTCAGGTGCGTCTTCTCGATTTCCTCGATCTCGTCGTCGGGCAGATCGAAGCCGACGACTTCGACGGCCTCGTAGAGCGCCGTTCCGTCGTGAAAGTGGAATTCGCCGCCCCAGCCATGGGCGGCTTCCTGCGTCTCGCCTGCCATCTTAGTCCTCCTGCGCGTAATGCCAGATGGTCAGGTCGACCGACTGGCGGTGAAGATAATCCGTGCTCGTCTGCTCGCCGAGCGCACGCGGCTCGCCGATGTCGGTCGCACGGCCGAACTTGATGCCGGCGAAGGTGCCGGGCTGCAGCACGGCGGCGATCGCCACCTCGATCAGCGCCTTGGCGGTGTCGAAGTCGTCGGCCCACGCGTCGATCTGCACCGTGGTCGCTCGGAGCGACTGGAACCCTTTCAGGTGCTGGGGCCGCGATCCGGTGACGATCGTCAGCACCAGCGCCGGCAAGCCGCTGCCCTGCGGCCGCAAGCCCCAGAACACGGCCTTGGTCGGCGTCGCGCCTGCCGGCGCAAAGGGCGCGACGATCGCCGCCACCGGCGCCGCGGCGATCAGCCGGGCGCGCAGCGCGCTTTGCATGTCCGCCATGTCTATCCCTGCGCCTTCTTCGCCGCGCGCTTCGCCGCCCGGGCGACTGCCTTGTCCGTCTCGTCCTTCAGCGCGGCAGCGAAAGCCTCGAACATCACGCCTTTCTCGCTCTCCACCGCCGGGCGGAAGAAGGGCTGCGCCGCCATGCGGCTGTTGCCGAATTCGTCCTGGATCGCTGCGATGTCGTTCGCCCGAACCTGCACCTGCGGCCGCCCGCGGCGTGCCCGCTCGGGCCGCTTCTCAATAGATTCCTCGAGCGCACCGGTGAACCGGATCGCGGCTGCGTTCTTCTTCACGGCCGTGACCAGCATATCCGCCGGCACCTGCAGGGCGCGCCTGCCGACACCGCGCGCCACGCCTTTCGACAGGCTGCTGAGCGCAGCGCTGCACTCGCGGACCCCTTCGATCCGCGCTCCTCCTCCCCGCCGCCGCGCCATCAGGGCTGCCGGGTCGCCGTGATCTCGCGATCGGAAAGGCCGAGCGCGACATTGCTGGTGATGTCCCAGAGCCCGCCATCGTAGCGGATCCGGTCCTGCACCCCGATCGAGGCCGTCTTCGTGCCCTGGCGCACACGAAACGTGGCAGAAACCGTCGACCGCTCCTGCGCAGCCTCGCGCCGCTCCTGGCCGCTCTGGTTCACCACCTGGGCTGAGAGGCTCAGGAACGTCGACCAGGCCGGCGCCTTCGGCTGCCCGTAGTCGCCGACGGCGATGCTCTGTCGCTCCACCACGATGCGCCGATCGCGCTTGCCCGCCGGCACCGCCGGCATCAGAGCGTGATCCGCCGCAGCGGCCTGCACAGGCGGATCGCGCCTTCCGGCATGTCGCCGCCCTCGCGGTTCGCGAACAGGTGCCCCAAGGTCAGCTTCACGGCGCCGATCAGCGACGCCGGCGCCAGGCCAACGTCATAGCCAGCCTCGAAGCGGATCCGCACAGCGCCCAGCTCGGTCGCGGCCCTCGGCCAGGACGCGCGGAAGGCAGGCATGACGACGTCGGCGGCCGACTCGCTCCAGCGCCAATCCGCTACCGTCAGGTCCACCGCGGCGCCGTCGACGTCTGTGTAGGCGATCGCCGTCACACCCGTGACCGGATCCCGCGGGATCGAGATCAGCTCCGGCACCGCCGGGAAGCCGCCGAGCGAGATCTCCATCAAGCGCGGCGTCAGCACCTGGCTGGTGAACCGCTCCACCGCATCCATGGCGGTGCGCAGCAGACCTTCGACGTTGATCTGCTCGGCGGGATCGTCGGCCAGCTCCGGCACCTCGAGATGCTTGAACGCCTCCGCCAGATCGAACGGCAGCGGGATTTCGTTGGCCGCCGTGACGGTCCTGATCGAATATCTCACGTGGCGTCCCCTGGCGGTGGCGGTTCAAGCAAGCGACGGGCCGAGGCGGCGCTTGATCGACATCTGCTTGATGACGACGGTGGCGGAGCCGGCGCCGCTGCCGTTGATGTAGATCTGGCAGCGCATGGCAGTTTTCGACGTGTAGTTCGGCACGGTGAACGGCCGCGTCTTCAGCGTCACCTCGAACGCCTTGTCTGGCCCGAGCGCGCTGCTGGTGACCGAGGCACCATCGAGCAGCTGCGTGGTGACGCTGTCGCCCTGGCTCTGCATGTTCAGATAGACCTGCGAGAAGCCGGTGGGCGTGCCGGTGACTGCGATCACCGCGGCGGCTTCGACGATGTCGCCGGGCAGCCAGTCGGCGAGATTGAGCTGCTGCGAAACGACGATGCTGTCGCCGGCGGCGGCGAAGGTGCAGGCGGCGACGATGTTGTTGCCGAGGCCGTCGGCATCCGCCTGGGTCGAGAAGGTCGCCGTGGGCGATCCTGCGGAGCGCCCGGCGTAGACCGACGATGGCAGCGTCCCCGTCATGCCGGCGTCGAGCGTGCCGCCGGTCGCCGCATCCCGGAAGATCGGGTTCGGCACCAGCTGGAAACGACCGTTCGCCGGCAGCTGCGTGCGATCGTGGATCCGCACGCCATGGCGTGGGGGCACGATCGCGCCGATCAGCGCCGCAAGGCTCTCGCCCCAATAGAGGCCGCCCCGACCCTGAATGTGCAGCCCGTCCGGCGCGAAGCCGGCCTTGTAGTTCAGCGCCGTGCTGCTGGCGCCGTGATCCATCACGGCCAGGCGGGCATCGTGCAGGTAAACTCCGGGCCGCCCCTCGCAATAATCATACAGGCGCGCGTTCAGCTCGAACAGATTGACGAGCTGCGTCGTCGTCATCCCGTTCTGGCCGACCTCGGCCTCGATCACCACCAGCATGCCGGCGGCACGCGCCGCCTCGGTGATGGTGACGATGTTCGCGAAGATCGCCGGGGCGAGCACCCCTGCGGTCAGATCGTTCACGCCGCACTGGACGTAGAGCAGGCCGGCGCCGCTATCGATCGCCGCCGGGAGGAAAGGCAGCAGCTGGTCCGAGCGAAAGCCCGCGGTGCCATAGGTTGGCAGCATGACCATGCGCTGGCCGAGCAGGGCGTTCGCCCAGTTCAGCGCGAAGTTGCCGCCCTTCTGCCGCTGCGTGGTGCGATCGTTGTAGATCAGCCCGCGGCTGTCGGTCAGCGTGGTGACGACATGCGGCAGCCGGCGGTTGGGGATGAGGCCGCGGGACGGCAGTTGCGAGCTGCGCAGCACCTCATCCGGGGCCGCGGCGATCGCCGGCAGCGGTGCCACGGTCAGCGTCACCGCGCTCGCCTTGGGCGTGCCGATCGCACCGCCCAGCGTTTCGGTGATCGTCACGGCGGTGGAGCCTGCGGCCGCCGGCGAACCGGTGATCGTCCGTGCCGCGCTGTTGAGGGTCAGGCCGATGGGCAACGTGCTCGAGGTGAGCGTCGAGCCCGGCGTGGCGCCGAGGATCGGGATCGTGACGGCGGAACCGGCAACGGCGCTCCCGCCGAGGCCGAGCGGCTTGAGGGTCGCGGCTCCGCCCTGCGAAGCGACGAAAGCGCGGGCGCGAGCGGAGCCGCGGGCCATCAGTTGGTTCCTTGCGTGCGACGGCGCGAGGCCGCAGCCTGGACGTCCTTGTTGTTGGGCGCAGGCTCCATCTTGTTTTCCGGCGGAGTGTCCGACTTGCGGTCTGCGGCGTCGGGCGATTCGCCGGAGCTGCCCTCGGCCGCAGCGATCTCGTCGTCGGTCGCGGCACGCACCGCGTGCAGGCCGACGAGCGTTTCGAAGTCGGCCTTGGTGAACGTGCGGACCTTGCCCTCCGGAACGCCGTCGAGCGGCTTCAGCAACACTGCCTTGATCGTCATCTCAAGTCTCCTGGTGCAACGTCAGGTGGTAGGGCCCGGCATCGCCGAGCCCCGGGCCGGGCTTAGGGGACGCGGCCGAGATCGCCGTAGACGATCGCCTGCGGACGATAGATCGCCAGCGCCAGGCGCTCCTCGGCGCGGATCGTCACCTTGTTCTTGACGAAGTTGTCCTGATCCTCGGTCGAGACTTCGACGGTGGCATCCTGCCGGTCGAAGATCTGCGCGGCGAGATCGAAGGCGCCGACCAGCGCCTTGTCGACGCCGATCGCCTGCGTCTCGACGACGGGAAGGCCCCACAGCCGCTTCTGGATCGTGCCCTGCGGATCGCCGATCAGGTACGCGCCGGCGGCATCCTTCGACATCTCGATCGCTGCCATATCGATCGGGTTCATGACGACGCCGTTGGCCGGGTACTCGGCGAGCGCAACCTGCAGGATCATGAGGCGCACCACGTCGACGGGCGTCGAAGCGACGAGGCTGCCCGGTGCCGCGTAGGCGGTAGCGTTGGTCACGAGACCCGGCAGGTTCTGGCCGGTGCCGGAACCGTTCAGCAGCTGGCCTTCCTCGACGAACGCTAGGCCGTAGCGGAGACGCTGATCGATGATCGACCGCAGGCCTGGTGCATCGGCAAGGATCTGCACCGAGGTGCGCATCCAGTGGGCGATCGTCCGAACCGTTGCGGTCGCATCTTCGAACTGCAGCTCCGACTGCGGCTTGGTAACGCCCTCGGCAACCGGTGCAGCGTTGTTGGTGAAGACCTTCTCCCGATCATATTCGATCGAGCTGCTGGCGGTGGTACCGGGCGCGAGCAGTGCGCGAACGGTCATGCGGCGCTGCGGCAGTTCAGCGACGAGGCCGCGGCGATCGGTCTGGATCAGCGCACCCGCTGAGCCGGCTGCATCCGTGGTCAGGGAGGTGATGTCCTTCACCTCGGCGATGTAGCGGCCGCGAGGGCGGGTCTGACCCGCGAAGGACTTGAAGCCCTCGTCGTTGACGAAGCGCTCGCCGGCGCTCTGGGCACGATTATCGTCCGCCGTGATGCGCCTGGCCAGCTTCTGCTCGGCATCCTCGACACGCGCCTTCAGCTCATTGAGCTTGGTCAGCGCCTCGTCGGCCTTTTCCTTCAGCCCGGTGGTCAGCGTCTCGCCGGCGTTCGCCTTGCCCAGCGCTTCCTCGGCGATCGCCTTCACGGCGTCGTGCTGCGCCTGAAACGCAGTTTTCACTTCGGCGGCGAGCTCGGCCGCCGTCTTGGTATCGTGACCGTCCGGACCGCGCATGAAGCGGCCCATGCGGCGCTCGAGCGCCGACATTGCGAGGCGAGCCGAACCGCCCGCGCCGGTCGCAACTAGGGCACCGAGGCCGGTCAGGCTGAGCAGATCTCCGGCAGAAGCCGCAGCCGGATCGAGGACGACAAGGAAGGTGGCGGCGAGCGCGAACGCTGCCGCAAGTAGCGACCGAATTTTCATGTTCTTTCCCTTCGGGGTGAGATCAGGCGCCGGATTGCGCCCGCAGTGCCGACCAGAAGTCGGCGGCTTGGTCTCTGCCGGGCTCACCCCGGAGCAGATGGGACAGGCCCTTGCCCGCGATCGCGGTGGCCTGCGTCTTCGTGAAGCCTGCCTCGCGCAGGAACTCCTCGAACTCGGGAAGCGAGGGCAACTGCCCGGCTTCGATGGTAGCTTTGACGCCGGTCACCTGGGCCCGGCGCTGCGCCGGAAAGTTGACCGGAGATACCTCCCAAAGATCCAGCTTCGTCAGGTGCCGAACATGCTCGCGCTTGGCATCCGGCTCGCTGGCGATCGTCTCGTAGCCGATCGACAGCCCACGGGTGCGGCGTGCCTTCAGTGCCCGGTGCACCCGGCTGCCGAGCGGATCCTCGATATCGATCCTGCCTTTGACGAACAGGCCCTTCCGGTCCTCGGCCATTTCGTCCCACTGGCCGATCGGTACCTCACCCGCCTGATGCCCCCAGAGCATCAGCGGCATCGTGCCCTCGGCGGCATGCTTCGCCAGCGTATCGGCAAAGGCACCACGCCGGACGATGTCGCCATAAGAATCGGGCGCGCCGCCGAAGACGCTGCCATAGCCCTCGACAACGCCCTCGTCTGAGACGTCCTTGACCTCGAAGCCGAAACCCTTGCGAAGCATCATACGTCTCCCAGCGGCGGCCCGCCATTGTGGCCCATCAGCGTCGCGATCGGCACGTTCTGCATCTGCAGCCGGATGATCTCGCCGCCCTCCACCGGGGGGAGACCTTCCAGCGCTCGAACCTCGTTGATCGTCATCCAGCCATTCTGAAGAGCGAGCTGGTAGAACTCGGCCCGCGCCTTGCTGTCCCCGCGCATCAGGCCGCGGAGGTCGAACTTGACCTTCAGCCCCCGCGCCCGATCGGCGGGGGTAAGCAATTGCTTCCAAATCGACTGCTCGAACCTCTTGAGCCTGCGCCGCAGCGCGAAGATCACGAAGCCGAGCGTCTGCTGTTCGATGCTGCTGCCGAGGTGCGTGTTCCCGGCAGTATGGCCGATCATGTGCGGCGGCGTTCCGAAGAACCGGCAGATCTCCTCGACCGACCAGCCCCGGCTCTCCAGCATCTGGGCATCTTCGGGACTGATCGTCAGCTGCTGCCAGGTCACGCCTCGATCGAGGAGCATCGGCACACCGGCGTTCATCGTGCCGCGATATTTCTCTTGCAGCAGACGCTCGGCTTCGTTGCGCTGCTCGGGCGTCAGCACCTCGGCCATCGAGAGGACGCCGCTTGCACGGATCCCATTCCGGAAGGTCGCCGAGGCCGCGAGCTCGATCGACTGTGCCATGCCGAAGGTGCGGCGGCCGAAAGCCAGCGTCGACAGGCCACCGAGAGGCCCGCCGCCGAAGCCCCGAACGTGGAGCATCCGATCTTGAGGGACTACGCGCCGCTTGCCGCCGTCGGTCCACTCATATTCCAACGAACCGTTCGACGTGCGCCGGACCGTCATCAGCTCCGGGGCGACAGGGACGTCTAGAGCCACGATGCGTCCGCCGGCGCCTGTCTCGATCTCGCTATAGGCGTTGCCGTGCAGCTCTACCGATGCGGCCGCGAACTCGAAGAAATCGACCGGAGTCTGATCCGCGTTCGGGGACTCCGAGAGGAGCCGGTAAAGCGGATGATCCCATTCTTCCTCCTCGACGCCGCCGGGCACCGACCGATAGATCATGATCGGCAAGGTGCCGATCGTGCCGGCGATCAGGTTCACGCACGCCCACACAGCAGAAAGGCCGAGAGCCGAAGCAGCCGTGGTCGCACCAGCGTCGTTATGCTCCGCCACCGTCACCCGGTTCGTGACGAAATTGTCTCGATCACTCGCGCTGACCCGCCCGTCGAGCGTCCAGGTGGAGCCCTTGCGCTCCATCGACGCTTCGGCCGCGGCGATGCCGCTGGCGTAATATCGGCGCGCCGACATCACGGCGCCGCCTTTGGGTGGCGTCGTCATGCCGCCCTGAGCCCCGCGATCCAGCTGTCGATGTCAGGCTTCACCACTGCCTCCGGGTTCGCCTCGAGCAGCTTGGTCGCATTGAAGCCGGCCACCAACGGGTCGATCTTCGCCTTGCCGGCAGTCTCTTTCGTGATCAGCACGGCATTGCCTCTCTGTTCCGCCTTTGCGTTCGACACGCACCAGGCCATCATCGCCGAGCCGGAGTGCGCCAGCATCCGGTGCTTCAGCTTGCGTTCCATCGACCAGACCGCGGACGACAGCCGGAAACCCTGACCGATCGCCATGACCTGCGGATGCTCCAGTCCGATTCCCGACAAGGCGTCGACGAGGGCGCCCACTCCCTGCGGATCCAGCCCCACAGCATTCTTCTCCGGTAGCAGCCCCGAAGCTTTCACCGTCTCTATGATCGCGACCACCTGGCGGATGTCCTCGTCGGCTCCGACTTCCTCGCGCTCCTCGCCGTCGCCGTCGTCCAGCTCCCAGACGCCGTCATCGCCCTGCCGAAAGTCGAGGATGGTCAGGTCGCCGGCCTCCTCGAAGTCGAGCAGTTGTGGTGCGATCTCCTTCCGGAGATCGAGAACGTCGCGCCAGACCCAGGCGTGAAACCAGTAAAGCCAGCGCTTCGTCTCGCGCTCGCGCCCGGCGACGCATAGGCCGAGCAGATCGTCCAGGCCGCCGCCGTCGATGCCGACCACCGCAACCTCGCAGCGCGCGAGCATGGTTTCCAACGATCCGCATATCTCCGGCGCGCCGGCTTTCTCCCAATGGTCCGCGCCACGCCACCGATCGCCGTGGAGGCCCATGCCGATCTGGATATTGAAATGCTGGGAGGCGATCAGCAGCAGCTGGTCGATCCCCTCTTTTTCGGCATCCTCCAGCGCCTGCGACAGCCCTTGCTCGTCGAGAGAGCGGCCCATGTTCGGGTTGACCAAGTGCCAGAGCTTGCGGTCGCTCTTCCACTTCTCGCCCTCGAGCACGCTTTCGGGATATTCGTACAACACCGGCAGCACCGGCCTCTTGAGCTCGCCGTTGCGGACTGCCCGGGCCCGGTCGAGCTCGCGCTTGAACTGGCCGCTCGGAGGCGCCTTCGATTGCGTCGTCGTCTGGAACAGGAAGCCGTCCTTACGCTTCCTGAGCGCGCCGCGCAGCTCGACGAAGATCGCCGCGGCGTCTGACTTCTTCGCGAAGACGTGGGTCTCGTCGATCATCGTGCCGACGTCCTTGCCGCCGGTGACGACGTCGGTATCGGCCGCCTTGATCTTCAGCGCGGCGCCGGTGGTGCGGTGCGTGATCGTGCGGACATGCCGTTGGATGTGGAAGAGTTTGTCCAGCTCCGGGTCGAGGCGGATCGTGCCCTCGGCCTGGTTGAACGCGATCTCTGCCACCTTGATCGTCGGCGCAATGATGCTGAAGCCGGCTTCCGGTCGCCGGTTCATGATCACAGCGGTGAGCATCAGCGGTCCGCCGTAGCTCGATTTCGAATTACCCTTCGGGATCAGCAGGAAGAATTCCTGCAGCATCCGCATGTGCGTTTCCGGGTCGTAGCAGCCGAACACCGCCCCCACGATCGGGAAGTACCACGGGCCGCACGCCACCTGCATCGTCGGCGTGCCGTGCACGTCCGGGATGCGGAGGCGCTTGAAGATCCGCAGCGCCCGGGCCGCCTCGCTCTCGAAGAGCGGCAGATCAGGGACAAGCGACTGGCCCGCCAGGAGCCGTTCCTCCCAATCGGGAAGCGCGGTATTCCACTCGGGTCGGAGCGCCATGTTTCCTCGTTACTGGATCGTCGGCAGCAGGTCGTTTCCCCAATCCGACCCGGCGCCGGCAGTGCGCGCTTCAGCTGCGGCCTGTTCCTTCTTCCCCATCGCCCGCGTGGCCGGTGCCGCCTCCTGCGGCTGTTCGGAGTCGTCGCTGCCGATGCCGAACAGCGCGGCGTCGATCCGGTCAAGCATCCGCCCCACCTCTTTGGCCGCGGCGACATTACCCTTTCGCATCTCGTCGAACAGCGACTGGAAGTGAGACGCTTTCATCCGATCGAGCATCGAGTCCGCCTTGGCGAGCTCGCGAAAATAATACTTCCGCAAAGTCGGCAGCGTGATGCCCAGCGCGCCAGCGATCCGCCCCGGGCTCCACTTGAGCCCGAGTAACAGCATGACTTTATTACGATTTCTGTCCGTCACCAGATGTGGCGGCCGACCGCGACGCCCAAATCCCTCCGGGACCGGGTCGCCGAACAGGTCAAAATCCAGCTCCGCCACAAAAAAATCTCCGAATGAGGGGGACGGCGGTCAGGAGCCGGAGGGGCTTCCAGACTTTTGATGCCCCCCCGTCCCTTGGCCGCCGAGAGCCCTCGCCGCCCTCGCCTTCGCCGTCTTCCGCTGGTGGTGATCGAAGCAGAGCAGCTCGATGTTGGCGGGATCGAGATCCGCGCCGCCGTCCTTCCGCTCCTGCTTGTGATCGGCGATCACCCGCTTGGTCGAGCCGCACCGCTCGCAGTGGTTGCCCCGCTCTCGCTTGATCCGGGCGACCAGCTCGCGCCACGCCTTGCTCTGGTAAAAGGGCTCGACCACCTTGATCGGCGCCTTCACCTTCGGAGCCAGCGGCTGAAGCCTGCCACCGAACGCGGTCAGCCTACCCATCGCCATACCCCTGAAAGCCGAAGGGCGAAGCGCCGCTAAGCACTCCGCCTCATCTTGGTTGGAAACTACCCCGTTTGAGGTGGATGGCGAACACACTTTATTTTCTTGCCGCATTACCATCCCGTTTGACACGCCAACCCGCAGAAATCTGCGGCTCTGCGAGGCAGGGCGGTCAAAAACGACACCCTCTCAGGCCTCCGGCGATGGGTATTTATTTTGACCGAGGGCTTTGGCTATCGCGGTTATGGCCCGACTGTAGCGCATCCGAAGGCCGTCGGGACCAGGGCGGCCCCTGCCGAACCGATCCCAGATCTTCATCCACGGCACCTTCTTCATACCGCGCGCATAACAGACCAGCACGGCCGCCACGAGCCGACGATCCTCCTCCGGAGCCAGGAGAAGCCACTCACTGGCCTCCACCATCGCCTCGATCTGGGCACGGGTCGGCCGTGGACGGCGGGGCTCTTGCACCGCCTCCCGCTCGTCGTGCTCTCCATCGGTGTTGACCCGCCAGCCCTGCCGAACGACCTCAGGCCAGCATGCCTTCACGTGAAGCCAACCCCGCTCCCGATCTGGCGAGCGCCGCCACAAGTCCATCGCCTCAACCAAGCGATCCTCAACCTGTTGAAACGTGAAGCTTCCGGACTTGGAAGCATCTTCGCGCAACCTTCCGGTCATGAAGTTCTCATAAGCCATTATGATTGAACCCTTTCTTTTTCATTCCGGAAGGGTCGGAAGGATTGGAAGGATATTCGTATATATTCCCTCGCACCTGCGCCCGCGCACGCATGCACACACATTCGGCAACATCGCGCAAAACCTTCCGTCCCTTCCAAAGCCGCAGAAATCCGCGCCTTTTCCCTTCCGGCAAACCTTCCGGCACCCTTCCGACCGGAAGGATAGCTATGGTTCGTCGAACCCCGGCACGTAGTCGTCGTCTGGATGTGGCCGCCACGATGCGCCGCGCTCGATCGGCGTCTCGCCCTCGTTCGGCGGCGCGGTCGACAGGTCGCTTGAGATGGCCTTCACGCGCCCATGTTCGTCAACGAAGTCCGATGCCAGCCTGATCAGCCGAAGGCCGAGCCACTGCATCCCGTCACTCGCCTTCTTCACAAAGCCCTTGTCGGCCATCGCGTTGGCGAGCCCCTTGTTGCTCCATTCCTTCTCCTGGGCCGCCTTGGCCCACGCCACGAACACCTCGTGCAGCTTCGACGATTGAATGCGGCCGTTCGGATCGTGGACCGTGCAGAGCCTAAGGAAGCGCGCCAGCGGATCGCTGGAGTCCCGATAGGCCTCTGTCGCTTCCTTCACCGACGCCGGCTCGACGAACCGGTGCTCGAGGTAGTCTATCAGGCCGGCGAGGATCCGGTTGAACACGCCCGGCAGCTCCTGCGACTTGATCTTGTTGAGCAGCTGCGGATCCTTGAGCGGCCAGTTCGCCCGACTCTCCGGGAACTGGCTTGCGAACGGATCCTCGTCCGGCTTCTCGATATGCCGGCGCCACCAGACCAGCTTCATGCGCCCCCAGATCCCATCATCGGTATCGGGGATGCTCGGCTTTGAATTGCCGCTCATCAGCAGCTTGAAGCGGGGCAGCAGATCGAAGAAGCCGCGGTGGAGCGCGCGCACCGACATCGGTTCGCCGCCGGTCACCGCCTTGATCAGCGCGGAGTCGAGCTTCGCGTCACGCCCGGGTTCCGAGGCGCGCAGCATCCGGATTCCGCCCAGCTTGGCGAGATCCGGCGTGGCCTGGTCGCCGCGCTTCTTGATGCCCTGGTCGAGGAAGCTCTCGATCGCGATCGTGCCGCTATAATCGCCCAGCGTTGAGCACCAGGCGTCGATCGTCGTCGATTTGCCGTTTCGGCCGCCACCATAGTTGAACCACAGCAGATGCTCGCCGGTGTCGCCCGTCGCCGAATATCCGGCGATCTGGTGCAGGTAGCGCTGCATCTCGGCCTCGGGCTGGGCCCAGGAGAACATGCCGTCATAAAGCGGGCACACCGCCTCGGCGTCATAGACGATCGGCGACAACTTAGTGATCAGATCCTCGCGCCGATGCTTATCCCGCCGCACTGAGGCTTTCTTCGTCCCGTCGGCCATCGTCTCGATCGGAAAACGCAGCGTGCCGTTCATGACGTTGATCGCCATCTGCTCGCAGTCGAAATCCTCGATCGGCACGGTCAGCCAGCGACGGGCAAGATTGGCGATCGCCACCGGCTTGCCCGCCACCTCGCTCTTGCGGCCAAATTCCCGGAGCAGGCCGGAGAACAGCTTCCAGCTCTTGCCGACCAGCACCCAATAATCGAGCGCGGCCGCGTCGGGATCGGCGTCGTCGAGCGCCTGGTGCTTGCTCTTTCCCTCGCCCTTCCAGACGAGCTCGATCCGCTCGCCGGTATCGGCAACGGCGCGGCCCTCCTGCTGCAGCAGCCGGACCGTCTCGAAGGCCGAGGCGATCAGCTCCGCCGGCGGCGTATCCTTGTCCTGGTCGAGCACCTTCCACCGACGCCCGTCCCATCCAAGCCAGCCTTTGGCCGTGGTGAACCGGAAATCGGCGCCGAAGCGGTCGCGGAATCGCTCGGCCAGGCCGAAGTCGGTCAGCGGGTAGCCGGCGCACTTGTGATCGAGCCGCAGTGGCTGAGGATCGAAGCCCCGTGCTATGCCGTCGTCGATCGCCCGGTCTATGTCTTCATGCTGGACGTCGGCGATGTCCTCGCACACCGGCCAGATCGCTTCCTTCACGGCATTGGCGTCGAGCAGCTCGGCCGCCACCCGGCGCCCGGCGGTGAACGCAAGCGCCGTCAGCGCCTTGGCATTCGGCTCGACATGCTCGATCCGACGCAGCAGCCACCGCTCGGAGGCGCGCGTGAACCGCACCCGCTCTACGTCGGTGAGCGCCGGCTCCCCCGCACCCCCCGCGCCATCAGATTGGCCTACCTCCCTTCCAGGCCGGAAGGATGCCGGATTATCGTTCGCAACCGGCTGCGGGGGTGCGGGGGGCGTGGCGCGGCGCGGGCGCGCGGATCGGCGTCGGGCATTCTCGGCCATCTCGGAGAGATCACGGCCGCTACCCATGCCGTCGGTAAGCCCGTTTTCGAGCGTCTGGCGCGCGCCGGCAGGATTATCGTTGTGCGGCATGGCGTCGATCACCGCCTGCAGCGCAGCCTTCACCACCGCTTCGGAGAGCGCCGGATAGGGTCTCGACGTCACCAGGCCGCCGAGTTTCAGCGCCGCATGATAGATGCCCATGTTGCGGCCGCCCCATTTCCCGCCGCCGATGGGCGTCGCGGCGAGCTCGCGACACTCTTCGTCGAGGGCTGCGAGGCCGTATTTGCGGATCGCATCGGCCGCCGGATCCCCGGAAGGGTGCGATCCTTCCGATCGCGCCCGTGCCGGCGGAGCCGGAAGGGAAGCGGCCGCGGGCTGGTCGCCCGCGAGGTTTTCGCCTGACGGCGGGGCCCCCATCAAAGTAGTACTTTGATGGGAACCCAGCGGGCCGGGCTTGGAGCGCAGCACCTCGATCAGCGCCGCCGGCGCAAGAGCAAGCGGGGCATCTGCATCGCCGCGCAGCCAGCGATACCGCAAACCACGCTGCCCTTTGATCGCGTCAGCGCCCATCACGCTCGGCGGAGCGATGACGTAGCCGCCGAGCCCGCGGACATCCACGTGGCGCGGAAGATTGCCCCGGTTTGTGATCGGCGGCCCGTCGTCACCCTGGAGCAGGTAGAGGTGAACCCCGCCGGAAGGCGTCATCGCCGCGCGGGTCTTCGGCAGCGCACAGCCGATCTGGGCCTCCGTCGCTTCCTTCAGCCCCTCAAGCTCGAAGATCTCGCCCGTCTCGTCGTGCACGCGCGGGTCGAAGTCGACGACGAACAGGCGGAGCCCGCCCAGATCCAGCGTAGGGTGACCGGTCGCGATCGCCACAAGCGCATGCGGCCATTTCCTCCACCAGGCGCGGATCTGGGCAGGATCGGTCGAAGCTTTCTTCAGACCGCCTGAGCCCTTGATCGGCTTGCCTTCGGCATCCTTATCCGTCGGCAGCAGCGGGCGCTTGTCCTTCGGGCTGCACGGGAACACCGGCCAGCCCCGCTCGGCGAACGCCAGCGCGGCGGCCAGCATCGGCGACACTTCCTTGTCCGAGGACGCGCCTGCGCCTCGGCTTCTGCCCCCAGCGGATGCCATTTTAGAGTGCCTTCGTTTCTTCGGCCAAGAGCCGTCGGATGGTGGCAGCGCGCTGCCGATTCTCTTCTCGAAGCTCCGCCTCGATCTCGGCCGCTGCAGCGACGACGACACAATCGATGCCGGCGAGCTGGTCGGCAGCGGCCGAGACGATCCCGTCGATCACTCGCAATCCGTGGATCACGGTGCTGTGATTGCGCCCGCCGAAGCGGCGCCCGATCTCGCAGGTGGAATTCGGCGTCAGGCGGCGCGCCAGGAACATGGCGAACTGGCGGGGGCGGGCGAGTTGGCGGCGCCGGGCAGGCCCGATCAGGTCCGATCGGCTCACATCGAAGCGCGGGCAGACCTTCTCCTGGATCTCGGCCACGGTCGGCCAATTGCGTAGCGACGTCATCGGCCGTCCCCCGATCGGCGCGCCAAGGCCGAGGCCGCCGCCCGCATCCGGTCAGCAGCTTCGATCGCGAGAGCCGACACGCGGTGCGGCGCATGAGCGCGACCCGCGTCGATGATCCGGGCCCGGAAGTCGCGCGGCACGCGCGTCCAGCAGACGGCGCAGAAGCGCATCCACCGCGCGATTTCGGCCCCACAGCCGGGACCGAGACAGCGCTGCGCCGGCGCCCGGTGCGATCGTGCGGCGTGCCTCATGTGTTCGGTCCCTCGATATGGAACCCGTTCTTGATCCCCTTGGCGAAGGCCTTCAGCCGCGCGCAGAGCAGATCCGCTTCTTCGCGCCCGATCTTGCCGGCGTCTGCCATGCCTTCGACGATGTCGCACTGCCGGGCCGTGTAAGCGAGCACCGCGTGCCGCTCATCGAGCTGCGCGATCGCGCGGATCTCCGCGAAGCTCCGGCGCATCACTCGACACTCCGCAGGTGCGAACGGCCGTTGATTGCGGCCTCAATGCGAGCGACCAGCGCCTCGTGCCGCTCGTCAGCCTTGCTGCCGACGCTCGCGTCCTCCGGCACGATCCGCGCGAATTCGGCCGCGCCGATCCGCGTCGTGACTTCGTAGACCCGGTCATTCGGGCAGCGATCGTCGACGACAAGAAACCGGATCGGCTCTTCGCCCGCGATGCACATCTGCATCTCGCCGTCGGCGGTGAAGCGTAGGAGTGCGATTGGGCCGGTCATGCGCGCCCTCCCATCGCGACGAGCAGCCCTGCCTCGGTTTTCCATCCGAACCGCGCCGCATCGTCTGGCCTGGTCAGCCGCGCGCGTGTCCCCGGCGGAATGCCCCGCAGCTGCGGCGGTCCAACCTCGCCCTTGCGCCACAGCAGCCATGCGTAAGCCGTCGCCGTCGACGCCTTCGGCTCCCAGCGGCCGAGCAACATGGCCGGACGCTCCGAGAAAACAGCGCACAGCGAAAGCGGATCAGCGCCGTAGAGCATCCGGTACCGGCCCGATCGCTCGCCTCCTTCAAGGAAGGCGAGCCGCACGAGCATCGCCACGCCGCGGCGCGCCCGGCGCAGGCCGAGGCGCAGGAACTTCCCGGCCGATGGGAACGGGGGATTGGTGACGATCCAGTCGCACTCAGGCGGCTCTATTCCTTCGTCGAGGAAGTCGAGCACGGCGCCGTGGCCGAACGGATGCACGTCGCTGGCAAAAACACCGAAATACTCGTCGAGGGCAGCCGCCATGTGACCCTGCCCGCAAGCCGGCTCCCACACGGTCCGCGCCTCTGGATCGATGAGCTTGATCAGCTCGCCACCGGCGCGTGCCGCCCAGGGTGGCGTCGGAAAGAATTCGAGCGCGCGATAGAGCGCGGTCTGAGCGTCGTCGTTATCGACTTCGCCGTGTACGCGCGACGCCATCACGGCGCCGGCTCCCTCGGGCCGACAGACGTTCACCCCGCCACCCTCATCGGCATGATGACGTAGAGCAGGCGATCGTTCTTCGGATCGCGCACCAGCGTCGGCGCCGCAGGGTCGGCCAGCTCCACCTCGATATCACCACCGGGAAAGCAGGCGAGGATGTCGAGCAGATACTTCGCGTTGAAGCCGATCGTCAGCGCCTCCGCGCCATAGTCGCAGGGCACCTCCTCCACGGCGGTTCCGTTCTCCGCCGATCGCACGGTGAGCGTCACCAGGTCGCGGCCGAAGGCGACCGCCACGGCCCGCGTCTTCTCGGTCGAAACCACCTGCGTCCGTGCCACCGCCTCGGCGAGCGAGTCGGCCGCGATCGCCAGCCTCTTGTCGTTGCCAGTCGGGATCACCCGCGAATAATCCGGGAAGGTGCCGTCGATCAGCTTCGACACGATCACCGTCTGCCCGATCTCGAACCGCACCTTGGTGTCGGAGAAAGCGAGGCTCACCGGCCCCTCGAACTTATCGGTCATCCGCCGCACCAGCTCGATGCACTTGCGCGGCACGATCGCGTTCGGAAGATCCTCGGCGCCATCGGGCAGCGGCAGGCTGAACCGCGCGAGTCGGTGTCCGTCGGTGGTCGCGCAGCGCAGCAGCGGCTCGCCCTCTACCTCGACCCGATGGAAGAACACGCCGTTCAGATAGTAGCGCGTTTCCTCGGTCGAGATCGCCAGGCGCACCCGGTCGATCATTGTACTGAGGTTGAACGCCGGCGCTTCGAACTGGGCCAGCCAGTCGCCCGTTGCGATCATCGGGAAATCGTCTGCCGACAGAGTCTCAAGGGTGAACCGCGCCCGCCCGGCCACCACCTCGAGATGGTTCTTGCTCAGGGTGAGCGTCACCACGGCCTCCGCCGGTAGTTTGCCGACGATGCCCGACAGCACCTTGGCGCTGACGGTGGTGCGTAGCTTCTTCGCTGAGACGACGTCCGCCTGGCGCGACACCAGGATGTCGAGATCGGTGCCGTGCAGGAACAGCCTGCCGCCCTCCACCTGGATCAGGATGTTGGATAGCACCGGGATCGTGTTCCGGCTTTCCACAACGCCGGCCACTTCCTGCACCGCCGCCTTCAGCACCTTGGCTTCAATCTCGATCACTGACTGCCACCCTGTTCGATTTTCCACCCATGCCGCTCGGCCAGCTCCACCAGCCCGGTGTCGGTGAAGGTTGAGGCCCAGCCCGGCACGATCCACAACGGCACCTCGGCCACGCGATCCTTGCGCTGCGGCCGCAGGCCCTTGCTTGTCAGGAACACGATCGCGGCGTTCCGTCGGGCGATGTGGGCTTCAGCCCAGCAAAGAGTGCGCGCCGGGGCCTCAAGGGGGGCAGCCCCGGCGCGCTCGCGGGCAGGGAGAACCCGCGATCTGGAAACGGAATGGATCATGGCCGACCTTCCAAAAGCTTGCTGATCAGGGCGGCGGCGCCGGCAGCGGTCATCACCACCAGGCCCACCAGGAAGATGACGCCGCCCGCGAACATCACGCCCGCGGCGCAGAAGGTCTCGCGCGCCCTCATGGCCGCGCATCCTCAGGCGCCCGCGTTCGGCGCCCCGTCTTCACGATCGTCACCACGCGGGTGATCGTCGGGTGCATCGTCACCGGCGCGGTTTCGATCACGCCGCGCTGGCGGAGCTTCGCGAGCCGCCACTTTGCCTGCGCGCGGGTGGCGAGGCCGGCGATGCGCGCGAGATCGGCGTCGGTCGGGCAGATCCGCTCGCGATCGGCAGCGCGGATCAGCGCGCCGAGGATTGCCTTGGTCGCCGCATCGTCGCGCTCGCAGATCCGCCGCCCGCGCCGAAGCGGCGCCTGCGGGATCTTCTCGACCAGGTAATCGAAGCCGTCGCAGGCACGGCTGCGGGGCTGCAGCGGGTGGGCGAGCCCGGCTTCATACTGCTCGCGAACGAAGTCGGCCGTCTCGCCGCGGATCAGGAACGGGCCGCGCGCATAGAGCAGCCGCTCGCCGGGCCGCAGCGCGGCAAAGCTCGCCCGCGCCGCCGCAACCGGGAGCACCCACGCCTCGCAGACAGGCAGTGCCCCCGGGGCCGGCCCCGCCGGAGCGGCAAGGGAAAGGGCGCCGGCAGACTGCATCAGGCGTCGCCCTCCGCCCGCTTTGCCAGCGCGTCGAGGAGCGAGAGGCGCTCCTGCGCCTCCGCAATCTCGGCGCGGATCTTACGCGCTTCGGCGGGCGTAACGGATTGATCGGCGAGTGCCTCGCAGATGCCCTGGATCACGTCGCTCACCTCTTTCGAGACCGCACCCATGTGAACATGCCAGTCGGTCGCGCCCGCGGACGCCTGGGGAAGGCGAACGAACACGCCGCCGGCCTGTTGGGCGAGGAAGCGTGTGACGTGCGGATGCCCGGCCATGCCGTGCGTCACCGCCTCAAGCGCGATCACCGCATCGATCGTGATGAACACGTCAGTGTTGGGCAGACCGTATTTCGAAAGCTGAGACTGCGATTTTCCGGTGAAGCCCTCGGCTTCCTCCTGCCCGCCGGCGGCCTTGATCAGCGCCTTGGTGGCAGCCTTGGCGCCCTGCAGCGCCGGCGGGTTCTGAACGGTATGGTCGGTGCTCACGCTGCCGCGGCCTCCTGCTCCGTCTCGCAGGGAATATTCGCGATGCCGTTAGTTGCTGACGCGGCGGGGTCGGCGAGGATATCGGCTCCAGCAATGGACGCCCAATCAACCTCGATGCCCGCATGCTGAGCGGCGAGTGCCAGATGATGCAGACGGGCATCCGAGATCCGCGTCTTCCAGCTGCTCACCGTCGAGACGGGGGCCCGAACCAGGCGCGAGATGGCCGTAAGGCCACCAAGCGCGTCGATGATTTCATCCGTCAGCCTCTTCATGGCCGCTCTTGTGCGATAATCGTACACTCAGCGCAAGCAGAAAGTTACGATATTCGTGATTGCGGTAATCGTAAGACGCGGCTTGATGGTCGTATGGACGTTGAGGAGATCAGAGCACGCCTGCGCGAGCGCGGACTAAACCAGTCCCGCTTGGCCGAGCACCTTGGGCTCCGGCCCAATCAGATCTCGCTTACGCTCGCCGGAAAGCGCCGCTTCACAGTCGCCGAGATGGACAAGGTTCGCGAGCTGCTCGGCGATGCCCCAGCGCCGGAGATGCCCGCGGCGCGCCCGATTCCGATCATTGGCCAGGTTGCCGCCGGCAACTGGAGAGAGGCCGTGCAGCGCCCCGTCGGATCGATGCCCTCGCCGGATCCAAGCATGCCGGCGCGCGCCTTTGCGCTGCGGGTGAAGGGTGACTCGATGGATCAGCTTGTCGAGGACGGCGGCACCATCATCGTCGATCCGGAAGATAAAGCTCTGTTTCCGGGGCGCTTCTACGTCGTTCTCAACGCGGAAGGCGAAACCACCTTCAAGCAGTTCAAGATTGATCCCGCACGGCTTGCGCCATGCTCCACGAATCCGGAGCACAAGGACATCGTCATCGGCGACGGGACGTTTCAGATGGTCGGCCGCATCATCTGGCGCGCTTCAAGGATGTAAGGGTCAGGCAACCCAGCGCAGGCGATCGGCGCGCGTTACCTGGATATCGGCGGGAACAGTCAGATAGAAATTTCCGTGGTCGTCATACTCGCCCAAGTCGACCTCGATCGCGTCGCGCCGCGCTTGATCGCGGCAAGAACGCCACGGCCCCTGCGGCATACCGAACACCACCACCCTGTAGAGATATCTCGCCTGCACCTCGGGCTCTCTCCGATTCGAAACGCTCACATTTCTGGAACATACTAGGAACAGCTAACAAGACCCTGAATCGTGTTTTACGATCTTCGTACATTTTACGCTTGACCGGTGCTGTACGATAATCGCATAAGCTGCCACCTCAACATGAGGAGGCAACATGCTTCGCACACCTGCACCATTCCCTCAGGTCGGCAGCTACGCGCTGACCATCCACCAGGACGAGATCACACTTGCGCGCATACAGGGCCGCAATGGTGAAGACGCTACGATCTCGCTGCCGCTCTTCAGCGGCGCCAGCGGCAACCGCACCGTCCCTCTCGGAGAGCTGATCGATGCCACGCCGCTGAGCGACGACGAAGCGTCCGAGTGGTCGGCGTTGAACCAGTTCGATTTCGGCACGTCGCCGCCGCGCGCCGGCACCGCCAAGCGGGTCCACTGGGATCGCTACCGCGCGCTCACCGAACGCGACATCCAGTCTCCCGTCCTCGAACGCCTGCTCGACCTCGCAGCCGGGCAGACCGAGCGGAGGGCGGCGTGACGGCCGCGGTCGGCGCCGCCGCCCCGGCCCGCGCGATCGACGAGGCGGCCCTCGCCGCCGTGATCGAGGACGCACTCGGCTTCTCCACCATCTTCGGCCTGGTCGGCGACACGGCTTCAGCCGAGCGCAACGAAATCCCGATCCGCACCCATGGCGGCAAGAGCTTCCGCCTGCTCGTGCTGGAGGATGCCGCATGATCGCGCTCCTCCGCGTCCTCGGCCGTGCGCCGAGGCCGCAGCCGACCGTCACCTGGCTCACACCGGCCAAGTATCTCGCCACCCGCGAAGCCGGACGCAACTGCGTCCGCATCGAACAGCCGGAGGGCTGATCCCATGATTCCTGCTCGGATTGAGGGCTGCACCCGCGTCCTCGGCGCTCCTCCGGGATGGACGCCGGAGACGAGCGGGCCCTGCGTTGGCCTCCCCATCCGCGACGAGATGAACGGCGACATGCCCTGCATGGTGTCGGCTTGGGAGCCCACGCCCGCCGAGGTCGCTGCGATCGCCGCCGGCGCAAAAGTGCTCCTGCGCATCGTCGGACAAGGGCATCCGCCCGTGGCCGTTTACGTGGGAGATCCGGCATGAGCGGCGACACGCCCGAGCTTCGTTCGCTGGCGGCTGCCGGCGCCCATCAGGCGGTTGTCGGCGCCAGTGAGCTGCTGCGCTTCAACAAGGAAGGGCAGATCCTCGACAACAGCGCGTATGATCCAATGGTCGAGCCGATCGAGAAACTCGCCGACGCGCTAAAGATCGCGCTCGAAGTGGAGCGGGCGATCGGCGACACCAGTAAGCCCGGCAACCAGCTCACGGGCTTGGACGAGGAGCAGGGACAGCTCTACGCCGCCCTGTGTCGGTATCTCGACGGGTGGGTCGGATGATGCGCATGCCCATCCTCGGCGCCCCGCTGCGCCCCTATCTCGCCCGGGTCGCCCGCCGCGAGCACGATCTGCGCCAGGAGCATTATCCGGCCATGGTCAAGGCCGGGACGATGACGGCCGAAGAGGCGCACGAGGATTGCGCCGCCTGGCGCGTCGTTGCCGAGCTCTTCACCAGCGGCACATCGGAGACGAAGCGGACCTGGGCGGAACTCGAACTCGCCACCGGCAAGGCGCTCCAGCGCCGCGAGCAGGCCTGCGAGACCGCGCCCGGCGACAAGGCTCTGGCCGATCGCCGCGACGCCGTCTGGGCCATGCACGAACGCATCAGCTGGCACCGCCAGACCATCATGCGGATCAACGAACTTTCGGCGCGCCGCACCGACCGGGAGGCAGCATGACGAACCCATATCGCGTGGAGGGGCCGGCTCTGATCAGCTTCAGCGGCGGCCGCACGTCGGGCTATATGTTGTGGCACATCCTCGACGCCTACGACGGCAAGTTGCCCGATGACGTCCACGTTTGCTTCAGCAACACCGGCAAGGAGCGGGAGGAGACGCTCCGCTTCGTCCATGAGTGCGGAAGCCGGTGGGGCGTTCGGATCCATTGGCTTCAGTTTGTTACCGATCTTCGCCGGGGAGGTCCGGCAAGCCGCTTTGAGGAGGTCGGCTACAATAGCGCCTCGCGTGACGGTGAGCCGCTGTCACGCCTGATAGCTCGTAAACAAGCCCTGTTCTCCACCATCACGGGGAGATGGTGCACCGAGCGTTGCAAGGTCGGCGTGCTGCACGATTTCATGGAGTCGATTGGGCTTGGGCGAGGCGCGTACACCGAAGTTATTGGCTTCCGAGCCGACGAATATGATCGTGTGTTTGAGCTTCCGCGCCGGCCCAGAAATGCGGACCGGCGCTTGGCCTTTCCCTTGGCACTGTCTGGTGTTCGGAAGTCTGACGTGCTGAGGTTCTGGGGCACTCCGTATGAGGGGAGAACCCCTGAAAACCCCGGGCTTTATCCCCAAGGCTTTGATCTAGAACTGCCCATTGGCACAGGAAATTGTGACCACTGCCCCTTCGTCAGCGAGAAGAGCCGAATAGCTCGCGCGAGGATGAACCCAGAGGGGCTGGACTGGTGGGATCGACACGAGAAGGCCAGGAACTTCTCGTTCGGTTACATGAGCGTCGATGAGCTTCGGAAGCATATTTCCACAAGCCCGATCTTGCCGATGGATGCCACCGAGGCTGATGCCGCCGACAGTGAATGTGGATCTTGGTGCTCGGGAGAGGCTGCATGACTCTGATCTTCGAAGATGAGGAGCGGGCAATCGCTCAGCTTAAGGCGTGCAAGGCATCCGCCGAGAACATGCGAGATTCCTTCAAGTATGAAGGACTCAGCATTGACGCAGAAAGCTGGAGCGCTGTGGTCAGCCTCCTGGAGCAAGCGCTCCACCGGTTCGGTGACGCGACATGACGGGTCTTTATCATGTCGCGGATGCTTCATCCTACCCAATCAGCATATTCATTGCTGGAGACCTTGCCGAGGCAACGCGAATTTGCCGCGCTTACTGCGATGAAGTTGGTTTCTGTGTGACCGTCACTCCCACGGATTACATTTACACTGGCGGTGAGGAAGCGGGCGTGATCGTCGGGCTTATTCACTACCCACGTTTTCCCCCCAGCGATCCGGAGGCCGAGCTCTCTTACCACGCGCTGGCACTAGCTGATCGGCTGCGCGAGGGGTTGGGCCAGGAGTCCTACTCCATCCAGGGTCCTAGGTGGACGCAATGGAGGAGCTGGCGCGCCAGCGATAGGGATGGTGCTGAAGCCCAAGAGGAGGGCTCTACCAGTGGGAGGTGAGTACTCTCGCGAGGCGAGCCGTGACGCCTGAGCGCATTGCCCTGATGCCGGATTGGCCCGCCCGAATGGGCGAGGACATGGCCGCCCTCTACCTCGGCGTCTCTCAGACGGCGTTCCGCGAGAAGGTCAAGGCGCGCCGCTACCCGCAGCCGGTCCGCGAAGGCGGCCGCCTGCTCTGGGCCCGGCGCCAGCTCGAGGCGTTCGTTGACGCGCAGTTCAACCTGGCGCAGCCATCGTCCGACAACGATTCGGGCGACAAAACATGGGACGACTTGTGATCCCCAACGTGAAGCAGATGGCCGACGGCCGCGTCTACTTCCGCCGCAAGGTCGAGGGCCGCGACACCTATCACCGGCTGCCACCGATCGACTCGCCGGAGTTCGCCGCCGAATATCAGCGCCTGTCCCGGCCAGTGCCGGAGCGGCCGAAGCCCGCCGACGGCACGCTGGCAAAGCTCGTCGCCAACTATCGGGCAAGCTCCGAATATCGCGGCATCCAGAGCAGCGACACCAAGGAGAATTACGGCCGCTATCTCGACATGATCGTCGAGGTGGACGGCCATCGCACCGTGCGCGGCGTGAAGCCAGTGCACGTCAAGAAGATGCGCGATCGCCACCAGGACAAGCCAGGCAAGGCGAACAACTGGCTGACCGTGTTCCGGCTGCTGATGGCCTTCGCCGCGCAGAACGGCGACCGCGACGACAATCCGGCCTCGGGTATCAAGGCGCTGAAGATCGGCGAGCACCAGCCATGGCCGGCGCCCCTGCTGCGAGTCGCGCTGAAGGTCGCCTCGCCCATGACACGGCTCGCGATCGCCACCGGCCTTTGTTCCGGCCAGCGCGTCAGCGACGTGATTCGCATGCAATATGGCTGGATCCGCGACGGCATCATGGAGCTGACCCAGGCGAAGACCGGCGTCGACGTCGCGATACCGATGCACCCCTTCTGGCTTGAGGAGCTGGCCCGCCTGCCCCGCAGCGCCGTCACCCTCCTCTACGACCGAAGCGGCAAGCCGTTCGGCACCACAGGCGCCATCCAGGCGCGCCTGCGCGACCTTATGGAGCATGAGGAAGTCCGCGAGGTCCTCGAAGACCTGGTCGCGGCCGACGTGATCCCGGAAGGAACGACGTTCACCTTCCACGGCCTGCGGAAGAATGCCTGCTGCTACCTGCTCGAGCTCGGCCTGTCCGACGCCAGCGTCGGCGGAATCCTTGGCATGTCGCCGGCGATGGTGCGCCACTACGGCAAGAAGGCACGCGCCCTGATGATCGCTCGCGAAGCTGCGGCGAAAGTGCTCGGGGGTACGGTGATCCCGCTTGCGGGGGTACAGCCGGTGCAGGGTCTGAAAAAAGCCTAAGCTTTTCAGTATGGTGACCCCAACGGGACTCGAACCCGTGTTTTCGCCGTGAAAGGGCGACGTCCTAGACCGCTAGACGATGGGGCCAAATTGAAGAACGGAAGAGGCTCCGTTCGCGCATCGGCGGGGCGGGCATTAGGCGGGGAATGCGCGGCGGTCAACCACCAGCGAACAGCCTCAGTGACTTTCCCGATGCGGATCAATCCGCCCAGGCGGCGTCTTCGAGGTGCATTTCGGCGGCGATGCGGTCGCCCCATTCGTCGCGCTTGATCCTGCCCGCGATCCACAGCTTGCGGTGCGCCGGTGCCGCCAGCATCTGCTGGCCGAGTTCGCTGTCGGCCATCCGGAATGCGATCGCCTTGATCCGGCGGCCATCGTCACCGGCGACGACGAGGCGGAGATGGTTGTTGCCGACGACATCCGCTTTGACGATCCGCACCGGACCGGCGGCGACCCGCGGTGCCGGCCAGCCGGCGCCATAAGGCCCACCCTGTTCCAGTGCGTCGCATAGATCGGGACAAACGCCGCCGGGCGCGAGCACGGCGTCGAGCTTCAGCGCCCGGCCATCCACGGCGCGGGCGACGTCGCCGGCGAGACGATCCTCGAGGAAATCGGCGAGGGCATCGATCCGGTCGGCGGCGATCGTCACCCCGCACGCCATCGCATGGCCACCGCCGGCGACGAGCAGGCCGCTGTCCTTGGCGGCGAGCACGGCGGCGCCGAGATCGACGCCGGAGATGGAGCGGCCCGAGCCCTTGCCGGTGCCGTCCTCGCCGATCGCGATGACGATTGCCGGCCGGCCGATCTTCTCCTTGAGGCGTCCGGCGACGATGCCGATCACGCCGGGATGCCACCCTTCCCCCGCGACCACCGCGACGGCACGATTGGCCTTCGCCTGGCAGATCTGCTCGGCGGCCTCGCACACCATCAGCTCGATCGCGCGCCGTTCCTCGTTGAGGCGATCGAGCTCGGCGGCGATCCCCCGCGCCTCCTCGGGATCCTCGGTGGTAAGCAGACGCACGCCGAGATCGGACTTGCCGACGCGGCCACCGGCATTGATCCGCGGGCCCAGCGCGTAGCCGAGGTCGGTGCAGGTCGGTGGCTTGGCGAGGCGGGAGGCGTCGATCAGCGCGGCAAGGCCGACATTCCGGCGCTGTGCCATCACCTTCAGCCCCTGGGTGACGAAGGCGCGGTTGAGACCCTTCAATTGGGCCACGTCGGCGACGGTGCCGAGCGCGACCAGATCGAGCAGATCGATCAGCTTCGGCTCGGGACGCGCCGCGAAGGCGCCGCGGGCGCGGAGCACCCGAATCAGCGCGGCACCGAGCAGGAAGCAGACGCCCACGGCGGCGAGATGGCCGTGCGCGGCGGCATCATCGGCCTCGTCGAGGCGGTTGGGGTTGACCAGAGCATGGGCGACTGGAAGCCGGCTCGCACATTTGTGGTGATCGACCACGATCACTTCCACCCCGGCGGCGCGCGCCATGTCGAGCGCCGCGAACGCCTGCGCGCCGCAATCGACGGTGACGATCAGCTCGGCGCCCTCGCGGCCGAGCCGCACCAGAGCCTCGCCCGAGGGGCCATAGCCTTCCATCAGACGATCGGGGATGTAGGCGCCTGGATCGCCGCCGAGATCGCGCAGCAGGCGCACCAGCAAGGCCGCCGAGGTTGCCCCGTCGACGTCGTAGTCGCCGAAGATGGTGATCTTCTGCCGGGCTTGGAGCGCGTCGGCGAGCCGCTCGGCGGCGGCGTCCATGTCGCGGAAGATCGACGGATCGGGCATGAAGCCGCGGATGGTCGGCGTGCGGTGGCGGTCGAGCTCGTCGCGGACGACGCCGCGCGCCATCAGCAACTGGTCGACAAGGCTGTCGGCCTGAAAGCCGGCGTCGAACCCGTCCGCCGCCGCCCCGCGCCACTGCCAGGGTTGGCCGAGGATGGAGCGGGAGACGCCGCAGACGAGTTTGGAGGCCATCAGCATAGGGGCCAACCTAGCGGATCGCACGACCGGCGTGAATCCCATCCGGCAGAATGTTGTGGAAAATCAGTCGGAGCTGAAGGCGAGACCTACACTCGCCTGCAACAATCGACACCATTTTTGCTGCGTTGCGGCATCGCACTGCCACAGGAGACCTTCAGAGGGGCGCCATCCAGTCGGCCGATCGGCCGCACCGATCAGGGAGATACACAATGGCAGTACCGTTTTCAGCGCGTCTTCGCACCGTCATCGTCGCCGTGATGGCCTTTGGCTGCACGATCAGCCTGTTCAATACCACCCTGCTCACGCTCGGCGGCGGGCTCGTCTGAGCCGCGGGCGGCGAACCCCGGCGCGGGCTTGATGGCCCCACCCGCGCCGGCGCGTTCGTACCGCCTCTTCAGATGTCGCGCCTGGCGCGCTCGACCTGCTCGTGGACCCGCTCCGGAGCGGTGCCGCCATAAGAAGTGCGGCTGCGCACCGACGCATCGACGGTGAGCACGTCGTAAATGCTCGCATCGATCCGGGAATCGATTTCCTGGAGCGCCGTCAGCTCCAGTTCGGCGAGGCCCATGCCCTGCTCCTCGGCAAGCTTCACTGCCCGCCCGGTGATATGGTGCGCTTCGCGAAACGGTATTCCGGCGACGCGGACCAGCCAATCGGCGAGATCGGTCGCGGTCGCGAAGCCCGCTTCGGCGGCGGCTCGCATGCGATCGGAGCGGAAATGCGTCTGCTCGACCATGCCGGCGAGCGCCTGGACGGACAGCATCAGCAGATCGTGCGCCTCGAACACCGGCGGCTTGTCGTCCTGCATGTCCTTCGAATATGCGAGCGGAAGCCCCTTCATCGTGATCGTCAGAGCGGTCATCGCACCGGCGATGCGGCCGGCATGGCCGCGGACCAGCTCGGCCGCGTCGGGATTGCGCTTCTGCGGCATGATCGACGAGCCGGTGGAGAAAGCATCGGGCAGGCTGACGAAGCCGAACGGCTGGCTCGCCCAGATGATCAACTCCTCCGCCAGCCGCGACAAATGCAGCGAACATTGGGTCGCGGCCATCAGGTAATCAAGTGCGAAGTCGCGGTCGGAAACGGCATCGAGGCTGTTCGCGGTGGGCCGATCGAAGCCGAGCGCCCGGGCGGTCGCGTCGCGATCGAGCGGGAAAGAGGTGCCGGCGAGCGCAGCCGAACCGAGCGGCAGCTCGTTGAGGCGGGCTCGCGCGTCCCGAAAGCGCGAGCGGTCGCGGCGGATCATCTCGTAATAAGCCAGCAGATGGTGGCCGAGGGTGACCGGCTGCGCCGCCTGAAGGTGGGTGAAACCGGGCATGACGCTCTCGGCATGCTCCTCGGCGCGGGCGACCAGCACGCGTTGGAAGGCGGCGAGCGAAGAGTCGACCTCGTCGATCGCGGCGCGCACCCAAAGGCGGAAATCGGTCGCGACCTGATCGTTGCGCGAGCGCGCCGTGTGGAGACGCCCGGCAACCGGCCCGATCAGCTCGGCCAGCCGCGCCTCGACATGCATGTGAATGTCTTCGAGCGCGACGTCCTCGGGAACGCCGTGCGCTTCATATTCACCGGCGATCGTGTCGAGACCGGCGGCGATCGTCTCCGCATCCTCGGCCGCGACGATGCCCTTCGCGCCGAGCATCGCGACATGGGCCTTGGAGGCGGCGATGTCCTCGCGCCAGAAGCGCTTGTCGAAGCCGATCGATGCGTTGATCTCGCGCATCAGCGCGGACGGGCCGCCGCCGAAGCGGCCGCCCCACATCACGTTGCTGCCTTTTCCCTGCTCAGAAACCGTTCGTCTCCCTTCGGCCAGACCGATTAGGCGGGCGTCCCCGGCGCTGCAAGCGCTGCGCGGCGCGGCGCGGTTGAACGGATCGGCGGCAGTCTCTAATCGGCAGCGATGCGGCGGCTCTTTTCCCGATCCCGAAACAGGAATGATGCCGACGGGGGTGCGAAGCGGCGTCGCCGGTGGGTGCTTGGTGCAGCCGCGATCCTGCTGGCCGCCCTCGCCTATCTGCTGTTCGCGCCGGTTCCCGAAGCGGCCGTCCGGTGGGCCGCGGTCCAGTCCGCACCCTGGCTGCTGGAGAGCAGGGCCGGCGACAATGTTGCCCGGCGGGCGGCGCGCAAGCTCCTTCAGCTGACGTTGCAGCAGAGCCTCGCCAGCCATCTTTACGACGCCCAGCAACTGCCGGCGGGGCTGAGCGACCCGGAACGGATCGCGCGCCGCCTCGCCGCGCTCAAGCTCATCCTGGTCAGCCAGACCGAGCTCCCCCACCGGCCGATCGACGCCCCCGCGGCGCTCACCGGCATCGGCTATTGCGATCAGGTGAACGGCCTCGCCGCAATGGTGCTGGCGCACGAATTCGGCCAATCCGAGATCGTCGCGTTCCACGAACCCAGGGAGCATAAGGGCCATTCGTTCGGCCGCGTGTGGTCGGAGCGGGAGAAGGACTGGCTCTATTACGATATCTGGCCCGACGAGGTCGTCGTGTTCACCAGCCACGAGGGCGCGCCGGCACGCTTCCTCGCCCGGCTCCGCCCGCTGGATCGCACGCCGCCGGAAGCCGAGGACTATGTATGGCTGCACCATGCCTACGATCAGGCGCATGGCGGCTTCGTCCACAACCGCCTGCAGCCGACGCTCGGCGGCTATCTCGGCCGGCGCGTGGTCAATTACGTCCTCCATGGCAGCACCGCGCCCGGTGACGCGCTCCCTGCCCTCGCGGCGGTGAAGGTGAAGGGCGAAAGAAGCGGGCCGCCCCGGCCGACGGCGCAGCCGACTCCGCTTTCCGCCGAGACCAGCCGACGCTTCGTCGAAGCGCGGCTCGCTCAGCTGTACGGCGACGGCGCGGCCGCCGCGCGCCTCTATGCCGACGTGGCGCGCACTCCCGAGGCGAGGCCGTCCACCCTGGGCCAGACCGCGGGTCTGCTGCTCGGCAGGCTCAGCGCGCGCTGACGCCCCAGGTCAGGCCGCAGCGGCGGCCTTCATCGGCTGGATGACCTGAGCGGCAAAGCGGTCCATCTCCTCCGCCTGCGGGCTCATCTGCAGCAACAGGAGATCGAGACCCGCCTCCTCATAGGCAGCGATCCGTTCCTGGATCTGTTCGGGCGTGCCGACTAGGTTCGGGCGCAGGCCGCGGTTGGACACCGAATATTCCTGCAGCTTGAGCTCGCGCTCGAGCTCGGTTCCCGAAAGCCATTGCTCGAAATTGTCGAAGCCCTTGGGCGGCTGCGGCGGCAGCGCGGTGATCCGTTCCAGCTCCCGCTTCGCCTCCGCCTCGCTGTCGCGGACGATAGCGTAAGCGGCCATGCCGAATTGCATGTCGGTGCCGCCGGCACGGGCGCGGCGCTCTTCCATGTCGCGGACCTTGGGACGGATCGCCTCCACCGGATCGCCGTGCATCACATAAGCATCGCACTGGGTGGCGATCATCGTCTTGGCGCTCTCGCTCTCGCCGCCGGCATAGATGGTCGGGCGCGGCTGCTTGACCGGCTTTGGCTCACAGATAGCGTCCTTCAGACGGTAGCGCTCGCCCTCGTAGCTGAAGCGTTTCTGCGTCCACAGGCCGTCGAGCACCTCCAGCCATTCGCGGGTGCGGGCATAGCGATCGTCATGCTGATCGAATTGCAGGCCATATTGGGTCGCCTCGTCCGCCCACCAGGAGGAAACGACGTTGAGCGCCAGCCGACCGCCGGAAATGTTGTCGATGTTCGCGGCCTGTTTGGCGAACAGGGCCGGCTGGTGGAAATTGGGCCGCACCGCGACCATCAGCTCGATCTCGCTGGTGACGGCGGCAAGCGCCGCCGCGGTCGACCAGGCGTCGAGCGCCGGTTCCTCGATACCCTTGATGTCGTTCAGGTTGAGCTCGGCGATCAGGGAAAGGTCCCAGCCGGTCTCTTCGCTGCGCTGGGTGAGACGGCGGACATAGTCCCAGCTCGCCGCCATGCCCTCGTCCTCGATGTTGCGCAGCCAGCCGCCGAAGACGGGCATCCAGTAACCGAACCTCATGCGACGTCCCTCTTGTCGGCGCGGTCCGCGATCGCAGCCGCGAGCATGTCGATCAGGCGCTCGTGCGGATCCCAGCCGAGCACCTCCAGCGGCTTCGCCACGAAATTGGAGAGGCCGTTTATGTCGTAGAAACGAGCCACCCCGTCCCGGTCGTCGATCACGACCTCGACCCCGCCGACGTCCATGCCGACGGCGGTGGCAATCCTCTCAGCCGCCACGATCAGTTCGGCCGGCGGCGTGATCGCACGCATGCCGATCGCGGCACGGCCGGGCTGCGCCAGGCACGCATCGGCCGGGCAGAGATCGAAGGCGTCGCCCTTGCTCTCGACCTCGAGTGCGTAGAGGAACTTGCCGGCGAGCGTCTCGATGCGGATGATCGTGCCGCCGCGCGGTGGTACGTAATCCTGAAGCAGGAGCACTTTGTCGATGCTGTCGGGAAGCGTGCCGGATCCGATCGAGATTTCGAGTTCGGCGCGGTCGGAATAGCGGACGATGCCGGCGCCGGCGCCGCCGATATTCGCCTTGACCAGCAACGGGAATGCCATGCCCTGCGACGCTGCGAGCAGATCGCGGCCGCGATGGACCGCGCGCGTTCCCGGAATTGCCAGGCCGAGGCCGGTGATCAGCGAAAGCTGCCGCGCCTTCGAGCTGTCGATCGCCAGTACTTCGGGACCGTTGAGCACGGTGGCACCCTGCCGCCGCCAATGATCGAGCAAGGCCTCGGCATAGAAGATGCCGTGCTCCGGCTCACGCAGGAAGCCCGACATCGCCACCCGGCTGAGGATCACGGGCGCCGGCGGGGGGCTCCCGGCCGGATCGAAATGATGATCGCCGAGCGGGACTTTGACGAAGGCGATGCCGCGCCGCTCGAGTGCGGCAAAGAGCGGCTCGAACCATTGCGGGTGTTCGTAGAGGATTGCGAGATCGGCAGTCATCGGATGTCCGGCAGGAGGAGCAGCGCATGTGTTGCGCGGGCGCGCGGATTTCAAAGGGTCGAACTTGCCCTTTTCACCCTCTCGCCCGCGCAGGAGGGTGGAAGATCAATGCGTCGCCCGCGCCGGCGCGCCCGCACCCGCCGCGACCTTCACTCGGTCGGCCGAGAGCGCGAACAAGCAGAGGAGGAGGTAGCAGGCGGCCGGGACGACCAGGGCGAGCGCATAGCCGGTGGAGCCGGAAACCAGTCCGACCAAGGGCGGGATTGCGGCGCCGCCGACGATCGCCATGCACAGGAAGCCCGAAGTCGCTTCCTCGCTGGCCGTCGATCGCTCCAGGGTAAGCGTGAAGATCACCGGGAACATGATCGAGTTGAACAGACCGATCGAGAGCGCGACATAGCCCGCCTCGACCCCGCCGACGAAAGCGACATAAAGGCACATGGCCGCCGCGATCGCGGTGAAGATCGCCAGCAAGAGGCCGGCGCGCATGCGGGCAAGCAGGGCGGACCCGACCAGGCGGCCGACCATGGCGCCGCCCCAATAGAGCGCCACCGCCTTGCCGGCTTCCTGCAGCGAGACGCCCGGAACGCCGTCGCTGCCCATCAGCGCGCCGACCAGAGGCACGCCGAACGGGCTGTCCGAATTGCCCCAGATCGCGTCCGAGTTGAGGAACAGCGCCATCTGGGTGCCGATCGCGACTTCCGCGCCGACATAGAGAAAGATCGCGGCGCCGCCGAGCACGGCCCAGCGTGAGGACAAGGCGTCGGCGAGGATCGCACCGATGCCGCGGCGGGCGACCTCGTCAGAGGGCACGGGTGCAGCCGCAGTGACGACCTTCCGCGCGAAGAAGAAGAACAGGGCAAGCGCGGCGATCAGGCCCGAGATCCAGAAATAGGCCGCATCGATGCCGGCGAGCGCGTTGGCGCGCGCTGCCTCGGTGACTGCGGAGCCTTCCTTCACCTCGATGCCGGCGAGGAAGAGGTGCGCGCCGAGGATCGGGCCGAGGAAGGTGCCGAAGGAATTGAAGGCCTGGCTGAGGGTCAGGCGGAGGTGGCTGTATCTCGGATCGCCGAGCGCCGCCGCGAGCGGATTGGCGGCGACCTGCAGGATGGTGATGCCGCTGGCGAGGATGAACAGGCCGACCAGCACCAGCGTGTAGACGGCGAGGTTGGCGGCGAACAGCATGGTGAGGCAACCCGCGACCATCAGGATCAGAGCGAGGATGATCGTCTTGGCCGAATGCAGCCGCGAGAGCAGAGCGGCTGCGGGCAGCGAGACGATGCCGTAAGCGATGAAGAAGGCCGAGGCACTCAACTGCGCCTGAAGATCGGTCAGGTCGAAAATGCCCTTCACCGAGGCGACCAACGGGTCGATCATCGACGTGATGAAACCCCAGGCGAAGAACAGCGTCGTCACCGTGATGAACGCTGCCAGCATCCCGCCTTTTTGCCTGTCTTCCATGCGCATTCCCTCTACTGGCCGCGGACGCGGCCCCGCTCTATGAGGCGCCGTTGGTAGATGACAGGGCTGTCATCCCGCAAGCGTCAGAAGGACAGATGATGAAGCTCAGTGCCCATGCCGTCGAGAAACCCTGGGGAAAGAGCGATCTGCCGCCGCAATTCGCCGCGCAGGCCGACGGGCGTCAGATCGGCGAGATCTGGTTCGAGGAGGCGAGCGGCCGTCGGCTGCCGCTGCTGGTCAAGTACATCTTCACCAGCGAGCGGCTGTCGGTCCAGGTTCATCCCAACGATGCGCAGGCCCAGGCCAAGGGCGAGGCGAACGGCAAGACCGAATGCTGGTACGTGGTCGCGGCCGAGCCGGACTCGACTATCGCTCTCGGCCTGCGCGAAGCGGCCGACGCCGAGACTTTGCGCGCCGCGGCGCTCGACGGCTCGATCGAGCATCTGATGGACTGGAAGCCGGTCAAGGCCGGCGACTTCTTCTACGTTCCGGCCGGCACGGTCCACGCGATCGGCTCCGGGATCGCGCTGATCGAAGTGCAGCAGCAGAGCGACATCACCTATCGCCTCTACGATTACGGCCGCCCGCGCGAACTGCACCTCGAAGACGGCCTCGCGGTCGCTCAGGGCGTTCCCTACCCGCCCGAGCAGATGACCAACGTTGCCCCGGGCGCATCGCGAACTTTGGTGCCGGGGCCGCACTTCCGGCTCGAATATGTCGAGGCATCGGGCGACGTCAGCGCCCTGGCCGACGCCGAACGCTGGGTGTTGCCGCTCGAAGGCGAAGTTATGGTGGGCGGTGAAGCGGGACGCCCAGGGGACTGCCTGCTGGTGCCTGCGGGCGAAGCGGTGTCCGCCGTCGACGGTACCAAGCTGCTGGTGGCAGCCGCGGGACGTTGAGCTCCGCACCTTGCCTAATTCCTCTCCCCTGACGGGAGAGGAATTACGATCTGTCCTCGGCCGCAATCCCCATCGCCATTGCAATCGGACCGAGCGGGCCGGCATCGTCGCCGAGCCCCGGGGCGGTGACGTAGGGTGCGCCGTCCGGGATGCTCATATAGCCGGCGATGCTGTCGCGGAGCAGCGGCTCGATCCGCGGCAGCAGATGCTTCTGTCCCGAGACGACGCCTCCGCCGATCACGATCCGCTTGGGCGCAGCGGCGCAGACGATGGTGTGGCACAATTGGGCGAGCGTGTGCGCCACCGTGTCCCAGACAGCATGATCGGACGGCAGGCCGGATGCGTCGTCGAGGCCGAGGCGCTTCTTGATCGATCCGCCGGCCACCAGACCTTCGACGCACGGGCCGTGATAGGGACAGGCCCCTTCCCAATCGTCGCCGGGCAGACGGGTCACTCGGACGTGTCCGAGCTCGCAATGCTGGAAGCCGCGGGTCGGCTTGCCGTTGACGATCAGGCCGACGCCGACGCCGGTGCCGACCGTGATATAGGCGAAGTCCTGCACACCCTGCCCAGCGCCCCAGCTGAGCTCCGCAAGCGCAGCACCGTTGACATCGGTATCGAAGGCCGTCGGCACGCGATAGGGCCTGGCGAGCCGCGGCGCGATGTCGATCATCTGCCAGCCGGGCTTCGGAGTCGAGGTGATGTAGCCCCAGGTCGGTGAGCCCGGATCGAGATCGACCGGGCCGAAGCTCGCGATGCCGAGCGCCGCGAAGGGCGCCTGTGCCCACCAGCCGGCAAGGATCGCCTCGATCGCCGCAAGAGTTTCCTCGGGCGCCGTGGTCGGCACCGTCTGCCGATCGAGCACCTGGTCCGCGGAAGTTGCGAGCGTGCACACGATCTTGGTGCCGCCCAGTTCGATACCGGCGAAACGCCTCAAAGTCCCTGCCCCCTCATTGTCTATTCTCGCCATCCCCCGCGGGTCAGGCGATCTCCTCCGGTTTGACGGTGGAGGATTGCTTCCAGATATCGATGCCCCCCTCTTCCGCGTAACGATCGATCTCGGCGACGTCGTCGCTCGAGAAATCGAGCCTGTTCAGCGCCGCCAACGAATCCTCCAGCTGCGCGACGTTGCGCGCGCCGATCAGGGCCGAGGTGATGCGCGGATCCCGCAGCACCCAGGCGATCGCCATCTGGGCAAGGCTCTGGCCGCGGCGCGCGGCAATGTCGTTGAGCGCACGGATCCGCTGCAAATTGTCGTCGGTGAGCCACTTGGATGAAAGCGAACCGCCCTTCGCCGCACGGGCATCCTCCGGAACGCCGCCGAGATATTTGTTGGTCAGCATGCCCTGGGCCAGCGGCGAGAAAGCGATGCAGCCGACACCCAGCTCCTCGAGCGTGCCGAGCAGGCCGTTCTCGACCCAGCGGTTGAGCATGGAATAAGAAGGCTGATGGATCAGCAGCGGCACGCCTTCGGCCTTGAGGATCGCCTGCGCCTCCCGGGTCAGTTCGGGCGAGTAAGAGGAGATGCCGACATAAAGGGCCTTGCCCTGCCGATAGGCGGTGATCAGCGCGCCCATCGTCTCTTCGAGAGGGGTCGTCGGATCGACCCGGTGCGAATAGAAGATGTCGACATAATCGAGCGCCATCCGCTTCAGACTTTGATCGAGGCTGGCCAGAAGATATTTGCGGCTGCCGCCATTGCCGTAGGGACCCGCCCACATGTCGTAGCCGGCCTTGGTCGAGATGATCATCTCATCACGGTAGGGGCGGAAATCGGCTTCCATCACTCGGCCGAAATTTTGCTCGGCCGAGCCGTAGGGCGGGCCGTAATTGTTGGCCAGATCGAAATGGGTGACCCCGAGATCGAACGCCCGGCGAAGCACCGCCCGCCCGGTCTCGAAGACGTCGGCACCGCCGAAATTCTGCCAGAGCCCGAGCGAAATCGCCGGGAGATCCAGCCCGCTTCGCCCGCAGCGGCGGTAAGTCATCGCACCGGCATAGCGATCGTCATCGGCAACGTA